>NZ_JBEOWI010000002.1:0-345442 GCF_040296005.1 Kitasatospora sp. NPDC002551 | reverse complement strand
ACCTTCGGCCTGGTGGCGGTGGACCCGGAGACCTTCGCGCGCACCCCGAAGCCCTCCGCCCACTGGCTCGGCGCCCTCGCCCGCGAGGGCCGCCTAGCCTGACCGGCACCCGCGCGCACCGGTTGGCCGGCCGATACCCGGCCGGCCAACCGGCCCGGCCGTCACACATTTCCTCGCCGCCACCACCGACGCCCCCGCCCCGGCAGCCGCCTTCGGCACCCGAGCGGAAACGGGGCAGGCGGTGCCAGCGGGGGGGGAATCCCACGTCAGGACCCACACCAGGACCCGCGTGCGGCAGCCGGGGCCGGACTCCGGACGGCAGGTCACCACCGCCACTTTCCGCAACCTCCCCCCTCCCTCCCCCGGCGCCGCGAGAACGCTTCCCGGGCCCGTGACCTGTGCCGGGGAGGCTTCCGGCGCCAGGGGGGAGGGAGGGGGAGGTCACCCGGCGTCACCGCCCCGTGGGTACGCCCGGCGCCGCGGGCCGGGGTCGGGGGCCTGTGGCCTTTCAGGGGGTTGCGGCCGGGGCCGGCGCTCCCGTCGGCTCGGCCGGCCGGACGCTGTACTCCCCGGGCGTGGCCGGGTTGCGAACGACCCGGCCCGCCTTGACCAGGCGGGTGAGCGTGTTCTCCACCGTTCTGCGCGGGATGCCGCACGCCTCGGTGATCTCATCGAGGTGGCGGAAGCCCTCGCCGTCTGCGGCGGCCAGGGCGAGCAGGATCCTGTCCTGCGCGGTGGGCTCCCTCGATCGGGGCGCGGCCTGCGCCGGCACCCATGCCGGTACCGCCTCGTCGGGGTCGGCCGCTGGGCGGGCGTGCAGCAGGGCGAGGGCGCCGAGCGCGCGGGCGAGGTCGCGCTGCCCGCTCTCCAAGGCGTTCAGCGCCTGCTCGGCGAGCAGGCGGGCGGCCTGGACGTCGTCGGCGCCGGCGGCGGGCGATCGGGCATCAGGGTCCTCCGGCACGGTGGCGGCGAATCGGTCCGTTCCCGACAACGAGCCGGCCCGGCCCGCGGTCACCCAGGTGACTGCGTGCGCCGCGTCCGCCGGACGGTCCGACCGGCGCGTGCCCGGGTTGCCAGTGACGAACAGTCACACTTACTCCGTACTCACTCACCCGATAAACAGCCCATCATGCCTGTCCACGGCCGCGCGGACGGACTTTCCCGGGCTGAGTGAGTGTGGGGTGAGTGTGACCGAGAGTGTGTGTCGAGGCGCCGGGCCGGCCTGCGGTCGCCCCGCAACCGCGCCTGGCCGAGCGCGAGCTCCTGGGCCACGCCGCCGATCGGCGGGACGTCGCGCGCACGCAGCCGCGGTTCCGAGCGGGGGCCGCCGGGCGCCGCGTCGGCGTTCTTTCTCGCGTGCACGCGGGGGCGGGTGCAGGCGTGCACACCGAACGCGTGGCTCTGTTCACATCGCAGAGCAGCGTTTCGACAGCAGTTTGGGAGTCAGCGCCCAAGCCGGATGTTCACGACAGCGGTCAGCACCTCGGTGGCGACCGAAGGCCGCCGGGTAGCGGTCGTCTGGGGCTCAGGCCAAAAGCGCTGGCTACGGGGGCAGGCGGGAGCGAGCACCGCGCCGTTGCCGGACGTCGGCGGGTGGCTCCCGTTCTCGTGAACATCGGCTCCACCGTTCAGCAGGCGCCTCCCGAAATCGTGACGAACTGACTCCGCAACCCGTGAACAAAGCCAGCCGGGCGTTCCGGGGACATACACGCCATCTGCTCCTGGTCGACCGACTCTCAAGCTGACCAGTTTCCCCGCCCTGAACGCCTCTGAGGCCGCCCGCCAGCGCGCAAGGGCTCACGCGGCGGGCGGCCACCAGTGTCGGGCAGCTATCGGAGAGACCAGAGGCCGTTGCTTCCGGCCCGCTCAGACCGTGGTGTCGCCACGACCAACCCACAGACCCACTGCCCCAGGGAGCGTCCCGATCCCTGGGGCAGTGGCAGGACCTCGACTCTCGTCTCGCGGCACCGTCCCGCCCAGGCCCCCGGGGCATGGGCGGGTGACAAGCCGCTAGAAACGAGGGGCAGGTCCGTCAGAGGGGTTGCTCAGCCCTTCTGGAGCCACAGCTTGTAGGTGCTGCCGCTCCAGCGGCAGTCCCAGCTGTAGACGTTCGAGTAGTTGTCCCAGTACCACGCGCCGCGCTGGTTGCAGGGGTCGAATCGGTTGAACGTTTCGCCCGAGTTCACCCAGTAGAGCGCGGCCGAGCTGGGGGTCGCAACCGGCGGCGTGGCCGCCACAGCCGGTGCGGCCGCAGCCCCCACGGTGAGCGCGGCACCGATTGCGGTGGCCGCGAGAACATGGCGGATACGCATGAACGCCTCCTTGGATGGGTTCTCGATTTCGGGCGACCTTCCGGCCCGGGGAACCACTTGTGTCTCGCGGTTCCCCCGGCCCGTCGCCTTCGGGCTCCATCCTGACGGTGCTCGTAGGCGCGGTCCCAGTCCTTTCGGCCGTCGCCGAAACACCTGTGGTGAGGCCCACTTGAAGCAGCTGTGCACGGCCGGAGACGATGGGCGGCGGAAAGAAGGTGGACGTCCGAACAGAGCCCGGGAGTAGCCTCACGTGTTACGCATCACGTTCACCCCGCAGGACCTCGCCAGGACTCGGATAGCGGCGACCTGGGGCCCGCTCGGCGAGACGCTGCACGCGCTGACAACCCTGCAGCAGCCGCACGGCCGGGCGATGTTCGGCGCTTGGCGGCACAAGGTCCACACCCAGTCTCCGGCCCCCGTCCATCCGGCCTCGTCCCTCTTCCGGGAGACCGTCCTGGACCTGTTCACCGTCACCGGCGCCGCGTCGTCCGTCGAGGAGGGGATCGAGGCACTGCGTGCCGCGCCGGCGGAGAACCTGCACACCGAACTCGAGGCGGCCGCCGAGGCTCGGGACCACTACTCACGCTGCACGGGCCCCTGGGCCGGTGTGGCGTGGGGCGACATCGCGTACGACCGGAAGGACCGTGAGGAACTGCTCGCGTTCCTCCAGGACGTCCACCGTGTTGCCGTGGCCCCCCACTGGCAGCGGATCCTGCCCCGGCTGCGGGCCGAACAGACCACGCACGCGCTCAGGCTCGCCCAGGACGGACCCGAGGCGATGCTCGCCGCACTGCCACCCGAGTTCCGCTGGAAGCCACCGACACTGGAGATCGGCAGGGGCACTCTCACCGGCACCGTCAACCTGGAGGGCCGGGGCCTGCTCTTGGTGCCGTCCGCCTTCTGCCAGACCCGGCCGATCTCCTACACCAACCCGGCGGACGACCAGGCACCGGTCCTGCTCTTCCTGCCCGTGATGCGCGGCGTGTCCGACGCCGCCGCACTGCTGACGACGTCCCACCACGAGATCGACGGCGCCTTGTCCGCGCTCCTGGGCCGCACCCGGGCCCGCACCCTCCATGCCATCAGCGACGGACCCTGCACCACCGGGCAGCTCGCCGAGCGCCTCCGCGCGTCACTGCCCACCGCGAGCGAACAGGCCTCCATCCTCCGCAGAGCCGGCCTCATCACCACCACCAGACACGGCAGCGCCGTCCTGCACACACTCACCCCCCTCGGCAGCGCCCTGCTCAACGGCCATCACTTCCGGACTTGACCGCCCAGAAAGACTGTCCCGGCCCTCCGAAGACGGTGGACCACAGCCGCAGGGCGCGCGTACGGCCCCGCCTCCAGATGCCCGAACCCCGCGCGGGCGAGAAAACCAGCGGCGGCGACGACGTCCAGGGCGGCCGCGCAGGCGCTGCCCTGCCGGGTCTCCCGGGCCGCCACGGGAGAGACGCTGTACCCGAACTGCCTTGCCTGGCGCGCCTCTTGCTCCACCGGGCCCCTCTCAACCGAAGCCGGAAGGCAACTTCACCAGATGCGGCCGTACCGGAGCGATCCCGCGTGCGGCTTCCTGGGCCCTTCCCGCGGCGGAGCGCGGCCCGGCCGCCCCCATCTGGCACCCACTCAGCAGTCAGGGCCGGTGCGCTGGGCGGCGATCGGGAACGGCTAAGACCGTGTCCTATGTGGTGAGGCGGGTCAGGCGCTTGTAGCAGCAGAGGGTGGCGGCGAGGCCGAGGAAGGCCAGGTAGTTGCGGGGATCTCGTTCGTAGCGGTGGTTGAGTCTGCGGTAGCCGCTCAGCCAGGACATCGTCCGTTCTATGACCCACCTGCGGCGTCCGAGACGCTCGCTGGAGTCGATGCCCTTGCGGGCGATGCGGACGCCGATCCGCTTGCCACGAAGCCATTTCCGCAGATGAGGCACGTCGTACGCTTTGTCCGCGTGCAGGCGCCCGGGCTTGCGGTAGCGGTCGCCCCAGGTGGGCTGTCTCATCAGGTGGCCCTCGACCATGGGCTTCAGTGCCTTGCTGTCGTGGGTGTTGCCCGCGGTGACACCCACGACGAGGGGCAGTCCGCCCGTGTCCGACAGGACGTGCATCTTGGAACCCGGCTTGCCCCGGTCCACGGGGCTCGGACCGGTGAGCCCGCCCCCTTCTTGGCCCTCACGTGGGCGGAGTCGAGCACAGTGCGGGAGAGGTCCAGCAGGCCCGCATCCTCCAGGCGCTCGAGAACGGCCTCGTGGAGCCCGCCCCACACCCCGGCTCTCGACCAGATCAGGAAACGGCGGTGCGCGGTCGACTTCGACACCCCGAAGCAGGGCGGCAGCGCGCGCCACGCGCATCCGCTGACCAGCACGTACACGATCGCCGCGAACAGGGTCTCATCAGGCGTGTTAGCTGTTCCGCCGCCCTGTGGCCGCACCCGCTCCGGTGGGATCAAAGGCCTCGCGATCTCCCACAACCCGTCCGGAACAATCCAACTCCACGTACCCCGCCCCATGCCCGATCAACGAGCCACCACCACATAGGACACGGTCTAAGCCTCGGGAGGCGTTCGGCCCCTCCTCCGTCCGCCTCCATGGAGGTCCGGCTGTCCCCTGCTCGGGGTTCGCGGCGCCCCGTTCCCGGCATGCACAGGCCATTCGCCGTCGCGCCACGATGCTGCCCGGAAGAACACCGCGGCCCCCTTGTCAGCGCTTCCGCGAACCGGATAGGGCGTCAGGACCCGGCTCCGGCAGTACACGAGAGAAGAAGCTGAAGAAGCGCACCACCGTCCGCGCACGGCTCCGTTCCGTCCTCCTCGCCGGCGTGGGGCCTGAGCATGACCCTCACGGGCGTGCTCGGCGGAGCCGGGACCGCCCAGGCCCGCACCGAGTGGCGACAGATGTCCCACGTGTGGTTCGACCTGTCGGAGAACGGCCCGAGCGGGGACGAGCGGATCCGGTACTCCGCCTTCTTCAGCAGCGCGCCCTCGGGATGGACACCGATGAAGGTATCGGTGATCTCGACGACCTCGCCGTCCTCCCCGTCGACGGCCTCGATCGCGTCGAACGCCTCGCGCAGGAGATGGATGACGCCCGCGCGCTGCAACTCGTCGAGTTCAGGGGTGCCCTCAGAGGGTGAGCAGGCCGACGGCGTGGCCGTCGTGGTCGACGACCGGCCACACGACCAGGTCCCGGGCGCGCATGGCGGCTGCCGCGGTGGCGACGGGCATGTCGGGGGTGGCGAACGGGGCCCGGTCGAGGACGATGTCGCGTACCGGGGTACGCGCGGTGGTCCGGGAGCGGGCCTGGAACGGGGCGAGGTGCCGCCGGGTCAGGAGGCCCGCGCAGCGGCCGTCGTCGTCGCGGACCAGGAGGTGGTCGGCGCCGGAGCCGTGGAGGATGTGGATCGCCACGTCAAGCATGACGTCGTCGCTGATCTGGAGCTCGGGGTGGGTCATGAGGTCGCGGACCGCGGTGGCGGCGGGGGGTTCGAGGGTGAGGGTCATGGGCGGACTCCTTTGGGTCGCTTCCGCCGGGGCCGGCGGTGGTCGGGGCGCTGACGACGGTGGGACGGCCGGCGGCGGGCGCCGGTGTGTCCGGTGGGCCCGGACCACGGCGGCGGTCCGGGCCCGGGCTGCTTGCTAGGCGGCGAGGTCGACGCGGCGGGGTGCCCGGCGGCGGCCGGAGGAACCCTGGCCGACCCGGCCCACAGCGGCCGTGCCGGTGGCGCCCACGGTGCGGGCGGGGCGGCTGCGGCGGTTGCGGCTCGTGGACGGGCTGCGGCGCGGGCGCTCGACGACGGGGGCCGCGATCACGGTGGGGATGCCGGTGGGCACGCGGGCGCCGGTGATGCGGGCCAGGTCCTCGTCGCCGGCGCTGACCCTGGTGGTGACGGGGGTGATGGCGGCGGTGGTCATCATCCGGGCCATCTCGCGGCGCTGGTTGGGCAGGACGAGGGTGACGACGGTGCCGGACTCGCCCGCCCGGGCGGTGCGCCCACCGCGGTGCAGGTAGTCCTTGTGGTCGTTCGGCGGGTCGAGGTTGACGACCAGGTCGAGGCCGTCGACATGGATCCCGCGGGCGGCGACGTTGGTCGCGATCAGCGCCGTGACCTGGCCGGTGCGGAACAGCTCCAGGGTGCGGGTGCGCTGCGGCTGGGACTTGCCGCCGTGCAGGGCCGCGGCCTTCACGCCGTTGGCGAGCAGGTCCTCCACCAGGCGGTCGGCGCCGTGCTTGGTGTCGATGAACATGATCACCCCGCCGTCGCGGGACGCGATGTGCGCGATCGTGGCGTTCTTGTCGTGGTTCTGCACATGGAGGACGTGGTGCTCCATGGTGCTGACCGCTCCCGCGGACGGGTCCACCGAGTGGGTGACCGGGTCCTTGAGGAATCGGCGGACCAGGCGGTCGACGTTGCGGTCCAGGGTCGCGGAGAACAGCATCGTCTGGCAGCCCTCGGCCACCTGGTCGAGCAACTCGGTGACCTGCGGCAGGAAGCCCATGTCCGCCATCTGGTCGGCCTCGTCGAGCACCGTGATGCCGACCCCGTCCAGCCGGCAGTCGCCCCGCCGGATCAGGTCCTTGAGCCGGCCGGGCGTGGCCACCACGACCTCCGCCCCGCGGTCCAGGGCGTGGGCCTGGCGGCCGATCGACACCCCGCCGACCACGGTCGCCATGCGCAGGCGCACCGCATGGGCGTAGGGGGTGAGGGCGTCGGTGACCTGCTGGGCGAGTTCGCGGGTGGGGACCAGGACCAGGGCCAGCGGTCGGCGGGGTTCGGCGCGCCGGCCCGCGGTGCGGGCCAGCACGGCCAGACCGAACGCGATGGTCTTGCCGGAGCCGGTCCGGCCCCGTCCGAGAACGTCGCGGCCGGCGAGCGAGTTCGGCAGCGTGGCGGCCTGGATCGGGAACGGCGCGGTGACGCCCTGGCGGGTCAGCACCGACAGCAACGCCTTCGGCATGTCCAGTTCCTCGAAGGTCTCGACGGCCGGCAGTGCCGGAGTGGTGCTCACCGGCATCGCGAACTCACGCTGCACGGAAACACCCTGACGACCAGTTCGTCCGGGCGAGTGCCCCCCACTGCTGGAGGGCCGGTCGCCGTAGAAGGAGCTGCCGCCGGAGCGGGAGGAGGCCGAGGAGCGGGAGTTGGCGCTCTTGTGCGGGGAGCGGCTGGAGCGGTTCATGGGAAACCTTCCTGGGGCGGCACGTCGCGAGGCGGCTCCGCAGCGCGGGGGCGCCGGCAGGAGGCCGCAGGGAACGGGCCGAAAGTATGGAGTGCGGAGCGTGGACGGTGAAACCGTGCGGCACGTCACCTCAGGTCAGCACTCACCGCGGGGCGGGAGCGAAGAACCTCGAACCGTGGGTGTCACGGGAGGGCGCCGATCCGGACGCGGCGCTGCGCGTCTCGCGTGGGGATGGCCGCCGGTGGCGGAGCCAGGGGCCGGGAACGGCCGGGGAATGCGCATGGCGGCGCAATGCCGAGGGGCCCGCACCGGGCATCGTGTACGCGGTGCGGGCCCCTCGCTACCAGGCGGGTGCCGTGGCAGAAACTACAGCGGACGAATGTTCTCGGCCTGCGGGCCCTTCTGGCCCTGCGTGACGTCGAACTCGACCTTCTGGCCCTCGAGCAGCTCACGGAAGCCGTTGGCGTTGATGTTCGAGTAGTGGGCGAACACGTCAGGACCGCCACCCTCCTGCTCGATGAAGCCGAAGCCCTTTTCCGCGTTGAACCACTTCACAGTGCCATTAGCCATAAAGAAATCTCCTTCAAGGGGCTGTCCGAAGCCCGCACAGTGCGGACTCCGAGTCGCCGCGATGAGCACCCACCCGGGGAAGAGCCGGGAAACAAAAAGGCGCCTGCGAAACATCAGCAGGCGCACACAAAGTTCATGGGAACCACTACTGCAACTAGGGAGACCCTAGCAGGCCCAGGCCCGCCTCGGGGGGATATTCCACCCCCGGTTCTGCGGGGCCTCTTCCCGGAGCCGCGGGGCGCGGGGCGCCCACGACCGTCAACACGCATGAAGGAAAGTCTGGTTGAGCCGGCAGCTCCGTAGCGCGCCCCTGCCGACAAGGCGCCCCTTTCCGCGGTAGGAGTCTCCTCCCCGTGGCCCGGCTCCAGGCGCATGGCCTTGGAGACGAGGACCAGCAGCGCGGGGAAGATCGCCAGCACCGCGTATCAGGTGAGCGCTGCGGCCCGGTCCGGCAGTTCGTCGGCGAGGACTCGCGGCCGGTGCGTCTGAGGATCGCGATCCAGCCGCGCTTGGGGATGTCGGTCGGGCCTGAAGGACCTATGCCTGCGGCTATAGCCCAAGGATCCGGACGGCGCGGCGTAGCAGCAGGCAGGGCCCCGGCGCTTCGGTGCCGGGGCCCTTTCGCGTGCGCTACTGGTCCGCGGACCACGGATCGGTCTTCCAGGTGATCTTGGAGACCGTCTGGGGCGGGTAGGACCTGAAGCCCCCGCCGCCGCTAATGTCCGGCTTGACGTGCACCCAGCCGTCCGGGCCGATGAGGGCCAAGCCTGTGTCTGCGGCGTGGCCGCCCTCGGTGGCGGGGAGCTCGATTCTGGCTTCGGTCCATGTGGTCTGTGTCATGTATCGACTGTTCCTGGCCCTGGAGCGGGTTCGCCACTCGGCGTGCGCCGGGTGGCGGGCAGCACACCTCGAAGGTGCGGCCTGAGCGAAGCAGGAGGGCCTCGGGTATCGCGCTCTGGGCCCTCCGTCATGCACTGGGGATTACAGCCGGAGCGGCCCGGCCGGCTTCGCCGCCGGACTGATCCCCGACCTCGACGCCGTCGTCTGCGGCATGAGCGCCGACCGGTCATCCGGCCCGGTCGAGGGCCGCGCCAACGACCTCAAGGCCCTCAAGCGCGGCATGTTCGGTCGAGCGAAGCCGCCCTTGCTCCGGAAACGACTCCTCCTCGTCGCGGCCAGCCGCCGACACAGACCGTGACAACCTACTGATCGGCTTCACGAAATCCGTGCCCGAACCCAAATGACCCGGCAAAATCAGCGGCCCGGTGGTGCTGCGGTGGGGCCGCCGTGGCGCAGACACGAGACCTGCGGACCGGTGGCGGCCGGGGGCTCTTCCGGCCACGAACCGGCCGTTCGCGGCGCCGGCTCAGTTGCCGGCCCGCCCGATGTCGGGGACGGCTTCGCAGAGACGCTCCGGGCCGGGCCGTCCTGGTCGGTCATCACCCGTTCCGCCTACGGCGGGGTCCGGGAGTCGTCCGGGTCAGGCGAGCATCGCCCCCGGGGGCGGCGCCGGATCAAAACGGTGGCGGACGGCGCCCTGCCCCTCCGGGGGGCGCTGCCCGCAGGGACAGCGCCGGCAACGCGGGCAACGCCGTGCGGTCGATAGCATCGGCCGCATGGCTGAGCGGGCGGAGCGGACGGGGCAGGCGGGGCAGGCCGACCGGGCGGGGTGGCTGGACGAGCAGGAGGACGAGGTCTGGAGCGGCTTCTTCGAGACCCAGGTGCTGTTCTGGCGCCGCCTCGCCCAGCAGTTGCAGCAGGAGACCGGCCTGTCCGAGCCGGACCTCGCCATCCTCCAGGCCCTGCTGGCCGCCCCCGGCGGGAAGCTGCGGCCCTACCGGCTGAGCGGCGTCACCCAGTTCGAGAAGAGCCGGCTGCACCACCACCTGACCCGGATGGCCGGGCGCGGCCTGGTCACCCGCGAGCCCTGCCCGGACACCGGGCGCGGCGCCGTGGTGGCCCTCACGGAGGAGGGCCGGGCCGCCGTCGCCGCCGCGCTGCCCCGGCGCGCGGCGCACATCCGCCGCTGGCTCACCGATCCCCTGACGGAGGATCAGCGGCGGGCACTCGTCGGCATTTCCGCCACCCTGACGGAACGATTGAAGGACGAGCGGCCCGCGCCCTGAAACCCCCGAAGCCGGTTGACGTGTCAACCCGGCACGCCCATGCTGGAGTTGACACATCAACTCGATGCTCTATGCCGCACCGGGGGGACCGCCATGCGCTTCCTGCTCCTGCCCCACCTGCCCGACCAGTCCAAGCCGGACCACGACCAGCTCCGCGAACTCGTCGACTACGCCGTGTTCGCCGAGGAGCTGGGCTTCGACGCCTACGGCATCGGCGAGCGGCACGACCGCCCCGCCGTCTCCAGCTCCCCGCCCGTCCTGCTCGCCCACATCGCCGCCGTCACCACGCGGATACGGCTGTTCACCGCCGTCACCACCCTCGGCATGCTCGACCCGCTGCGCGCCTACGAGGACTACGCCACCCTGGACCACCTCGCCGGGGGCCGGCTGGACCTGATCGTCGCCAAGGGCGCCTACCCGCGCTCCTCCCGCCTGTTCGGCGTCACCCGGGAGAACCAGTGGGAGCTGCTCCAGGAGAACTACCTGCTGTTCCGCCGGCTGTGGCGGCAGGAGAAGGTCACCTGGCAGGGCCGGCTCGGCCGCTCGCTGGAGGACGCCGAAGCGCTGCCGCGCCCCTTCCGGCCCGAGATCCGGATCTGGCACGGCGCCGGGAGCAACCCGGACTCCGCCGACTTCGCCGCCCGCCACGGCGACCCGCTGTTCACCCCCAACGGCGCCGGCGCCATCGGCCCCTACGCCGCGATCGTGCGCCACTACCGGGAACGCTGGGCGGCCTACGGCCACGACCCGGCCCGCGCCCTGGTCGGCGCGGGCACGGCGGGCTACTTCGGCGCCCGCACCTCGCAGGAGGCGGTGGCGCGCTACCGCCCGGTCTTCGAGGCCCGCCTGAAGGTCAACCGGGCCCTCGACGGCGGCTCGATCCGCTTCGACACCGTCGAGGACTGGATCGAACACGGCTCGGTACTGGTCGGCAGCCCGCAGCAGATCATCGAGAAAGTGCTGGGCCAGCACGCGCACTTCGGCCACGAACTGCTCCACCTGCACGTGGACGGCGAGGTCCTGGACCGCGCGGACTACCTCGGCACACTGGAACTGTTCTTCACCGAGATCGCCCCGGTACTCCGCCGCGAACTGCCCAGCCGCCCGCTGGACGACGCGTAACGGCCCGGCGGGACGAGGCACGGGCAAGAGCTCGTCCGCGGAGCTCACCGCGGCGCGTGCCGGCGGTGGGGTGGGACGGCCGCGAACAGGTGATGAGGGCCGTTGTCGGTGGCCGTGGCCAGGGTGGCGACCATGAGTCCGTCCACAGTGATGATCACGGTGGGCTGTTCGCGGCCGCAAGAGCCGGCCCGGTGGTGGGCCACCGCGCCGGGAGGCGAAATCACCCAGGACGACGGAGACTTCGTCATCGTCACGGCGCGGCAGTCACCGGCGCCCGGGTTCCGGCGTGCGGCCGAGCAACGGCAGGGCAGGAACCGTGCGCACCTCGACTTCGCCACCGCACCCGGCATCACCCTGGCGCAGCAGGTGCAACGGCTGGCCGGTCCGGGGGCGAGCGCCGCCCGCGAGCACAGCGTCCCGGGTCCGACCCGGGCCGTCCTTCAGGACCCGGCCGGCAACGAGTTCCGCGTCCACCGAACGGCCACCGCACCCGCGCCGGAGGCAGTCGCCCACCACCGCCGGCACCGGCGCGCACCGTGCCGCGGGCCTGGTGAGGGTGCGGGGAAGCCGGCGTGCCCGCGCCCGTGGCACCGCCACAGTCCGGCCGGTGGCACAAGCCGACACCCCCATCAGGCCGAGGAGACCCGCGCAGTAGCGACCCCCGCTGACGCGCGGGCGCGCCATCACGCCCCCGGCGGCAGCTGCAGTTCGTAACGGCTGAGCCAGACCGCCGGACGGGCGTCCTGTACCCGCGACCCGGGCGGGCCGTCCACCGGCACGTCCCCCCGGTGCACGAACCCCCGCCCCTCGTAGTACGCCCGCAGCCGGCCGTTGTGCCGCACGCAGTCCAGGCGCAGCGCGTCGACGCCCCTCTCCCGGGCCGCCTCGCGGGCCCGGTCCAGGATCACCGCGCCGAGCCCCGGCACCCGGCGCCGCACCGCGAGCCGGTGGACGTACCCGGCGGTGCCGCCGATGTCCGCCCACACCGGGTCCGCCCAGTCCAGGGTGAACGTGCCCGCGGGCTCGCCGTCGACGTCCACCAGCCAGGTCTCACCGCGGGCGATCGCACCCTCGACCCAGTGCGCGCCGAACCGCGCCGGCCACTGCCGGACACCCTTCGCACCGAGCCAGGCCGCGGCCTCGTCCAGCACGCCCAGCACCTCGTGCGTGTGCTCACCGGCAGCACGCCGGAAGACCACACCGTCCCTGTTCCAGTCGACCGTCACGATCCGGATTCTCGCAGCCCCCCGCCCGTCGGCACCCCCGCCCCCGCCCCGCCCGGCCGGACACCGCACAGGAACCGGCCACCTGAGCCGCCGTCCGCCAGACGCCGGCACCTCGGCTCCCCCGCCACGGCGGCCGGCCTGATCCCGCCGGAGCACCACCGTGGTACCCGCGCCCTGGTCCAGCCCCTGGAGCGGCCCGCGCTCCTGCCCGCCGGAAACGGCCTACGCGGTCCGGCCCCGGCAGGCCTCGACAGGCCGGATCAGCGGGTGAGCGGTACCTCGCGGTGATGGCCCGCGCGTCGGTGCCGAGCACATAACCCGACCCCGTCACGGCCACCGGCCCGACCGCCCTCCTCCTGCTCCTTGCCCGAATCCCACACCGACCCTCGGTGGAAAGTGCTCCCGAACGGGTTGGTCGTCCTGCCCGGCACCGCGGCGCGCGGCGGGCGAGCAGCACGCTGAACGGGGCCACGGCCCGGCAGAGGCGGCGGCCCGTGAGGGGACAGCGGGCAGCGATGCCGATGGCCAGCCCGCGGCGACGGCGCGGCGGGTGGTCCACGACCGGTCCCCCGGTGCTCCGGGACGACTGTCGTGCCACAGCTCCGACCGGCGCGGCGGGGCGCTCGGCACAGCCCGGCCATGGTGAAGCCGGCCGCGGCGAACGGCGGGTGCGGGCAGGAGCGTCGCTCGTGCCCGGCACGGCGGGGCACCCGGGCCTCGGGGGCCGGCGCGGCCCTGGCCCCCTATCGGTCACACGCGGTCACACGCCGCCGGTGCCCGGCCGAATCGGCACGGCGCACGGGCATGACGCGGCCGGCGGACCCCGTGGGGCCGGACGGCGCGGACGGGCGGGCGAGGGCCGGTCGGCCGTCGGCTGCCGGGCCGGACCTGGAAGCCGACGGCCACCCGGCCCGTGATCGAATGTCCGCCCCCGCGGTCAGCCCGTGGGGGCGGACAGTCGAAACGGCTCCGCCCTCGGTACAGGCGGAGCCGCCGTGGACCTGCCGGGCACCGACCCTCAGGCGTGGCGGTGGGGCTTGTTTCCGGTGAGCAGCCGGTAGGCGGCGAGGATGATGACCGAGCCGACGACGGCGGCGATCCAGGTGGAGAGATCGAAGAAGCCGTCGATGGAATCGACACCGAAGATCACCTTGCCGAGCCAGCCTCCCAGCAGACCGCCCGCGATCCCGAGAAGGATCGTGACGATGAGGCCTCCCGGGTCCTTGCCCGGCATCAGGGCCTTCGCGATGAGGCCCGCGAACAGTCCGATCAGAATCCAGGCGATGACGCCCACGCGCTTCTCCTACCTCGATGAATACGGCCGGTGTCAGCGCTCGTCTTCACCGTGCCGCCATTTCCAAACCCGCGAGGGTCCGGCGCCCGGTGGAAAGAGCCCGAGGCACCGTTCCGGACAAAAGGCCAGCGGGCGGGGTGCATGCTCCGCTCGGCCCGGGGAAGTCGGCAGCCGCACCACGACGACGGACCACCAACCGAGGAGGCTCCTATGACCAGCGGAATGTGGGACTACGGCAACGCCGAGGGATACGCCCCGGGCACGGACCTGACGGGCTACCGCGTCGAGGCCACGGACGGCCACATCGGAAAGATCGACCGGCACACCGAGGAGGTCGACTCCGCACACATCGTGGTCGACACCGGCCCGTGGATCTTCGGCCGGGAGGTGCTGCTCCCCGCGGGCACGATCCGGCGCGTGGACACGGGCGAACGGACGGTGTGGGTGAACCGGACGAAGGACGAGGTGAAGAACTCGCCGGAGTACGACAAGGACCGGCACAGCGCGGATCCCGATTACCACCGCACGATCGGCAGCTACTACGGCGGAGCCATCTGACCCCTCCGCGTGCCCCGGCCCCCTTGGCGGGCCACGACAGCCCGGTCGTGGCCCGCCAAGGGCGACAACGCCCCGGGGAGGCGGTTCGCACCCCACCGCGCGGTACAGCGACCGCGACCTCACCCTTCCGGGTGACGCGACCTCAGCACCCGCTGAACAACCGCCAACGAACGGGCCCGCCGCCGACACGGAGAACGGGACAGCTGCCGGGTGACCGGGTACGCGAGGCTGTGGACCAGCCGATGCGACACCATCCTGCCGATCCCGATCCGGGCCCGATACCGCCCGCGCCCGGGAAACGGTCGCCGACCGCGCAGAAACGGTCCGTGGGCCCTGAAGTTCGTACCTCCGACGGGGTTCTTCCGGGGTACCCCTTCGGCGAGCACGCCACGCCCGGGCGTCGGACGGCGGGTTCAGGTGCCCTGCGGGCGGGTCGAACCGGGTGGACGCGGGAGGTCGAGGACGGCGACGGCGCCGCCGTCCGGGGCGTTCGTGAACGTCAGAGCGGCGCCGAGCACCGCGGCGTGGCCGACGGCGATCGTCAGTCCCAGGCCGTGGCCACGGCCGCGTTCGGCGGCACCGGTGCGAAAGCGCTGGGGCCCGTCGGCGAGGAGGTCGTCGGGGAAGCCCGGCCCGTGGTCGCGCACCGTGATCCGGGCGCCGGTGACGGTGACCTCGACGGGCGGCGCGCCGTGCCGGTGGGCGTTGACCACGAGGTTGGTGATGATGCGCTCCACCCGGCGCGGGTCGGTCGCGACGACGGCGGGAGCCTCCAGCCGCACCCGGGTGTCACCGCCGGCCTGCCCGGCCGCGTGGGCGACGAGCTCGCCGAGGGGAACCTCGTCGATCCGTGCCCGCTCGGCACCGGCGTCCAGGCGCGAGACCTCCAGCAGGTCCTCGACCAGGACCCGCAGCGCGAGCACCTGCGTGCGGACCAGGCCCGCCGCCTCGTCCTCCTCCGGGAGCAGACCCGCCGCGGTGACCAGGCCCATCAACGGAGTGCGCAGCTCGTGGGCGACGTCGGCGGTGAAGCGTTTCTCCGCGGCGAGCCGCGCCTGGAGCGCGGCCGCCATCGCGTCCACCGCCGCCGACATCTCGGTGATCTCGTCGCGGGTGCGGCCCCGTCTGCCGATCCGGGCGTCGAGATCCCCGTCCGCGATCCGCCGGGCGGTACGGGAACCGTGACGCAGCCGCCGGTTCATCCGCTCCGCCACGAGAGCTGCTGCGGGCACGACGACCAGGAGCGCGGCGAGCGCCGCCTTGACCATGCTGCGGTCCAGCAGTTGGAGACCGCGGACCTGGGCCCTCATGTCGGTCCGCACGACGATCACCTGGTCGTCGCCGACCGGGGCGGCCGCCCAGAGCCAGTGCCAGTTCGGCGCCTTGACGTCATACCAGAGCGCGTACGCCTCGGGCGTCCGCAGTTCGGCGACCGACTTCGCCAACGGTGCCGGCAGACCGGCCACGGTCCGCAGGTCCGCGAAGGCCGGCCGGTTGCCGGTGAGCGAGAACTCCTTCTCCGCCGCGGCCAACTGCGCGGCCGCCAGTTCGCGCCCGGCCCGCTCACCGCTCTGGGCCGTCGCCCGGTGGACGAGCACCCCGATCACGGCGGCGACCGCGCAGCAGGCCAGCGCGACCAGGGCCGCGGCCTTCCATCGCAGGGACCGCGGGTCGAACAGCCGCGTGGCCATCCGCTCAGCCCCGCACGAGCTTGTAGCCGAAGCCCCGGACGGTCTCGATCCGGTCCGCCCCGATCTTCTTGCGCAGCCGCACCACGCACAGGTCGACGACCCGGGTGTCGCCCTCCCAACCGTAGTCCCAGACGTCGCGCAGCAGACGACGGCGGTCCAGGACCGCACCGGGGTTCTCCGCGAAGGCCAGCAGCAGGCGCAGTTCGGTGGGCGTCAGCAGGACGGGCCGCCCGTCCAGGCACACCTCCAGGCCGCGCAGGTCCACGGTCAGGCCGCCGAAGACGAGGAGGTCGGGCGAGGAGGGGGCCGTCGGGGGTTCCGGGGGCCGCGCCGTTCCGGCAGACGCGGCCGGCACGCCCGTAGCCCGTTCGTCCGGTGCCGGCTCCGGGACGGGACCCCGGTGGAAGGTGGCACGGCGCAGCAGGGAGCGGATGCGGGCGACGAGGACGGGGATGTCCACCGGCTTGACCACGTAGTCGTCGGCGCCGGCCTCCAGTCCGGCCACGACGTCGAGGGCGTCGCCCCGGGCGGACATCATCAGGATCGGGGTCAGGCTCTCCTCGCGGACCCGTCGGCACAGGCTGATGCCGTCGAGGCCCGGGAGCATCACGTCCAGGATCAGCACGTCGTGCGCCCCGGCCCGGAACGCCTCCAGGCCGTCGAGCCCGTCCCCGGTGACGTCGACCTCGTAGCCGTAGCGTTCCAGGGCCAGCTGCACCGAGCGGCGGATGACCGCGTCGTCCTCGACGAGCAGCACGCCGACCGGGTCGGGCACACGAATGACGGACAAGGGTTCTCCGATGTGTTCGCCCGGAGAGCGGCACTCGTCCGGGCCCGCGAGTGATCGATCGTAACCGTCCGGGCGGCGGGGGCCGTGCCGGGGCCCTGCGGCTTCGTCGGGGTCGGGGGGCCGGGCCCCGGACGGGACCCGGGACGGCCACACGGCCCGGTCAGAGCCGCAGGGACGCCGCGACCGGCAGGTGGTCGCTGCCGGTGGCGGGCAGTGTCCACGCCGCACGCGGCGTGAGGCCGACCATCAGGATCTGGTCGATCCGGACCACCGGGAACGACGCGGGCCAGGTGAAGCCGAAGCCGTCGCCGGCCTCCCGCTGCGCCGACCGCAGCGACCCCGTGAGCCCGCGCAGCGCGGAGTCGTCGACCGAACCGTTGAAGTCCCCCAGGACCACGATCCGTGCGAGCTTCTCCGCCCGGACGGCCTCGGCCAGCCTGGCCGCCGCCTCGTTGCGGCGGGTCGTGGCGAAGCCGGTGGCCGGGTTCACCCGGACGGAGGCGAGGTGCGCCACGTAGAGCGCCACCGGCCCCTTCGGCGTCCGCACGGTGGCGCGCAACGCCCTGGTCCAGGGCATGATCTCCACCGGTTCCACCTCCTCGACCGGGTACCTGCTCCACACCCCGACCCCTCCCCGTACCTGGGAGTAGGGGTGGGTGGCCGCCAGTTCGCGCCGGAAGGTCTCCTGGGCCCGGCTCGCCAGCTCCTCCACCGCCAGGACGTCGGCGCCCGAGGCCGCCAGCGCGCGGGCCGTGCGGCCAGGGTCGGGGTTGTCCTCGTTCACGTTGTGGCTCACCACCGTGAAGTCCCCGCCGCCGGACCTCTTGTCGAGGAGAGCGGGCCCGAACAGGGCGGTCCACAGCAGGGCGGGGACCAGCACGGCGACCGCTGCCAGGACCGACCGGCGGACCGCCGCGCAGCACAGCAGCAGGACGACGCCCAGCCCCGACCACGGCAGCATCGTCTGGCAGAGACTGCCGAGGTTGCCGACCGCGTTCGGCAGGTGGGAGCTCAGTGCCATGGGAGCGGCGCAGAGCAGCGCGGCCACGGCGAGCAGCCACCCGCGCGGCCCGTACCGCCCCCGCCGCCCCGTGCCGCGGCGGGCCGCACGGCGCGGGGCGGGGCCCGGGGAAGGGCTCGGGGAGCGGCGGGGACGGCGGGGACGGCGGGGACGGTGGGGACGGTGGCGGGAAGACGCGCCGGACGCGGACGTGCCCGCGCCGTCGCGTCCCGTCCCGTCGGCCGGCGCCGGCCCGTCCCCGGGCGAGGGGGCCGGCGGGGCCGTGCCCGTGTCGGTGTCCGTGTTCACGCCCACTCCCGGCGGCCGCCGTCGAGGGCCGGCAGGACCTGGGGCAGCTTCTGCCCCAGCGCGTCGACGAGCCGCCCGCTGTTCTCCAACGCCGCCCGCATGCCCTCGGTGGGGGTCGTACCGGCGCGCTGGCCCAGCACCACGCCGAGGACGAGCCTGCGTCCTGTTCCGTCGCCGCCCTCCGGCACCTCCAGGGCCCACATCAGGTTGCCTCCCGCCGGCGTACTCGAACCGGTCTTCAGCCCCACCACCCCGGGATGGTCGAGCAGCGTGTTGGTGTTGCGCAACGGCACCGCGCGGCCCGGCAGTGTGGTGCTGCGCAGGGCCACGGTGGCGCGCAGCGCCGGGTCCTTCATCGCCTCGCGGGCCAGGACCAGCTGGTCGGCGGCCGTGGACACGGTCGTGGGTTCGATCCCACTGGCCCCGGTGTAGGTCGTCGCGGTCATCCCCAGCCGGGCCGCCTCCGCGTTCATCCGCTTCACGAACGCCTCCTCGCTGCCCGCGTCCCAGCGGGCGAGCAGCCGGGCCACGTTGTTCGCGGACGGGAGCAGCATCACCTCCAGCAGCTTGCGCTGGGTGAGCCGCTGGCCCGCGACCACGGGAGCCGTCGACTCGCTCGTCGACGCCGACTCGTCCGCCGCCTGTGCGTCCACCGTGATCGTCGGGCCGTCCTGGCCGTCGCGCAGGGGGTGGTCCCGCAGAACGACGTACGCCGTCATCACCTTGGTGACACTCGCGATCGGCACCGGCTGCTGCGGCCCGTTCACCCCCAGGACGCCGACCTTCGTCACGGCGACCGCCGACTGTCCCTCCTGCGGCCACGGCAGATCGAGGTCGACGACGGGCGCAGGAGCCGGCAGCGTCGGTGGCCCCTCGGCCCGGATCCCTCCTTTCCCGGCGCCCCCGGCCGCGGGCCCGTCCGGCAGGGCCCCGGCCATGCCGCCGCCGGCGCCCGCGACCAGCGCCGCGGCCAGCAGCCACAGCACCCTGCGGCGGGGCGCCCGGCGACGGACCGGAACGGCGTGGGGATCGTGGTCTTCACGTTTTGTCACGGTGGACACGGCGACTGCCTCCCGAAGCAGAGGAACACGGAGCCCCGCCGGCACGGAGGCCACGCGGGGTGTGTCCAAAGACTCCGGGACGGCTGCTTCGAGCGGGTCGTCACCCGGCTTCCGCGAGCACGCGATCGTGTATCAGCCACGTACCAGTGGCACGGAACGCAAGGACGGAAGCATCCTCCCCCGCGAGCACGGGGTCAGCCCGGGGCTGGAGGCTGCGCAGTCCAGGGCCGGGAGTTCTCGCCGCGAGCGCGGGGACGGCAGCGCCGGCCAGGGCCGCCTCTCCCCTCGTCGGGGGACCGGCCGACGAGGGCGGATCGCCGCACCTCCGTCGTATCCGAAGAGGACACCGTCATGTTCCGTACCGTCATCGCCAGGGCCGCCGCGGTCACCGCCCTCGCCCTCGCCGTCCTGGTGCCCGCCGCCGCGGCCCTGGCCGCCACCGTCCAGCCGGACGCCACCATCCAGGCGGTCACTGCCGTCCAGGCCCAGCCGGCCGCCGAGCACCGGGCCGAGGACATGATCCGGGGCTGACTGCGCCCGACCCACGGGCACCCGCCGATCGGCTGCTCCCACGGAGCAGCCGCCCGCTCCGAACCCCGGCCATCGTGCCTCCGACGGGGGCGTGCCCGCAGTAGGGGCCGCTGCGGGCTCCGGCGACCCGACGGGCGGCGTGGCCCCGCACCGATCGTGCGGGGCCACGGCCTGATGCTGCCCGTCGGCTGCTCCTTCGGGCGGCACCGCACGATCAGCGATACCGGGAACCGGATCGGCGTGCGGGCAGGTGGGTGCGGTGGGGCTATCGGCCGTTCGACCAGCGGCTGGAGGGGGTCGCGCCCTTCTGGTCCGTGTCGAGGTCGATGTCGGCGTAGAAGACGCCGAGGTTGTAGCCGTCGCCCTGGGTGTTGACGGTGACGGTCACGTCGGTGTCGTCGTTGCGCAGGAACTCGGAGACGTTCCAGCGGTTGGTGTCGTGGCCGAAGTTGTTGCGCGGGGCCGGGTTGCGGGGGAAGGTGCCGAGCGATCCGGGCGCGCCGACGGTGGAGTTGAACGCGTCGTCGGCCGGGTGGTTCGCGTCGGTGAAGCGGGTCAGGGGGCCGTGGGTGGACTTGATGTCCATGGTGTCGCCGGTCCACTTGTGGTCGCCGTCGTAGACGACCCAGCCGAGGTGGCCGGTGACCGGACCGGCGGCCGGGGTACGGATGCCGGTCAGGGTCCCCGACAGGGCGGGGCTGTTGGGCAGTTCCGGCTGGAAGCCGTCCCACAGGTGGACGTGGCGCAGCGGGGCGCAGGGGTCCTCGTAGGCGATGACGATGGTCCAGCCGCCCCAGCTGTGGGGCTTGACGACGGAGTCCATGTTGGCGGCGGTGTAGGTGCCGGTGCCGTGCTGCCGGACGAGATCGGTGATGTCGGCGGACGCCTGGTAGCTGCTCTCCTCGTCGGTGGTGATGTAGCCGATGGAGGGCTGCTGGTTCGGGATGTTGCGGTACTGGGTGTCGCCGGGGAACTTCAGGTAGATCTCGTCGATCTGGCTCTCGGGCAGGACGACGTCGTCGATGCCGCGGGTACCGCCCCAGTAGAGGCGGGCGTGCTTGACGGTGGCGCCGGGGGGCAGGGCGAGGTCAGCGGAGCTGGCGGAGTAGATGGCGTCGCCGAGCGGGCCGATGCTGCCGGGGTCGATGTTGATGTACCGCATCGGGTAGTTGTTGTTGATGGGGCGGCTGCCGGCGCCGGTGCGGGCCTGCTCGCAGGGGGGCTGGGCGGGGTCGACGGGAGGCTTGGTCTCGTCGCAGGTCATCAGGGCGTTGCCGATGTGCGTGATGGAGCCGTGGAATTCGTCCTGGAAGCGGGTGGTGAACGGCAGCCGGTTCTCGGTGATGGTCTCGGCGCGGTTGTGCGGATGCCGGCCGGTGTCGACTGTGCGGGAGTCCGCCGGCGCGGCGGCGAACACGCCGGCCACCGACGTGGCGGCGACGGCCGCGGCGAGGACGTGGTGGGGCGCACGGCCCCAGGGACGGGAGAGCGTCACGATGGACCTCCGAGGAGAGGCGGAACCGGGGAGCCCCTCCATGCCACCAGCATGTGTGCCGTTGCTCCCACGATTAGCCCGACGGTGGGCGCTGCCCGCCCTGTCACACCACCGCCCAGGCCGCGCCGCAAGCGGCCCGAGAACGTGCCGGCACGCGTGCACGAGCCGCTCGCCCACCTGGACATCCCCGCGTTCGTCGAAGGGCGCGCGTTCGATGTCCTGGCCGCCAACTTCTAGGCCCTCGCTCCCCGCCTGCGGCCCGGCGAGAACCGGCCGCGCTCCCTCCTCCCGGACCCCGAGGAACAAGCCTTCCACCAGGACCGGGCGACAGCCACCACCGACGTCGTCGCGGCCCTCCGCACCTCCATCGGGGACGACACCGACAACCCCGGTTCGTCGAACCCGTCGGCGAGCTCGCCCCGTCCAGCCAGCGGCTCCGCACCCTGTGGGACCGCCACGACGTCCGCGACCTCGGCGGCACCACCACCACGCTCCACCACCCGGCCGTCGGCGGACTGCGCCTGCACCGCGACAAGCTCCCCATCGAGGACGTCATCCTCGTCGTCTACTCCCCCGGCCGGGACAGCGACAGCGACGGGAGACTGCGGCGCCCTGCCGCGCTTCCGCCCGCCGGGCCGGGCCAGCCGCCGGCCCGGGGTGCGGCCGGCCCGGCCCGGCTGCTCTCAGTCGAGGACGGCGGTCGCCTCGACCTCGACCAGGACGTCCGGCTCGAAGAGGTACTCGACGCCGATGAGGGAGGCCGGGGGCATCGGCAGCGGCAGCCCGACCTCCTCGGCGACGGCCTCCACCCCGGCCATGAACGCGCCGAGCAGTTCGGGGCTCCACCGGGTCACGTAGAAGGTCAGCCGCAGCACGTCCGCGAACGATGCCCCGGCGCCGGCCAGCCCGACGGCGGTGTTGCGCAGCGCCTGCGCGACCTGCCCGGCCAGGTCGCCGGGCGCCACCGGCGTGCCGTCGGCCCGGCGGGCGACCTGGCCGCTGACGTGGACGTGTCGTGTGCCGGTGCCGACGGCTACGTGGTGGTACGGGGCGGGCTGCAGCATGCCCTGCGGGGTGAAGTGGCGGACGGTCACGGTGCTCTCCTGTTCACGGGTGGATTCCCGGCGGCGGGGGCCGCCGGGGCGTCCCCTTGACGCCCCATCCCGGTATCCGGAAGATACGTAGTCGCCATAAGACACTTCAACGAGACCAGGTTTCGCCGTGGATACCGCCGGCCCCGCAGAACTCCGCGTCGATGCCCCGCACCGCGAACTGCTCGACCAGGTGCTGGACAAGTGGTCGCTCGCCGTCCTGGAGCGGCTTTGCGAACACCCGTGCCGTTTCAATGAGTTGCGTCGGGCGATTCCCGCCGTGACCCAGAAGTCCCTGACGGCGACCCTGCGCCGGCTGGAGCGCAACGGCGTGGTCGAACGCGAGGTGACCGCCACCCGCCCGGTGGCGGTCACCTACCGGATCACCCCGCTCGGCAAGACCCTGCGGCACCCGGTGGACGTCCTGCTGGCCTGGGCCGACGCGCACCTGCCCGCCATCGAGCGCGCCCGCCTCGCCTTCGACGAACAGGCCGACGAACCGGAGGAAGCGGTGCTCCGGGCCCGGCCCCAGCCGCGCTGAGCATGGCCGGGGCGCCCCGCACGCCCAACGCGGCGCTCCGCCGACGGCGCCTCAGGCCGTGTGGCGGTGGCTCGAACAGGTCGGACAGCCCTCGTCGCCGCCCTGGTAGAGGGTCGCCTCGTCGCCGGCGCGAAAGCCGGACCCGGATCGCAGGGCTATATTGCGTACATGCCCCAACGCTCACGGTCGGTCTCTGCTCCTCTGCGCAGCGGGCCGTACGATGCCGTCGGCGACGACGGGCTGATCAAGGTACGGGGTGCCGAGGAGCACAATCTGCGGCACGTTGACGTGGACGTACCCCGCAACCAGGTAGTGGCTTTCACCGGGGTGTCGGGGTCCGGCAAGTCCTCGCTCGCGTTCGCCACCATCTACGCCGAGGCGCAGCAGCGCTACCTCGAATCCATCGCGCCGTACGCCCGCAGGCTGATCGACCAGGGCGCGGCGCCCAGGGTGGGCGAGATCACCGGGCTGCCGCCGGCCGTCGCGCTGCGCCAGCAGCACAGCGGGGGCAGCACGCGTTCGACGGTGGGTACGGTGAGCCGGGTCTCCAACGTCCTGCGGATGCTGTACTCCCGCGCCGGCACCTACCCGGTGGGCCGTACCCCGGACGACCTGGCCGGGACGTTCCCCCGGGACGCCGCGCCCCTGGACTCGGACAGCTTCTCGCCGAACACCCCGGCCGGGGCGTGCCCGACGTGCTCGGGCTTGGGCCGCCTGCACACGGTCGACGAGAGCAGGCTCGTCGGCGACGATTCGCTGAGCATCCGGGAGGGTGCCGTCGCCGCGTGGCCGGGCGCCTGGCAGGGCAAGAACTACCGCGACATCCTCGCCGAACTCGGAGTGGACATCGACGTCCCGTTCCGTGCGCTTCCGGCCGCCCGCCGCGCGTGGCTGCTGACCACGGACGAGCAGCCGACGGTCACCGTGCACCCGGTCCGCGAACCGCACCGCATCGCGCGTTCCTACCAGGGCACCTATATGAGCCCGCGCAGGTGGGTGCTGCACACCTTCGCCACGACCAAGGCGGCGCACCTGCGAGCGAAGGCCGCCTCGTTCATGACCGAGGAGGTCTGCCCGACCTGCCGGGGAAAGCGGCTCAACCCGCAGGCCCTGGAGGTGACCTTCGCCGGGCAGGACATCTCGGTCGCCACCTCGATGCCCCTGACGCGGCTCTCGGCCTTCCTGGAGACGGCGCGCGACCACCCCGACACCCGCGCCCTGCCCACCGAGCGGCGGCAGGCGGCGCACGCCTTGATCTCCGGCCTGCGGGCCCAGCTGGGCACCCTTGTCGACCTGGGCCTCGGCTACCTCGCGACGTCCCGCGCGACCTCCACCCTCTCCAGCGGCGAACTGCAGCGCCTGCACCTGGCCACCCAGCTCCGCAGCGGCCTGTTCGGCGTGCTGTACGTCCTGGACGAACCCTCGGCGGGACTGCACGCCGCCGACACGGAACTGCTGCTGACCGCCCTCGACCGGCTCAGGGGAGCCGGGAACAGCGTCTTCGTGGTGGAGCACAACGCGCAGGTCCTCGCGTCGGCCGACTGGATCGTCGACATGGGGCCGGGAGCGGGCCGGCACGGCGGACACGTCCTCTACAACGGCCCCGCACAACGACTGGACGAAGCGCGGGAGTCGGTGACGGCCCGCTATCTCGCTCGGACCGCGCCCGCCGTCCCCGGACCGCAGGAGCCACGGCGTCCCGCGGGATGGCTGCGCCTGTTCGGCGTCACCGGCCACAACCTCCGTGACCTGGACGCGAGTTTCCCCCTCGGCGCCTTGACGGCGGTCACCGGCGTCTCCGGGTCCGGAAAGTCGACGCTCCTTCGGCGTGCCCTCGCCGACACCGTCCGCGGCCACCTGCACGGCGAGGAGACGGACGAGGACCGGGCCCGGGAACCCGCACCGGAGCGGGCGGACGACGAGGAGCCGGGGGCGCCGGCCGGCGATCTTGCGGAGGACCGTGTGACGGTGCGGTCCAGCGAGGGACTGCAGCACGTCGACCGGCTGGTGGTCGTGGATCAGAAGCCCATCGGGCGCACCCCGCGCTCCAACCTCGCCACCTACACGGGCCTCTTCGACAGCGTCCGCAAGCTGTTCGCCGCCCAGCCGGGGGCCCGGGAACTCGGCTACACCGTCAGCCGGTTCTCCTTCAACCTGCCTCAGGGGCGCTGCCCGCACTGCCTGGGTGACGGAGTCGTCAGCATCGAGCTCCTCTTCCTGCCGACGGAGACCTCCCCCTGCCCGGTCTGCGCGGGCGCCCGCTACAACCCCGGCACGCTCATGGTGCGCTACCGCGACCGGACCATCGCCGACGTGCTGGCGATGAGCGTGGAGGAGGCCCTGGACTTCCTCCACGACGTGCAACCCGCCGCCCGCATCCTGAGCCTGCTCGCCGACATCGGCCTGGGCTACCTCGGGCTCGGCCAGAGCGCCACGACGCTGTCCGGCGGGGAGGCCCAGCGCATCAAGCTGGTGAGCGAACTGCACCGCGCGCCGCGCGGCCACAGCCTCTACCTCCTGGACGAACCCACCGGCGGGCTGCATCCCGCCGACATCGACCTCCTCGTCGGGCAGTTGCAGCGGCTGGTGGACGCGGGCAACACGGTCGTCATGGCGGAGCACGACCTGCGCACCGTCGCCGCCGCGGACTGGCTCGTGGACCTCGGCCCCGGCGCCGGTGCGGACGGGGGCCGCATCGTCGCCGAAGGCCGCCCGGCGGACGTCGCCCGGCTGGGCGCGACGGCGACCGCCACGCACCTGAGCCGGCATCTGCCGACGGCGGCGGACCCCGGGTAGTTCCGGCGGACCGGTCCGGGCACCGGCGGAGCCGACCGAGCCGCCCCGTCGTGGGGGCCTCCACCCGGTACCTGGCCTACCAGCACTGTCGGGTTACCAGGGCTTGAGGACGAGGCGGATCGGCTCGTCCTCCCGGGAAGCGGGGCGGCGGGGCCCCGTGACGCGCTGCGGGCCCAGGGCCGCAGCGTCCTGATCATCGCGATGATCGCGCCGCCCGTCACGGGCGTCACCGGTGCGGACATCGTGGCCCGCAGTACCCAGCCCACCCCGAACGAGCGCAGTACCCGCCTGATGGGCACCGCCGACGCGTACGTCAGCACCAGCGCGCGGCCCGGCCGGCAGCCGGTGCAGGGCGCGGACCCGGCGGACGGCACCGTCTCGATCCTCTCCCAGCAGGGCCCCATGCCCACGCCGACCCCCGAGGAACACGCCCGCAGCCTCCAGTCGCCGGGGTGGTGGCGGAGGGTTCGGCTGCGCGGTTGGGGCCGGGACTCAGATCATGTGCATGCCGCCATTGACCTGGATGGTCTCGCCGTGGACGAAGCTCGCTGCGGGGGAGCACAGGAAGGTGATGACGGAGGCGACTTCCTCGGGTCTGCCCAGTCGGCCCATGGGCGTGCTGGAGAGCGCGTCCTCGCCCCGGGTGGCGACGTAGTCGCGGGTCATGGGGGTCTCGATGATGCCCGGCGAGACCGTGTTGACCCGGGCGTGCCCGCCCAGTTCCCAGGCGAGGCTGCGGGAGAAGGCGAGCAGGGCGCCCTTGGTCGCGGCGTAGTGGGCGTGCCGGATGCTGCCCCGGTGGCCCGCCATGGAGGCGAGGTTGACGATGGCGCCGTGCTTGTTGAGGTGCGGCAGGACGGCGCGGGTGAGGTAGAAGACCCCGTCGAGGTTGACGGAGACGACGGTCCTCCACTGCTCGTCGGTCATGTCGGCGACGGTCTGTTCGGGGTAGATCCCGGCGGCGGGCACCAGGAAGTCGACCGAACCGAACTCCTCGACGGCGGCGTCGACGAACGCGGTGTTGCTCTGCGCCGAGGCCGCGTCCAGGTGTCGGATCAGCACCCGGCCCCCGCCGGTCCCGAGTGAGGCGGCGAACTCCTCCAGGGCCGCCGGGTCCAGGTCGCCCAGCACCAGGTGGGCGCCGGCCGCGTGGAACTGGCGGGCGACCTCGCGGGCGATGCCGCCGCCCGCGCCGGAGAGCAGCAGGATCTTGCCGTGGAAGGGGGTGGGGTCACTCGACGGTGTCATTCTCGTCCTCAAGAAAGAGTTCGGGGTGTTGTACCAGCTGGAGCCGCGTGCGGCGGATGTGTCCGGTCAGGAAGCGTTCGGCGTCCTCGGGGTCGCCGCGCCGGATCGCTTCGATGATCAGGCGGTGTTCGGCGTGGATCAGCTCCCAGCCGGTGGCGTCGGTGATCCGGGCGAACGCGCGGCGGTAGTGCTGCGTGGTGTTCCAGAAGCGGTCCACCATCTCGGTGAGCTGGCCGGCGGGGCAGCCGGCGTAGGTGAGCAGGTGCAGCCGACGGTCCAGTACGAGGAAGCGGTCCACGTCGGTGGTGGCCTCGATCTGCCCGGCGAGGTCGGCGAGTTCGGCGGTCTGGAGCGCGGTCAGGTGCGGGATGCTCTCGCTCAGCGCGAGCGGTTCGAGGCGTTCCCGGATCTTGTAGACCCCCTCGCACTCGCGCATGTCCATCTTGGAGACCCAGGCGCCGCTGTTGGACTTGACGACGGTCAGTCCCTCGGCGGCGAGAATCCTCAGGGCCTCGCGGACCGGCAGGCGGCTGGCGCCGAGCCGTTCGGCGACCTGTTCCTGCATGATCCGTGCCCCGGGCGGCAGTTCGCCGTTCAGGATGGCGGCACGCAGGTGGTCGGCGACCCGCTCGCTGGCGACGGCGGAGGAACTGGGTCCGGTTGCTGGTTTCTGGGGCACGGCGGATACGGCTCACTTTCCGGTGCGGCGGCGGTGTTCAGTCGGAAGGCTGCCACAACGACGCGGGCGCACCGTCCTCGCACCTCTTGCCGTGCGGATAGGAGACCAGCTCCAGCTGCATCCCCCAGGGGGTGAGGAAGTAGACCCAGCGCTGGCCCTCGCTGGGGCCGCTGCTCGCGGTCGGCTCGCCGAGGATCCGTACTCCGTGGCGGCGCAGATGGGCGACGGCGGCGTCGAGATCGGTGACGTAGAACGCCAGATGGTGGCCGCCGATGTCGCTGTTGCGGGGCTGGCCCGTGCGCCGGCCGGGGGCCTCGTACTCGAAGATCTCGAAGCTGGGGCCGCCGGCGCAGCGGAAGAAGCGCAGCTCGCGCATGACGGCACGCGGGTGCACGTTCAGGTGCTCCGCCATCCACGTGCCGTCGGAGCGGAACGGCCCGAGCGAGTAGACGTGCCGGCAGCCGATCACCTCGACGAAGAACCGCGTCGCCTCGTCGAGGTCGGGGACGGTGAAGCCGATGTGCTCGACCCCGGTCAGTCCCGGCAGCCCCTGCCGCGGGGCTTCCTCGCCCTGCTCCGGTGAATGGATCCATTGTCCTGGCATGGATATCACCCTGGTCCGCAGAAGGTGCCGTAGTCAAGGGTCTTTGTCGCAACCTGAACATCACACTCCGGTAACGAGGGTTGGCTATGGATCCATTCGCTGCGACAGTGCTGGTCGAAACACATACGGGAGTTCACATGCCTACACACCGGAAACTGGCCGCGGCATCGCCCTGGACCCAGCTGACAGCGACCCGGAAGGACTGGCAGAACGCCGACCCCGCGCTGCTGACCTCGATGTTCGCCCAGACCCTGCTGATCAGGACCTTCGAGGAGTACGTCCTCGACCTCGCGTCCCAGGGGCTGGTCCACGGCCCGGCGCACTCCAGCATCGGCCAGGAGGGGGGCGCGGTCGGCTCCGTGCACGCGTTGACCAGCGCGGACTTCGTCGGCGGCTCGCACCGGGGACACCACCAGTTCCTCGCCAAGGCCCTGGGCCACGTCGCCCCGCACGGCATCGACCCGCGCGTCCCGGTGAGCGACGACGTGCGTACCGTCCTCACCCGCAGCCTCGCCGAGATCTGCGGGCTGGCCCGCGGCTTCTGCCGGGGCCGGGGTGGATCCATGCACCTGCAGTGGCGCGAGGCCGGGGCGATCGGCACCAACGCCATCGTCGGCGGCGGCGTCCCGCAGTCCGCCGGGTTCGCCTGGTCGGCACGGCAGGCCGGCACCGACGCGGTGTCGGTCGCCTACTTCGGCGACGGCGCGGTGAACATCGGCTCCGTACTGGAGACGATGAACCTCGCCGCCGCCTGGAAGCTGCCGCTCTGCTTCTTCATCGAGAACAACCGGTACGCCGTCTCCACCCACGTGGAGGAGGTCACCGCCGAACCCCGGCTCTCCGCACGCGGCCTGGGCTTCAACATCCCGGCCTGGCAGGTGGACGGCATGGACCCCCTCGCCACCCACCTCGCCATGCGCGAAGCCGTCGCACACATGCGTGCCGGCAACGGCCCCGCCATCGTGGAGGCCGACGTCTACCGCTACTACCACCAGAACGGCCCGTTCCCCGGCAGCGCGTTCGGCTACCGCACCAAGGACGAGGAGAAGGAGTGGCGGGCCCGCGACCCGCTGGCCCTCCTCGCCGAGCAGCTCACCGAGCGCGGCATCCTGGACGCCGCGGCCGTCGAGCAGTGCACGGCGCGGGCCAGGGAACTGCTGGCCGGCATCGGCGACGAACTGCTGGAACCCGACCCGGACGGCAAGCCCGGAAAGCGCCGGATCAAGCCCGCCGAGTGGCCCGACCCGTCCTTCCGCGACGTGGGCGTACGCGGTGACCTCTCGGAGTTCGACGGCGTACGCCAGGCCGACCTGGACACCTTCACCGGCGCCACCGCCGAACGCAAGTTCATCGACGTCGTCTCCGAAGTGATGCGCCGCCGGATGGCCCAGGACGACTCGATCGTCGTCATGGGCGAGGACGTCCACCGCCTCAAGGGCGGCACCAACGGCGCCACCAAGGGCCTCGCCGAGGCGCACCCCGACCGCTGCCTGGGCACGCCCATCAGCGAGAACGCCTTCGCCGGACTCGGCTGCGGCATCGCGCTGGACGGCCGCTACACACCGGTGGTCGAGTTCATGTACGCGGACTTCATGTGGGTCGCGGCCGACCAGATCTTCAACCAGATCGGCAAGGCGCGGCACATGTTCGGCGGCGACGGCGACGTACCGCTCGTACTGCGCAGCAAGGTCGCCATGGGCACCGGCTACGGCTCCCAGCACTCCATGGACCCGGCCGGCGTCTTCGCCACGGCACCCGGCTGGCGGATCGTCGCCCCCTCCACCCCCTTCGACTACGTCGGCCTGATGAACTCCGCGCTGGCCTGCAAGGACCCGGTGGTGGTGCTGGAGCACGTGGACCTGTACAACTCCACCGGCACCGGCCCGGTGGACGACCTCGACTACTGCCTGCCGGTGGGCAAGGCCGCGGTGCGCCGCACCGGCTCGGCCCTCACCGTCGTCTCGTACCTCGCGATGACCGGCCACGTCCTGGAGGCCGTCGAACAGCTCGGGCTGGACGCCGAGGTGATCGACCTGCGCTGGCTGGACCGGGCCAGCCTGGACTGGGACACCCTCGGCGCGAGCATCCGCAAGACCAACAACGTGCTGCTCGCCGAACAGGGTCCCCTCGGCACGTCCTACGGCGGCTGGCTGGCCGACGAGATCCAGCGCCGCTACTTCGACTGGCTCGACCAGCCGGTCCAGCGCCTCACCGCGGGCGAGTCCTCACCCAGCATCAGCAAGGTGCTGGAGCGCGCGGCCATCGCGCGGACCCCGGAGGCCGTCGCCGCGCTCCGCCGGGTCACCGAGAACTGACCCCGACCCCACGTGACCCAGGAGGGTTCCCCATGGCTGAACTGTTCCGCATGCCGGCGGTGGCCGCCGACGACACGGCGGGGGTGCTGTCCGCCTGGCAGGTGGCGGAGGGCGCCGCCTTCGCGGCGGACGACGCGCTGATCTCCGTCGAGACCGACAAGGCGGAGGTCGACGTCCCCGCCGAGCGCCCCGGCGTCCTGCTCAAGGCGCTGTACGAGCCCGGCGCCGAGATCGAGGTGGGGACCCCCGTCGCGGTCCTCGGCGCGCCCGACGAACCGGTCGGGGACCTCGACGCGCTGCTCGCCGAACTGGGCGTTGCCCCCGCCACCGGGGCGGACGTCCACCGCCCCGAACGCCGGACCGTACCGGAGACCCCCGCGCCGGCCACGGCGGCTCCCGGCCCCAACCCCGGGACCGCGCCGCACGCCGTAGCGCGGCCCCCCGCCCCCAGGGCGGCCGAAGCCGGACCCGCGCCCGGCGCGCGGCTGTTCAGCAGTCCGCTCGCCCGCCGGCTGGCCCGCGAGGCCGGGCTGGACCCGGCCGGGCTGACCGGCACCGGCCCAGGGGGCCGGATCGTGCGCCGGGACGTCGAGGCCGCCGTCGCCGCCCGCCGGCACCGGCCGGAGCCGAGCGCCCCGCCCCGGGAGCCGGCGGACCGGGCCGCGGCCCCCGCACCCCCGCAGGGGCAGGCCCCGGCCGCCCCGGCGGGCGCCGGCCACCAGGACATCCCGCACACCCGGATGCGGCGGGCCATCGCCGCGCGGCTGACCGAGAGCAAGCAGCACACCCCGCACTTCTACCTCCGCGCGACCTGCGAGGTGGACGAGCTGCTCGCCTTCCGGCAGCGGATCAACGCGGCGAGCCCGGTCAAGGTCTCCCTCAACGACATCCTGGTCAAGGCCGCCGCGCTCGCGCACACGGCCGTACCCGAGATGAACGCCACCTGGCACGCGGACGCCGTACGCCGCTACGAGAGCGTGGACGTCTCGATCGCCGTCGCCGCCGACCGGGGACTGCTGACGCCGGTCCTGCGGGGCGTCGAACGCATGTCGCTGTCGGCGGTCGCCACCGCGACCCGGGAGCGCGTTGAACAGGCGCGCTCCGGCACCCTGCGGCAGGCCGACCTGGAAGGCGGCTCCCTCACGATCTCGAACCTCGGGATGTACGGAGTCGAGGAGTTCTCCGCCATCATCAACCCGCCACAGGCCGCCATCCTGGCCGTCGGCGCGGTACGGGACGAGGCCGTGGTCCGCGGCGGGACGGTCACGGCGGCCAAGGCGATGACCGTGGTCCTCTCCGTGGACCACCGGCCGGTGGACGGCGCCGTCGCCGCCCGCTGGCTCGCCGCCTTCACCGGCGCGCTCAGTGACCCGATGCGGATCGTGGTCTGAGCCCTTCCCCTCCCCTCCCCTCCCCTCTCCTCCCTTCCCCTCCCCCGCCGGGCGGTGCCGCGCGCGCCTCTCCCTCCGGCTGCCGCGCCGCCCGGCCCCCGGCCGCGATCCAGCGCCCCGCGGACGGCGCCCCGCCGACCACCTGGACCCTCCCCTAAGGACACCGATGTCTTCGCCCCCCACCCTCGCGCCCCGTGACACCCTCGGCGAGCTGGACAGACGCAACCTCCGCCGGCTGATGCCGCTGCTGCTGGCGGCCTACATCATGTCGTTCCTCGACCGGACCAACATCGGTCTGGCCAAGGAACGGCTGGAGGCCGACCTCGGCATATCCGCCGCCGCCTACGGGCTCGGAGCGGGACTCTTCTTCCTCACCTACGCGGTGTCCGAGATACCCAGCAACCTGATCATGCACCGGGTGGGCGCCCGCTGGTGGATCACCCGGATCATGCTCACCTGGGGCGTCATCTCGGCCTGCATGGCGTTCGTCCGGGGAGAGAAGTCCTTCTACGCGATGCGGCTGCTGCTCGGCGCCGCCGAGGCGGGTCTGCTGCCGGGCATCCTCCTCTACTTCACGTACTGGTTCCGCTCCGGCACCCGGGGCCGGGCCATCGGTCTGCTGCTGCTCGGGGCTTCGATCGCCAGCGTGCTCGGCAACCCGCTGGGCGGTCTGCTGCTGGAGATGGACGGGATCGGCGGCTGGCACGGCTGGCAGTGGATGTTCGTCATCGAGGGCCTTCCCTGCGTCCTCCTGGCCTTCGTCGTCCTCCGCTACCTCCCGGACGGCCCGGCCACGGCCCCGTGGCTGACCGCCAAGGAGGCGGCGCTGGTCAGCGAGGCGGTGACCCGCGAGCAGGAGGAGGGCGCCAAGGCCGCCGGGACAAGCTCCGGTTCCCTGCTGACGGTGCTGCGCGACAAGCAGATGCTCATCGCGATCTTCGCCAACTGGACGCATCAGGTGGCGCTCTACTCCGTCGTCTACTTCCTGCCCGGCATCATCGGCGGCTGGGGACACCTGTCACCGTTCACCATCGGGCTGCTGACCAGCCTGCCCTGGGTGACGGCCGCGATCGGTGCCGTCGTGGTGCCACCGCGCGCCACCACCCCCCGCCGCTCCCGCAACTTCGTGGTGACCGGCCTGCTGATGATGTTCGTCGGACTCGTCGTCGCCACCGTCGCCGGCCCGGTGATCGCGCTGCTCGGCTTCTGCTTCACCGGCCTGGCGTTCTTCGTCGTCCAGCCGCTCCTGTTCAACTTCCCCGGCACCCGCCTGGAAGGCAGGACACTCGCCGGCGGCCTGGCGCTGCTCAACACGGTCGGCATCACCGGCGGCTTCGTCGGCCCCTACGTCATGGGCTGGGCCGAGGAGAGCACCGGCAACCACCTGGCCGGCCTGTGGATCTCCGTCGTACTGCTGGCCCTCGGCGCCGCGGCTGCCACCCGTCTGCGGTTCTCGGCCCAGGACGAACGGGACGGCGCGAGCTGACCCGTTCGTCCTGGGCCGGCCGACCGAGGTCATCCCCTTCGGCTGGTTCGGTGGGCTGCCGGCCATGGTGGGTATCGTCGAGCGGTTGGTGCCGGAGGTTCCTCTACGGCCCCAGGGCGCGGGCCGGCGTCGGCTTGGCGGCACTGGGGCACTGGAGCACTGGAGCACTGGCTGTGATCGTGCTCGTGGCGGCTCCGGGTGCACGTCCCTGCTCCTGCCGAGTGGCCGACCGTCTTGCCGCCGTCCGACAACCGCGGTCCCACCCCGCGGGTCAGCTGTGCTGCGGCTGGCCCCAGGGGAGCGTGGCGATGGTGCCGTTGTCCACCCGCAGGTGGGTCTCCCCCGTCGAGGGATTCCGGATGCCGACGCCGGGCCGCCCGCCGGCGTCGGCCGGCCCGGCGGACGTCCGGACCGGCGGACGGGGCGCGGTCACGCAGGGGCGCCGAGCGGCGGGTGTTCGAGCACGCGGGGCTTGTACTCGACCAGCTGGATGCGGCCGTCGAAGGTGCGGTGCCCGATCATCTCAAGGGCGACGTCCGGATAGCCGTCGTAGATGCGTTCTTCACCCGTGGCCCCGGTGATCACCGGGAACATCACGACCCGGAAGCGGTCGACGAGTCCGGCTCGCAGCAGGGACCGGCACAGGCTGAGGCTGCCGATCGTGCTGAGGAGTCCCGAGCCGCTCGCCTTCATGGCGCGGACCGCCTCGACGGCGTCGTCGCGGACGAGCGTGGAGTTGACCCATGTCAGTGGCTCCTTGAGAGAGGAGGAGAACACCACCTTGGAAGCTTGCGTGAGCTCGTCGACGGACGCCTCCTCCTCGGGCCGGAACCCGTCCTGGCCGTTCGGGACCTCGCCTGCGGCGAAGCCCGACATCAGGCGGTAGGTGTTCGCTCCCATCAGGTAGGTGACCTTGGGCTGCTCGCCGAGCCATGCGAGGTACTCCGGGCCCTCCATGCCCCAGAAACCGGGCCACCCCTCCCCCGATGCGTAGCCGTCGAGGGAGGTGATGAAGTCGACGAGAAGCTCCGACATGGCGCTGTCCTTTCCTGGGGTGTCACGAGCTTGGACCGGCCGGGAGTCACAAACTCATCGGCCACGCTGTGGAGTAACGGGAGAACCGCCCGGGCCAACCGTCACGCTCAGCCGAACCCAGTAAAACGCCGAGGGGCCGACTGAACGCCCAGCCCGTGTTCGAGATCTGCCGTGTCCCGTTGCGGAGGCGACATCCGAGCTCGTCGTGCGCGGTGTCGGGGTGGGTATCCGTCGGATCTGACGGACGAACAGTGAGCGCTGGTGGAGCCGTTGCTCCTCCGGCGCGGGTGGGCCCGCAAGGTGTCCGGCGGTCAGGAGGTCAACGGAGAGCGGTCCCGTGACGCTCCCCCGCGGTCGACCGAACGGAGCTGCGGCAATGCCCGTCCACGTTGCCTCCCGGTCCGTCATGCGACGCTGCTCCCTCCGCGCAGTGGCGTGTCACCGGACCATGCTCTGTCGCTATCCTCGCCCGGACCAGGTGATGGGCCAGCAGGTGCCGCAGCGGCGGGAGGTGGGGGTCGTGCTCGGGCACCAGCGCGAGCACGTTCACGGCGGTCTTCAGGCGCCGGCGTTCGAACAGGGCCCTGACCGGTTCCTCCAGGGGGCTGGACTTCCCCCGTTCGTACAGCGCTTGCAGGATCAGGCCGGCCAGCGGGCTGCCCGCGGGCGCGTTGCGCATCGCGCGGCGGGTGAAGCGCATCATCGCGCGGTCGGAGCCGTGCCACTTGGCACACCAGTACTGGAGGGCCTGCCAGTGCGCGTCGTAGTGGTGCGGTGCCCGGGCGGTGAGTTCGGCCCAGAGCTCGCGGTCGGCGGTGGCGCGGACGGTTATGGGCGGTCGGTCACGCGGTCGTCGAGGAGGGCCTGGCCGAGGGGGGTGAGGGTGTGGCGCACGCCGGGGCCGGTGCGTTCGGTGGTGAGGAGGCCGGCGGCGCGCAGGACGGTGGCGTGGTGGCTCGCGGTGGCGGGTGAACAGCCGGTGCGGCGGGCGAGTTCGGCGGTGCCCGCCGGGTCGGCCGCCGCGTGCAGGGTGCGGGCGCGGGTGGTGCCGAGCAGGGCGACGAGCGCGCCGTCCGGCCCGTCCTCGGCGGCCGGGGACCAGATGGCGCGGTAGGTGGTGAGGTCGGGGGCGAGCGGGTAGTGCAGGACGAGCGGGTGGTCGAGGCCGCGGTTGTCGGTCAGGGCCATCGGGTCGGGCCAGAAGAAGGTGGGGACGAGCATGACGCCGGCGCCGCGCAGCCGCAGGTCGGCGTCGACGGGGAAGGGCAGCGTCAGCACCGGTGACTGCCACCGGATGTCGGGGTGGAGGCTGCCGAACAGCCCGTCCAGGCCGCGGTCGGCGGCGAGGGTGGCCCGCCGGGCGCGGTCGGTGTGCGCGGCGGCCAGCAGCTGCGACCAGTACGGCGCGACGGCGAAGGCGTGGTACTCGCGCAGCCGGCGGTCGACCAGTTCGCGCCACTCACGGTCGCCCCGGTGCAGTTCGTAGACCCACCGGGGCGCCCGGGGGCGTGTCCTGCTGAGGGCCCGCAGGTCGGCGCTCCACCGTCGGCCGGGCAGTGACCAGGTCTGCTCCAGACTCTCCGGCAGGGTGTGGCTGCCGGCATGCAGGAACGCTTCGGCGGCCTCCGCCGCCCCGAGGGGCGTCGCCAGGTCGAACAGCACCCGCAGTTCGGGGCGGATGCTCTCGCGGGTCCGACTGCGCCACCCCTCCAACACCACGCCGCCAACCTCGCGGGTCTGCACCAGCGACAGGCTCAGGATCGACTCGGCGAGCGGGTCGGGTGCCCGCGCGATCCGAACCCTGGTCAGGTCGTCGTGGGTGAAGTGGATCCGCAGCAATTCCGCCCCTCTCCGTCGAACACCGGCAGGGGTACCGCACGCAGCCCCCCCGGCCCCGTCCCCGTCCCCCCTCTGCGGCCTTACGACCACCGTAAGCGGGACGGCACGGCAAGAGTGGGGCGTTGCCCGGCTCTGACCGGATCGTTCCACGGCACGGACATTCCGTGCCCGACCCCGGAGGCAGGGTGGTTCAGGCGGCGGTGCCCCGGGGCGGCGCTCTTCCCAGGAGGGCCCCCTCCCGTTCCCGTGCGGCCCGTGTTCGTCGTGGGCCCGCGTGCCGCCGCACAACGCCTGCCCACGAGAACCGGGAGAAGAGCACGGGACGAGGATGACGTCGAGAGACCTTCGCCCGTGTCGGAGCGTCGGTCCTGCCGGCCTCCGCGGACGGGCCCGCCGAACGGCGCGGACCCCGTCGCGCCGCTGCCCGTCTGCTCCGCCGGAGCGGGCGCACGCGGGCCCGGGCACGCTCCGTACGCGCCCCTGCACCCCCTACCGCCGCTCCGACCGGTTGGCCAGGATGTCCGGGTTGTTGTCCGTACGCACGAGAGGGCGTGTTGCGATGACGCAGCCGCAGCGAGGCGCGCACGAGCGGCCGCCGGCGGACCCGGGCCAGGGCGATCCGCCGCCCGGGAACGCCGACGGGCAGGTGCCGAAGCCGGACCCGGGCAGTGACGGGAAGCACCGCAAGCCGAAGGGCTGAGTCGTGGATCTGCTGAAGCGGCGGGCCGCTCTCGACGCGGCGATGCAGGCGCGCGGGGACTGGCCGGAGCGCTCGCCGTGGCTGCGTGAGGCCGTGGCCGCGCTGCCCCGGGACCGGTTCGCGCCGGAGAGGCTCTGGCGGTGGGACGGACACGCGTATGTGCCCGTCGACCGGCAGGCCGATCCGGACGGCTGGAACGGCGAGCTGTACGCGGGCCCGGACGCGGCCGCCGTCACCCAGGTGTCGGGCGGGCTGCCGTCCTCCAGCCTCTCCGCGCAGGGCGTGGTGGTGGGCATGCTGGACTCGCTGCGTCTGGAACCCGGCCACCGGGTGTGGGACGTCGGCGGCGGGCAGGGCTGGAACGCGGCCCTCGCGGCCTGGCGGGCGGGGCCGGGCCGGGTGGTGTCCACCGAGATCGACCCGGACCTCGCGGCGTTCGCCCGGGAGCGGCTGGCGGCCGCCGGCCTGGAGGTGGAGACGCTCACCGCGGACGCCACCACCGCCGCCCCCGGTGGCGGGCGGTTCGACCGGGTGATCGCCACCTACGCGGTCGAGCAGGTGCCGTGGACCTGGATCGAGGCGGCCGGGCCCGGCGGGCGGATCGTCTACCCGTGGGGCCGGCTGGGTCACGTCGCCCTCACCGTCGCCGCCGACGGCCGCAGCGCGAGCGGCTGGGTACAGGGTCTGGGGCAGTTCATGGCGGACCGCACCGCCGCGGTGCCGCCGGTCGCCGGGGCGGGCGGGTACCGGGCAGTGCGCGGCGAGGGGCCGGCGGATGCGCAGAGGCCGGTCGGCCGTGACCTCGCCCCGCTCGAATCGGACTGGGACCTCAGGTTCGCGCTGCGGGTGGCGGTGCCGGACGCGGTGGTCTTCACCGGCCGTGACGAGGACGGTGTCAGCGCGTGGGTCCATGACGGCGTGGCGGCGTGGGCGATGTTCTCCGCCACCGGCACCGGCGGGAGCGTGCTGTTCCAGGGCGGCGGGCGGCGGATCGGCGAGGAGCTGATGCTCGCCTGGGAGCGGTGGGAGGAGCACGGCCGGCCGGATCCGTACGAGTACGGCATCACGGTCACCCCCGAGCGGCAGTTCGCGTGGCTGAACAGCCCGGACGGCGGGCCCCGGTGGGTCCTCTCCCAGGCGGCGCCCGCCGCTTCGCGCTGAAGGCGGCCGTGCTGCGGGCCGGTCCCGGCCTGGTGTCGGTCACGCGCCGCCGGTGCCCGGTCGGTTCAGCGCGGCACACGGGCGTGACGCGGCTGCCGGACCCGGTCGGGCCGGATGACGGCGGCCGTCGGCCGGCGGCGTGGACGCACGAACGAGGGCCCGGTCGCGACCAGAACCATCGCGAGCGCCGGCGGAACGAGCAAGAGCACCATGAACACGATCACGCGTGCCTCCAAGGACGTCGGGACGGCGTCAGCCTCCGGCGCCTGCCCCGTGCGGCTGATGTCATGTCAACAGCCGGACAGTCGGCGACGGGCGCAGGCCCCGCAGGCGCACCCGGCCCGTCGGACGCTGTCCGGCTCGCCCGCGGTGCGGGGCTGCGCCGTACGACGGTCCTGGAGCTCGATGGCCTTGCGCGCTGCGGGCACCGGCCGCGGCGGGCAGCCTGCGCGGCGACGACCATCGCCGACGCGCTGATCAGAGGGTCGATCAGGTGCGCGGGATCCTCCCGGAGTGGTGGCGGGCCGGAGCCGCACGCACCCTGAACCGGGCAAGAACCGGATCCGCTCCCGGGGGCCTGCCCGGGGCGCCGTAGGCGCGCCGCACCGCTGGTCCTGGGCACGGGAGCGCCGGGCACCGATGAAATGAAGATTCCGTAGATGGCACTCTTGACCAAGCTTGAAATATTTGTAACTCTCGATGTTCCCGCGGCCCGCCCGCGCCCCTGCCCGACCCGCAGCGCGGCGACGCGGCCCGATCGAAGAGGTAGACATGAGTTCTTCAACCACGGTGTTCGTGGCGACCAACGACCTGTCCGGATTCACCCGCGGGCGTGCCGCACCGGGCAACGCGGCCGACGGTGTGCTGCGCCGCGGGCTGGGATGGGTCCCGGCCGATCTCGCGGTGACGGCCTTCGGGGAGCTCGCGCCGAATCCGTTCGGCTCGGCGGGCGACCTGAAGCTGCTGCCGGCCGAGTCCACCGGCGTGGACATCCCCGCCCGTGGCGATCTGCCGGGTGTCCGCCTGTATCTCGCCGACCAGGTGCTGCCGGACGGCACCCCGTGGGAGAACTGCCCGCGCACCTTCGCCCGCAGGGCCCTCGACGACTTCCGGCGTGCCACCGGGCTGGACGTGGTGGCCACCTTCGAGCACGAGTTCATGATCCCCGGACTCGACAGCGGCGCCCCGTTCTCCTTCACCCGGTTCCGGTCCGCCGAGCCGTTCGGCAGTGAACTGGTGTCACTGCTGGACCGGATGGGACTCGAACCGGAGACGTGGCTGCCGGAATTCGGCACCGACCAGTTCGAGATCACCCTGCGCCCCTGCGACGGCATGACCGCCGCGGACCGCGCGGTCGTCTTGCGGGAAGTGGTCCGCGACCTGGCGTCCCAGCACGGACACCGGGCCACGTTCGCGCCGCTGCTGCACCCCGACGGCAGCGGCAACGGCGTGCACGTCCATCTCTCCCTGCGCGACGCGGCGACCGGACGGCCCGTCCTGTACGACGCCTCCCGTCCCGGCGGGCTCTCCGAACTGGGCGGGCGGTTCAGTGCGGGGATCCTCCGGCACGCCCGGGCGCTGCTCTCGTTCACGGCGGGCAGCCCCAGTTCGTACCTGCGCCTGACGCCCCACCGCTGGAGCTCCGCCGGAGTGTTCCTGGCCGAGCGCAACCGGGAGGCCCTGCTGCGGATCTGCCCGACGAGCAGCCTGGGCGGCGGAGTCGTCGCCGACCAGTTCAACCTGGAGTACCGGGCCGCGGACGCGACCGCCAACCCGTGGCTGGTCCTCGGAGTACTGGTGCGGGCCGGACTGAGAGGGGTGGAGGCGGACTACGCGCAGCCGCGGGTCTGGCCCGAGGAGGCCGGGGAAGCGGATCTCGCGGACGTCCCCTGCCTGCCCGGCGGCCTGGAGGAGGCCCTCCTCGAACTCGACAAGGACGACGTGGTGTCCGGCTGGTTCTCCGCCGAACTGCTGGAGACCCACCGCTCCGTGAAGCGGTCGGAGCTGGCCGCGGTCTCGGGCCTGGACGAGCGGGGCGTGTGCGGGCGGGTCGCCGATGTCTACTGAGCCGATGTCTACTGAGCCGATGTCCACCGAGCCGGTGTCCGCTGGACTGCGCCGCCACATCGCCGCGCTGCCGTTGGTCGACCACCACGTCCACGCGTCGCTCGCCTCGCCGGTGACCCGGGGGCAGTTCGAGACGCTGATCACCGAATCCGACCGCCCCATCCCGGCCGGGGTCACCCAGTTCGACTCCCAGATCGGGTTCGCGATCCGCCGCCACTGCGCGCCGCTGCTCGGTCTGCCCCCGCACGCGTCGGCGGACGCGTACTGGGCCGCGCGGTCCGAGCGGACCCCGGAAGAGCTGTCGGACCTCTTCCTCGCCGCGGCCGGCGTCTCCGACTGGTTGCTGGACACCGGCTTCAAGAGCGACGAACTGCTGTCGCCCGGCACGCTCGCCGAGCGCCTGCCCTCCCGGTTCTCCGAGATCGTGCGCCTGGAGACCGTCCTTGAGGGCGTCGCTCCGACGAGCGGCGCCGCGCGCCTCGCCGACGACTTCCGAACGGCGCTCGCCGGGGCCACCGCATCGGCGGTCGGCCTGAAGTCGATCATCGCCTACCGCTACGGCTTCGACTTCGCGCCCGCCCGCCCCACCGCCCAGGAGGTGGAACGGGCGGCCGGCGCCTGGCTGCGCGAGCTGGATGCGGGCGCCCCCCTCCGGGTGGCCGACCCGGTGCTGCTGCGCATGGCCCTGTGGACGGGCGTGGACACCGGCCTGCCCCTGCAGCTGCACGCCGGGTACGGCGATCCCGACCTGGATCTGCGACGGTGCGACCCGCTGCTGCTGATGCCCTGGCTCAAGGAGATCGACGGCGCCGGAACCGATGTCGTGCTGTTGCACTGCTACCCGTTCCACCGCAACGCGGGGTTCCTCGCCCAGGTGTTTCCCCACGTCTACTTCGATGTCGGTCTGGGGGTGAACTACACGGGCGCCGCCTCCAGCGCCGTCGTCGCCGAGAGCCTCGAACTGGCCCCCTTCACCAAGGTGCTGTACTCCTCCGACGCCTGGGGGCCGCCCGAACTCCACCACCTGGGCTCCGTCCTCTGGCGGCGCGGCATGTCCCGGGCGCTCGGGGACTGGGTCGAGGAGGGCGAGTGGTCCGAGGCCGACGCCGTCCGCGTCGCGACGATGATCGGACGCACCAACGCACAGCGCCTCTACGGACTGCCCCATGCCTGACCCGGACGCGTACGAAGCCCTGTGGTCCGCCCTGGAGCGGCACCTCCCCGCGGCGCTCGACCTGAGGCGCCGGCTGCACCGCGAGCCCGATCTGTCGGGTGACGAGGCAGCGACCCGGGACATGGTGCTGGCCGCGCTGCCGGGGGCCGGTGCGGCGGTGAGGACGGCCGGGACCGGCGCCGTGCTGCGCATCGGCGGGCCGGGACCGGCGATCGGTGTGCGCGGGGAGATGGACGCGCTGCCCGTCACCGAGGAGACCGGTGTCGCCTGGGCGTCGGCGCGGCCGGGGGTCATGCACGCGTGCGGTCATGACACCCATCTCGCCGCACTCGTCGCCGTGGCGGGCGCCCTGGCCGAGACCGGGCCTCCGGTTCCCCTGCTCGCCGTGTTGCAGCCGCGCGAGGAGACCTACCCGTCCGGGGCCCGGGACATCACCACCAGCGGCGTGCTCGACTCCGAGCGGTGCGCCGCCATGGTGGGCGTCCACGTCCAGCCCCTGCTGGCCCGGGGCGAGGTGGCGTGCACGGCGGGGGGCGTCAACGGTTCGGCCGACGAGTTCGAGATCGTCGTGCGGGGCAGACCCGGACACGCCGCGTATCCCCATCTGACGAACGACGCGCTGCTGGCGATGTCCGAGATCGTCGTCGCGCTCCAGAGCGTGGTGAGCCGGTCCGTCGACCCGATGGCTCCCGCCGTCGTGGGAGTGTCGTCGTTCTCGGCGGGCAACGCCGCGAACGTGATCGCCGGCACGGCGCGGGCGACCGGCACCGTCCGGGCGCTGGCGTCCTCGACCCGGGAACTGATCCACCGACGGATCACGGAGGTCGCCGAATTCGTCGCGCGGGCACACGCCTGCACCGCGTCGGTGACGATCACCCACGGGGAACCCGTGCTCGACAACGATCCGGCTCTGGTGCGGAGCATCACGCACCAACTGGACCGCCGGGGGCTCCCGGTCGCCGGGAACCTGCGCTCCCTGGGCTCGGACGACTTCTCGTACTTCTGCGAACGCGTGCCCTCGGCCATGCTGTTCGTCGGCACCAGGACGTCCGAGCCGCTGCACTCCTCGCGCTTCCTGCCCGACGACGCGGACGTCCACGCGCTCGCCACCGCTCTGATGGCGGCGTACCTCGGAACGGCCGCCACCCTGGAGGAGCACGCCGGCGCCCCGGGAGCAGCGGCCGGATAGCGACCCACCCGTCCTACGGCCCGGGGCCGGGCCGCCCGCAGCGGAGGCGGCCCGGCCCCGGGCCGTTCAGGCGTGCTCGATCGCCGTCTCGAACCGTTCCATGCGTTCCCTGCCCGCCGCGCCCACGGCGTCCGTCACCGCTGCCACCAGGCTCTCGCTCAGTGCCATCGCGGCCACCAGGGAGTCGAACGGCGAGGCGGACTCCACCCGCGCCGGGAGGACGACCTTGGCCAGCTTGGCGATGGGGGAGAGCCAGTTGTCCGTCATCAGGCACACGGTGGCGCCCCGGGCGGCCATTCCCTCGCTGAAACGGAGGCTGGACTCGCTGTAGCGGCGGTAGTCGAGGACGAGGAGAACCGTGTTGGCGTCGGCGTCGGCGAGTGCCCTGCGACGCTCCATCTCCTCCTCGCCGATCACGTCGACGTCCTCGCGCAGTTGCCACAGGTGGATGACCAGGTACTCGGCGAGCAGCCGGCTGAACCGGCCCCCGGTCACGCGCACGCTCCGGGCCGGGTCGCCGAGAAGCCTGACGAGGGTGGCGAACTCCGACTCCGGAAGCTCCGCGTAGGTGGCCTCCAGCAACTGCGCGAAGGCCCGGTGCGTCTCCGGCAGCACCCCCTTCGCGGAGACCGACGCCTTCTCGGCGTACTGCTTCAGCGGGGAGCCCAGTTCCCCGTTCAGCTCGTGGACCAGGGCGCGCTGGAAGGCCGGGAATCCGGCGAAGCCGAGCCGGGTGACGAAACGGACCACCGTCGCCGAACTCACGCCGGCACCGGCGGCCAGGTCCGCGACGGTGGTGAGGCCGGCCGTCGGGTACTGGGCCAGCACCGCGCGGGCGACCTTGCGTTCGCCGTTGCTGAGTCCGTCCATGGCGGAGAGCAGCAGCTTCCGCACCGACGCGTGACCCCCCGGTATCGTCTCCATCTTTCAAGACTACCAAGGAAGGGCGCACTGAAACGTTCGTTACATCCGCTCGCGCCAGGACCGGGGTGGCGCCCGGGGCGCCCCCACGGCGACGCCCCCTGGGACGGACGCGGGCCCGCGGGGCGCGTTGCCGTGCCCCCGGGCCCACGATGAGACGACCGCCCCGCGCGCGGGACTCCTCGTCGACGCGCCGTCAGCTCCGCGCCTCCTCAAGGACGCCGGCCAGGGCGTCCACGAGCAGATCGATCTCGTCCTCGGTCGCCACCAGCGGAGGGGCGAACCGCACGGTCGATCCGTGGGTGTCCTTGGCCAGGACGCCGCGCCGCAGGAGGCCCTCGCACGCCTCGCGGCCGGTCATCAGCCCGGGGTCGATGTCGACTCCGGCCCACAGCCCCCTGACCCGCACCGCCAGCACGCCGGCGCCGACCAGCTCCCGCAGGCGGGATTCCAGCCGCTCGCCCAGGACCCGGGCGCGCTCCTGGTACTCGCCCGTCGACAGCATGGCGGCCACCTCGCGGCCGATCGCGGCCGCCAGGGGGTTCCCGCCGAACGTCGAGCCGTGGGTCCCGGGAGTGATGACGCCGAGCACGTCGTCGTCGGCGGCCACGGCGGACACCGGGTAGAGACCGCCGCCCAGGGCCTTGCCGAGCACGTAGACGTCCGGCACGACGTCCTCGTGGTCGCAGGCGAAGGTGCGGCCGGTGCGGGCCAGGCCGGACTGGATCTCGTCGGCCACCATCAGCACGCCGCGCCGCGTGCAGAGTTCACGCAGTTCCCTCAGGAATCCGGGCGGCGGGACGACCACACCGCCCTCCCCCTGCACGGGCTCGAAGAGGACCGCGACCACCGTGTCGTCGATCGCGTCGGCGACCGCCCGGACGTCGCCGTACGGCACCCGCACGAAGCCGGGCGTGAACGGCCCGTAGTGGTCGGTGGCGACCGGGTCGTCGGAGAAGCTGACGACCGTGGTCGTCCGCCCGTGGAAGTTGCCGCTCATCGTGATGACGGTGGCCCGGTCCGCCTCCACGCCCTTCACGACGTAGCCCCACTTGCGGCTCACCTTGACGGCCGTCTCCACCGCCTCGGCGCCGCTGTTCATCGGCAGGACGCGCTCCTTTCCGGTGAGCCGGGCGAGCGCCTCGGCGAACGGGCCGAGCTGGTCGTTGTAGAAGGCGCGGCTGGTCAGGGCCAGCCGGTCGAGCTGCTCATGGGCGCGTCGGAGCAGACGCTCCGGGCGGTGACCGAAGTTCAGGGCGGAGTAGCCCGCCAGGCAGTCGAGATAGCGGCGCCCGTCCACGTCGGTCACCCACGCGCCGTCGCCGGAGGCGAGGACGACGGGCAGGGGATGGTAGTTGTGCGCGGCGAAGCGCTCCGTCTGCTCGATGTGTTCCCGCGCCGTCCGTGACGGGGCCGGCGCGGCCGTCCGCCTCGCGTCGCCCATGCTCCCGCGCCCCTCGTCGTTCTGGTTCATCCCGGCTCGCCTTCCCGACCGCCGATACGCGAGCGGTCGAAACTGTGGATTCACGCGATATGGACGGCAGCTAACATGAAATATTCGTTTCATTCAAGGGGCGCGCCGGGGTGGCAGGTGGGCGTGTCGTGCGCCGAGCGCGACCGAGAGGACACCCTTGGCCATCGCGGATGGTCAGAGACATGGGGCCGACCCCGAACGACGCCGCGCGCACGGTCCTTGACGGCCCGTGAATGTAACATCCGTTTCGGAATTGGCTATTGACACGCGAAACCTACCGCCTGTTTCATTCTGGCCAAGCGGCAAGGCCCGGCACCGAGACGGTCGCGGGCGCCGCATCTCCCGAGCGCGCCACTGGAGGCGTCATGAGCTCCCCCGAAGAAACTTCCCGGCTGAACCGCCTGATGTCCGTCGTCGACGGACTGCGCGACGAGATGACGGCGAGCCTGCAAGAACTCGTCCGGATCCCGTCCGTGAGCCCGAAATATCCAGGAGTCGAGTACAAGGAACACGTCGGCCGGGAAGGTGAGGCGACCGCGCTGCTCGCCGACCTCTACCGCCGCGCCGGGGCGTCCGTGGACGTCTTCGCCGTGGAGGAGGGACGCGACAACGCCGTCGGCCGGATCGGCGGCAAGGGCGGGGGAAGCTCGCTGATCTTCAACGGTCATGTGGACGTCGTCCCCGGCGGAGATCCGGCCGGGTGGGCCAAGGCCCCGCCGTTCGCCGGCGCGGTGATCGGTTCCCGGATGTACGGCCGCGGGACCACCGACCAGAAGTCCGGGCTCGTCGCACAGGCCTATGCCGCGATCGCCCTGCGCGAGGCCGGGATCGAGCTCGGTGGAGAGCTGCAACTGCAGTGCGTGGTCGGAGAGGAGACCGGTGACCACGCCTGCGGCACGGGCGCGGTGGTCGAGCGCGGGTACGTCGCGGACGCCGCGGTCGTCTCGGAGCCGAGCGCGCCGCCCACACCGCTGTCGATCGTGGTCGCCAGCCCCGGACTGCTGTGGTTCTCGGTCACGGTCGAGGGCAAGAAGGTGCACGGCTCCATGCGGGGCGCCACCGTCCACCCCACCCAGTCCGGCGACTCGATCGGTGTGAACGCCATCGACAAGGTCTTCCTCGTCTACCGCGCGCTGCGCGCGCTGGAGGACGAATGGGCCCGCACCCAGCGGCACGACCTCTGGTACAACGGCCACTTCTCCCTGCTGCCCGGTGCCATGCGCGGCGGCCCCGGTGAACTGACCGTCCCGTTCGCCCTGTCCGACACGGCCACCATCGAGTACGGGGTCATGTATCACCCCGAGCGCTCGCCCGAGGACGTGAGGGCCGAGATCCAGGCCGTCATCGACCGTGCGGCGGACGCCGATCCGTGGCTCCGCGACCACCGCCCGCGCTGTGAGTGGAAGCTCAACTGGGACCCGTTCGTCACCTCGCCCGACGACAGCATCAGCCAGTCCGTCGCCGGCGCGTACCGGACCGCGGCCCAGGGCACCGCCTTCTCCGACCAGCCTTCCTACACCGGGCTCTACGGCGTGTGCGACGCGACCGTGTTCACCCGGACCGGCGTGCCGTCCGTCGTCTTCGGCCCCGGCGACCTGCGCGTCGCCCACGGCAACGACGAGTACGTCGACCTCGACGAGGTCTGGCTCGCGGCCCGCACCTACGCCGTCCTCGCCACCCGCTGGTGCGGCGCCCCTTCCCCGGTGTCCTGACTTCCCCCGTGTCCTGACCCGGACAGGTCTCCTCCTCGCGCGGGCGGCGCCCCCGCCCGCGCGAGGAGCCCCGGTCGTGCGCCCCGGACCCCGGTCCGGGGCGCCGAGGTGAACCCCCCCACCCGCGAGGTGTCGCTCCCCGCGCCTCGCCGTCCCCTCCCCGCGCCCCAGACCAAAGGCCCGCCCATGCGCACCGACGTTCCCGGTACACAAAGATCCGAAGACAGCTCGCCCGAGGCCTACCGCCAGCCGAAAGGAGTGGAGCGGCACGGCATCGAACCCGTACCGGACGACCAGCGCACCGTGCGCTGGTACGACCTGTTCCAGATCATCTTCAACGTGATGCTCAACCCCGGCCTGATCCTCATCGGCGGACTCGCGGTGGTCTCGGGGCTCTCGTTCTGGGCCGCGGTCACCGCCCAGGTGCTGGGCATCCTCATCGCCTTCTGCGCCTACACCGTCATGGCCACCGTCGGCGTCGACTACGGCCTGCCCGGGATCGTGTCGACGCGGGCGTTCCTCGGCATCACGGCCTCCCGCTGGCTGGTCTCCCTGCTGCGCGCCGTCAGCTCGGCCTTCTGGTTCGCCTTCCAGACCCTGGCCGGCGCCATGGGCATCCTGGCCGTACTCGAAGCGTGGCTCGGGGTGAAGCCGCCGCTCATCGGCGTCAGCCTCGCCTTCGCCGTGCTCCAGGCATCCGTCGCCCTCTTCGGATACGGATCCCTCAAGTGGCTGTCGAAGGTGGCCTTCCCGGTCAAGCTCGTGATTCTCGGCTACCTCCTCTGGCTGCTCGCCAACCACCAGGCGCCGGGATTCGCGCCGAGCGAGGTGTTCGCCTACTCCGGTTCGGCCGGCTGGCAGTGGGCGGTGTTCGCGGTATGGGTGAACGCCGTCGCGGCGGCATGGTTCAGCCAGGTGACGGACGCGGCCGACTACTGCCGCTACTCCAGGTCCCGTAAGGACATGTGGATCGGCACCATGGCCGCCGCACTGCTCGGGACGGCCGGATCCGCCTTCTTCGGCGCCTACGCCGCCGCCGCGACCCTCGGGACGACGGCGAACGCCTTCGAGGTGATCCCCGGCCTCGGCGTCGGCTCGGTCACCCTGGTCCTCGTCCTGGTCGTGCTGCTCCTGGACAACTGGACGGTCAACGTGCTGAACGTCTACACGGGCGGCCTGGCGCTGGCGAACCTCGCCACCCGGCTAGGGCGCTTCTGGTCGACCATGGTGGTCGCCGCCGCGGGTACGGCGTTGGCCGCCTTCCCCGCGCTCATCGACGGGTTCAACGGCTCGATGTCGGCGATGGGCAACGTCTTCGCGCCCCTCGTCGGCGTGATCCTCGCCGACTACCTCGTCATCAAGCGGGGCCGCATCGACGTGCCGGCCCTCTTCGACCCCCACGGGCCCTACCGCTACACCGGCGGCGTGAACGTCCTCGCCCTCGCCTGGACGGCACTCGGCGCCCTCGCCTTCGTCGCCCTGCCCGACACGGTGCTGCCGACCCCTCTCGTGGCGATCGCCTGCGGCGTCGGTTACGCCCTGACGGCCAGGACGCTCTCGGCGCGACAGGCCGGGACCGCGCCCCGCGTGGACGCGCCCGGCGAACTCGGGCTGCCCACGGGCGGCGCCTGACCGACCGTCGCGTCCTGCTTCGCCGCGGACCGCAGCTTCAGACCCGGGGCTCCAGGTCCGGTGCAGGTCCTCGTGGCCGGCGGCGGGGCAGAAGCGGATCCGGCCGGCGCGCCGGCGGTGGCGGACGCCCGAGGTCCGGCGCCCTACCCGGCATCACCATGGAACACGACGCGCCACAGGAGGGCCTGAGACGGGACCGCAGGCCCCGGACACCGGAACCGGCGGCCGGGGCCTGCGGTCCCCTTGCTGCCTACTCGACGTCGGCGTTCTGCAGGGTCGGGCCCGAGCCACGGCGGGCCCCGGCGGTTCGCTCCGCGGGGGACAATGCGGTGATGGATCAACTCGAGCAGACCGTCGGACTCGTCCGCGACGTCCTGTCCTCGGAGCTCCTCGGCACGTACCTCCACGGCTCCGCCGTGCTCGGCGGCCTCAAGGCGGCCAGCGACCTGGACGTCCTGGCCGTCACACGGCAGAGCCTGGACGACCGGAGCCGGCGGGCGCTCACCGAGGGCCTGCTGGAGATCTCCGGTCTCTCGCCCGCCGTCCGGCCGGTGGAACTCACCGTCGTCGTCCAGTCCGAGGTCCGCCCCTGGCGGTTCCCGCCGACCGGGGACTTCCTGTTCGGCGAGTGGCTGCGCGACGAGCTCCGGGACAGCGGGCCACCCCAGCCCGGCCCGATGCCGGACCTGGCCCTCGCGCTCACCATGGTCCTGGCCGGCGACCACCCCCTCACCGGACCGCCTCCCGGCCGCCTCCTCGCCCCCGTGCCGCACGCCGACCTCGTCCGCGCGAGCGTCCTGGGCATCCCCGAACTCCTCGACGACCTGCCCTACGACACCCGCAACGTCCTGCTGACCCTCGCCCGCATCTGGACGACCCTCGCCACGGGCGAGATCAAGCCCAAGGACGCCGCCGCGGACTGGGCCCTCGCCCACCTGCCCGCGGAACACCGCCCCGTCCTGGAGCACGCCGGATACCTGTACCGCAACTGCCACTACGAGGACGAGACCTGGAGCGGCGAACTGACGTCCCAAGTGGGCCCGCACGTGGACGAGGTGCTCGCTCGCATCGACCACCTGCGCCGCCGGGAGCGGTGATGCGGCATGAGACGGTGGGCCTGTCCGGGCGCGGGCGAGGACGGAGCGAGACTGCGGGCGCGCCGCCGTCCGGGGTCTCGCCTGTACTTCGCCTGGGAGTGCAGTCGGTTCAGCCGGTGACGGTCTCGGCGTGGCGGTGGAGCGCGTCCAGGAGCGCGGTCTGGTGGCCGGTCAGCTTGCCGTCGGTGCGGGCCCCCGCCTGCTTGCGCAGCCATGCGCCGGGACGGAACGTGGGGTCCGCCTCGCCGCCGGTGCGGTTGGCCGGGCCGTCCAGGCTGCCGCCGGCGGCGAGGTAGGCGAGCAGGCGGCGGTAGGAGCGGTTCCAGTCCGGTTCCAGGCGCCACAGCTCGTCCAGGCCGTCGAGCTTGGCCGTCTGGTCGGCGGTGAGGCCCGTGGCCTTGCGCTGGCGGCGCATCCACGCGCCCACCGCGTAGTCGTCCAGCCTGGCGGTCGCCGGGATCGCCAGGTGGCCGTGCCCACGGTGGAACGCGGCAGCGTAGGCGTAGCCGCGTTCCCAGGCGTTGGTGTTCTTCGACCAGATCATGCCGAGCGCGTCCAGCTCGGAGACGCGGGCCGCGTCCAGCAGGCCCTGGCCGTGCAGGTGGCGCTGGCGGGTGAGCCAGGAGATCAGCTCGACGTGCTTCTCGCGGTCGGTGGGGTCGAGGTGGCCGTGCTCGAGGTGGAACGCGGTGGCGACCGCGTGCATGCGCTGCCACTCAACGGCGCGCGGGTTGAACGCACGGAGCTTGACGGTCCGGAGGATCCGCGCGGCGTGCCGACGGGCGTTGATCTTGAGCCACTCGATCGGCGACTCGACCGGGGCCGGCTGCTGCTCCCTCGCGCCGCCGGCCTCGGCGGCCTCGCCCTCGGTCGGCTTGGCCGTGGTGGTGTGCGCGGCGGCCTGGGAGCGGTGGGCGCGGAGCTCGGTGATCCGGCCGACCACCCGGGCGTCGTGCGCGGCCAGCGCCCGCAGGACCCGCCAGATCGTGCGGAAGCTGGAGGCCTCGATCTCGGCGTCGGCCTCGGCCTTCACGGCCTCGCCGGCGTCGTGGACGTCGGCCGGGTCCGCGGTGGCGGTGTCGTCGCCGACCTCCGGCGCCGGGAGGTAGACCGGGATGATGACCCAGGACACCTTGCCCTGCCGGTAGGACTGGCGCAGCGCGCGGCCGACGGCCTGGACGATGTCGATGACGCTCGACTTCGGGTCCGCGAAGCAGATCGCGTCGACGGCCCTCACGTCGATGCCCTCGGAGAGCAGGCGGGCGTTGGCGAGGATGCCGCACTCCTCGCCGTCCTCGCCGGTGTGGGCCTTGAACTCGGTGAAGGCGGCGCGGCGGTCCTTGAGGCGGTCGGTGCCGGCCACCGCCTTCGCCCAGATCCGCTCCGGGCGCTCCGCGTCGGGCAGCAGCTGGGAGGCGTCCGGCAGGGTGTTCGCGAACTCCCGCGCCGCGGACACCCGGGAGTGGAACGTGATGACGCGGCGCAGGCCGAGGTCGGCGACGGCGCGCAGCACCGCGATCTGCAGCGCCAGGCGCAGGAGTTCCTCGTTGCTGCGCTGGGAGCGCAGGTCGGCGACGGCCGGGAGGTTGAGGAGCTCGCGCAGGTCCTCGTCCGTGACCACCGGCACGAGCACCCGGTAGTCGGCGAGGTAGCCGTGCTCGATCCCCTGGCCGAGGGTCCAGGTGAAGACGGTCTTGCCGTAGACCGCCTCGTCGTCCATGGAGCAGAGGACGGGCAGCTTCTCGGCGCCGTCGGTGCCGGCGTCGGCGAGGTCGGCCAGGCCGTCCTTCGCGCGCCGGTCGTCGGCGATCCTGGGCGTGGCGGTGAAGTAGAGCCGGCGCTTCGCCGGGACCAGGGTGTCGTCGTGGATCGCGGCCCACGCCTTGCCTGCCGAACCGGCGGTGCGGTGGGCCTCGTCGACGACCACCAGGTCCCACGCGGGCAGGCCGAAGTCGCGGTGGGCCTGGACGATCCGCTCCAGCGAGGCGTAGGTCGCGTACACGGTCACCGGCCGGTCCTCGGGGGCGGCGCCGACGAGGTCGGCGATCCGGGCCGCCTGAGTGGTCACCTGGGCGTGGACGTGCCCGCCCGCCTCCGCGCTCTCCAGCGCCTCCTGCCGCGAACACGCCGCCACCGCCGGCCCCCGGCGCCCGCCCCGCAGCGACCACGCCTCCGCGGTCTGCTCCAGCAGCTCGATCGTCGGCACCAGCACCAGCACCCGCCCCCGCGCGGCCATCCGCCGGGCGCAGCCGGCGGCGATGAGGGTCTTGCCGGAGCCGGTCGCCGCGACGACGGTGGCCCGGCCGCCGTCCTTCACCTCGCGCACCGCGGCCGCCACCGCGTCCTTCTGGAACCAGTGCAGCGGCAGCGGGTTCACCGCGGTGATGCCGGACGGCTGCGCCGGGAGCGGCGGTGCGGCCTGGGCGCGCGGTCCGGCCGCAACGTCCTGCCCGGCGGTGGCGGCGGTGCTCTCCACGGCGGTACTTCTCCTTCGGATGCTGAGACGGCGGGGCCGCGGCGAGCGGAGCTGCAGGGAGGGAGGGAGGGAGGGGGAGGCGTGTACGGGCCGGGGCTATTCGTTGATGAGGACCTGGGTGCTCTGGTGGCCGGTGGGGGTCCAGGTGCGGATCTCCAGGTAGACGATCTCGGCGTCCTCGGTGGCGCGGCCGCTCTCCACCAGCCAGGTCTTCACGGCGTCGACGACGTCGCCGTGCGAGACGGCGACCCGCCGCGACCACTCGGCGGCGGGGAAACCGCCGGTGGCGGCGGAGCCATAGGTGCGCTCCTCGGTGCCGTCCGCGCGCGGGACCACGCCGCGCCGGATGCCGGGCGAGTCCTGCCTGGAGCCGGCCGACAGGGTGAAGTAGCGGGAGAGCATGCGCACCGTCAGGGCGACCCGGCCGTCCGCGGCCGCGGCCGCGTGGATCACGCCGGCCAGGTGCGCGGCGCCGGACTTGATGGCCTGCTTCCCGGCTCGGCCGGCCATGCTCCCGCCCGGGGTGCCGATCACGTCCTTGCCCCGCACCCTGGCCTTCTGCCCGGTCCTGGTGCGGCGGCGGGTGGTGTTCGCCTCCGCGATCCCGACCAGCGCCTCCTCGTCCCGTTCGCCGCCGCGCACCGCCCGCACCAACTGGCGCAGCGCGTTCACGAACGCGGCGCCCTTGCCTTTGGTGAAGAACTGGGAGACCAGGGAGGCGTCGCGGCCGAGCATCCTGGCGACCTGGCGCTTGGTGTAGCCCTCGTCGATCAGCTGCTGGGTCAGGCGCGCCGCCTCGTTCGGCTGGTTCGGGTCGGCCGGGCTCACTGGTCAGCACCCTTCCCGGCGACGGCGAGTTCGGCGAGTTCGGCGCGGCCCAGGCCGCGCAGCTTGAGGTACTGCTCCTGGCCGGCGGGGTGCTCGACGGGCCCGGTCAGGTGGCCCTTGAGCAAGTAGTCACCGGGCTCGCCCCGGTAGGGCCAGGGCTGGCGCTCGGTCAGGGCGATGCCGTCGGTGCCGAAGTACACGACGGTGCCGGGCCTGGCGTGCAGGGCGCCGGCGTGGCCGATGACCTCCTTGCCCTGGCGGTACTTCATGTCCAGCAGCGCCGCCCGCGCCCCCGACCACACGTAGGCCGCCCACTCCGGGTGCGCGTAGGGGTCGCGGGAGAACCCGGCCTGCCGCTGCCACGTGACGACCTGGCCGTCCTGGCCGAGGATCTCGACGCCGGCGGGGAGCGCCTCGCCGACCGGCGTGGTGCCGGAGACCAGGCGCGGGCGCTGCGCGAAGCCGCCGAGGCCGAACAGCAGCACGGAGCGGACGGCGCGGGAGGCGAGGTAGGCGGCCTGCCGCTGGCGCTCCTCGCCGTGCATGCGGGAGAGGTTGGTCAGGTCCGCCCAGGCGGCCTTCAGGCGCTTGCCCCACTCGTCCAGCGGCTTGCCGTCCTCCCACAGCAGACCGCCCAGGACCTCGATCCGCCACGGCGCGATGTGGTTGGCCAGCGCGAGGTGGACCTCCGCGCCGCCCGCCCAGGTGGTGAACGTCGCGCCGGGCTCGGAGGGGTAGATCCAGGCGCGGTCACCGGTGACCGGAGCGGGCAGCAGGCCGACGTGCTGCCAGCCCTGCGGGACGGTGACGCGGATGTTCCAGTGCGAGCAGGACATCAGGGCTTTGGTCTGCTCCTGCTCGGTCATCGCGGCGAAGGCTCGCGCGGTGATGCGGCGCGGTGTGCCGACCGGGCTCTTCCACAGGTGCTTGGCGTAGGCGAAGGTGCGGTCGTACTCCACCAGCGCGGGCAGCTGTGCCGGTACCCGCGGCGGCAGGACCAGCTCGGTACGGCCCTGCCCGCCGGTGGCGTGGAGCAGGGCGCGCAGGTCCTCGGAGAGGACCGGGTAGCCGCCCGCCCACTTGCCGGTGGTCGGGATGGTGCGTGACCACAGGTCCCGGCCGGTCTGGCTCGGGGAGCCCATGAGCACCGCGTCGTCCCAGTGCCGGCGCAGCGCCTGCCACAGCAGGGTGAACGCCTGCCGGCAGGTCGTCACGTCGGCGCCATCGGGGTCGAACCACTCCCCCATCGAGCGGATCTCGGTGCTGCCGCTGTCCGGTGCGGCCGAGGGGGCGTAGCGGCCGACGGGCTGGCGCTGGTGGACGAAGTGCCCGGCGAGCTTGTCCCGGCCGGAGCCGACGGCGGTGGTCCACCGCTCGGAGGGGGTGTTCAGCCAGGCCGCGACCGCGTCCTTGAGGGTGGAGTAGCGCTCGGCGCCGTCGTGCCACGGGGCGCCGGCGGTGATGTAGATCCGCTCCGTGCCCGGGGCGGTGGCCAGGACGGCGTCCAGGATGTCGCCCGGGGTGCGGGCGCCGAGGTCGAGGCGCACCACGCGGTCACGCACCGCCAGCTCGCCGGTCGCGGCGTCCAGGAACACCGTGCTGCGGGCCTGCTGGGTGAAGTTCGGGCGTTTGGAGACCAGGCCCGTGGTGACGGCCTCGAACCGCGCGCCGGCCGGGCCTTCGGGAAGGGTGGGCAGCTCGCGCGGCCTGGCCTCGTCCACCGGACGCGGCGCGGCAGCGACCGTAGCGGCCGAAGCCGCCGGGACGACCGGCGCGGCAGCGGCGGGGGCGGGCTGCTCGACGACGACCTGGTCCTCGGCCGCGGCCGGCACCTCGACGGCGGGGACGGGGACGGCCGGGACCGGCTGCTCGGGTACGGCGGCGGGGCGGGTCAGCGCCGGGGCCACCGCGACGGCGGGCTCGGCGACCGGCGCGGGCTCGGCCACCGGCAGCGGGGCGGGCGCAGCGTCGGCCCGGTCGTCGGCCTCGGCGGCGCGGACGGCGGCCGGGGTCGGGTCCAGCAGCGGGGCGATCCGCACCACGTCGCCGACCGAAAGCCCCGAGGCCTTCGCGATGGCCGGCGCCTGGGCACCCTCGTACCCCGCGAGCCCCGCCACCCGGCGCGCACGCTGGGCGGCCAGCTTGTCCAGCTCCTTCTGCGCGGCGGCGACGGCCTTCTCGGCGGCCGTGATCCCGGCGCGCAGCTCGCGCAGGGCGGCGAGTTCGGCGGTGTACGTCTTGCGGTCCATCAGGGCCTCACTCCCCCTCGTCGGCGGTGGCAGTGGCGGCGGTGGCGGCGGTGTCGAGCGGGCGGGCCCGGCGGGCGAGGGCGAGCCAGCCGTCCGGTCCCCGGGTGCCGTGAATGTCGGCCAGGCCCGCGAGCAGGAAGGCGTAAGCGCCGCGCTTCGGCGCGCGGGGCTGGGCGGTGCCGGACTCCCACTTCGCGAAGGTCTCCCGCCGGGTCTTCAAGGCCTCGGCCACCTCGACCTGGGTCAGACCCGCGGCCTTGCGCAGCCGCTCCCGCTCGGCCGGCTCCGGCAGGTCCCCACCGTCCCGGGCCTTGGCCAGCAACGCGTCCACCGCAGCGAAGATCTCGGACATCACACATACCTCCCGACGAGGAAGGTAGCACAGAGTGCCTCATTGAGAGCCACTTAAATAGTCGCACAAGCACCTCAATAGCAGCACAGTCCTCGACCCGCGGTGGCACTTGTCCTCTGACAGGTGTCCCGTGTCAGGTGATCTTGACCATTTGCCAAACGATCTTGACTGGAGCTTTCGCGCTGCCGGCTGGGCGAGGACCCGGCCGCCAGGAGAGCGAACCGGCCAGCAGCCGGGCGGCTACGGCTTCGGCTTCGTCAGCCCCGACCACCGCGAAGGCCGCTTCTTCTGGGAGTCCTCATAGGCGCCCGGCAGCGGCACGAAACGTCAGCGCGATGTTCAGCCGGCCGGCAGAGCAGTCAGATGGACGGAATCGTCCCAGGGCCGTTCCGGCCGGCAGGGCCCGGAGCGGCCAGCAGCCCCTCGTAGAACGCGCCGACCAGCGGCACACGCCCGCTCCGCACCCGCCACCCCGCGAGCTCCGGCACCGCGGCCACCGCACGCCGGCAGAACGCCAGCGCGCTTTCCTCCGCGTCCTCCAGACGATCCGCCACCACGAACACCCCCACCACGGGAGACCGCACGGCACCCGCATGGACACAGACGTGCTCGACCCCCTCCTCCACGACCGCGACGGCCAGCAACAGCTCGCGGACACCGTGGGACAGCCCGTCGCAACCTGCGGGGGCGTCCAGGAACACATGAACCAGGTACATGGAACGATCGTGCCGAACCGGGCAATTCCCGAGCAGAGGACGGACCTGGACGGTTCAGGCCCAGGCCGGAACCGTCCACCCCCACACGGCCCCCGGGCACACACGCACTCTTCAGGGTGACAAGCACTCGGCCACGAGCGGGAGGTGGAAGCCCAGGCCGGGATCACGGCAGCGCGCCCCGGCCCGTATCGCACTCCCGCGCCGGTGGGCCGGAACGGCTGGAGGAACGCCGTGAGACGGCCGAGGAACGGGCTGCCCCGTGATTGCGCTCCGGCCAACTGCTCCGCCCCCCGCTCCGGCGCGGGAGCCGAAGGTGCAGGCGGACCGGGTGCGGTCGAACCGCTGTTGCCATCTGGCGTTTCCGGCCCGGAAACGGCGGCGCAACGGCACCCGGGCGCGCGATGCTGTGGCGCACCGTCAGACCGAACGGGCTGACGCGCGGGTCGTGGCCGACGCAGGTCGCCACCGATCGAGGAGGTTCAAGGTGCAGCGTGCGCTGCTGTCGCCCAGGGCAGCTCTGGTGCTGCTGATCGGCTTGCTCGCGGGTATCGGCGCGGGAATCCTGGCCGCCGTAGGAGGAGTGCACCCGGCTCAGTGCGTCCTGTACGGCGTCGGCGCCTTCGGCGTCAGCGTTCCGGTCGTCAACCAGCTCATCGCCGGCCCCGAGAAGGAGCCCACGGACACGACGTCCGCGTCCTGAACCCGGCGCGGCCCGGGTCCTGCGGTTCCCGGGCCACCGCCCGTCCGACACTGCGAGGATGGTGACGTTGTGGAGACCCGTGAGACACCGGAGGGCAACCGGGTGGGAAGCCTCCAGCCGTTGAGCCCGGATCTGAACGAGGAGTGCCGCGCCTTCGCCGAGGCCCTGCGCAGCTTGTTCGCAGGGCTGCGGCCCGCCGTGTCGATGCGCCGCTACAGCGCCCGCCGGCACCTGAGCCCAGGAGCACTCTCCCGCTACCTGTCCGGGCAGCGAATCCCGCCCTGGCAGTTCGTCCAGGACCTGCTCACCGACGTCGGTGCCGACCGCGGCAGTGTCGCGACCACCGAGACGATCGAGCTGCTGCGCTCCCTGCACGCGGCCGCGCAGCGGACCAACGCCTCCGTCAGCCACGCTGTGCAGCAGCTGCAGTTCCAGCTGGCCGAAGCCGACCGCCTGTCCCGGCGGTCCGCCGCCCACAGCGACGTCCTCGGCGAGGCCCTGCTCGACAAGAACCACCGCATCGCCGACCTGGAGCTGCGCCTCAACCAGCTGGAGAGCGACTGGGCGCGGGAACGCGCCCGCGCGGACGAGGTCACCCTGTACGCCGGCGGCCGCGACGGTCTGCTGCGGGAGCGACGGACACTGGAGAAGGAGGTCGCCCGCCTCGAGAGCGAGCTGGCGGAGGCGCTTCGCCGTCAGCTCGCCGCCGAGGCGCGCTGCGAACTGCTGGAGCGCCAGCTGGTCGTGGCCGAGCAGCAGGCCGGTGAGGACCCGCCCCGGATCGAGCCCGCTGTCCCCGCCGCGACCGCCGCCGGCAGGCCCAGGGTCCTCGTCGTCGACGACGAGCCGGCGAACCTGGTGGCGCTCGAGGCCGTTCTCGCGGCCGCCGACTGGGACGTGCTGCCCGTCGCGTCCGGCCCCGACGCCCTGAAGGCGCTCCTCCAGCACAGCGACATCGCCGTGATCATCCTGGACGTGCAGATGCCGGGGATGGACGGCTACGAGACCGCCGTCCAGATCAAGAACCGCGCGCAGACCCGCGACATCCCGATCATCTTCGTCACCGCGATCGGCGACGGCCCCGAGAACTCGCTGCGCGGCTACGGCGCCGGGGCCGTCGACTTCATCGTCAAGCCGCTCGACCCCTGGGTCCTGCGCGCCAAGGTCACCGTCCTGACCGGCATGTACCTCAACTACCGCGGCACACCACGCACGATGCCGACTCGGCAACCCGGGAACGCCGCCGACCAGCTCCTGTTCACCGCCCTCCGGCCCCGTCAGCCCTCCTGACCACCTGCCGCCCGCCCGGGTGCCGGAGCGGGTACGGGCCGGACAGCTCATGGGGTGCCGGCCGGTCAGCTGGCGGCGGCGGTCGGCGCGGTGAAGGTCTCGCGGGGTCCGAAGTCGGTGTAGGTCACGGTGCTCACGGATGTGACGGTCGTGCCGCCACGGGGCACCTTCATGGACATCGTGTGGGCCAGGACGCGGCCGGCCCGGTCGATCCAGATGTCGTAGTCCCTCGCGTCGACGCCCTTGTCGACCATCTTCTGGTAGCCCTTGGGGTCGATGTTCTTGATCTGGGCGGCCGTCAGGCGAGCGGCGAGGTGGTACGCCGGGATGCCGTTCTTCTGTTCCATCCCCTTGCGGGCGGCGGGGCCGGCCTCGACGAGCGCCTTGGCGTAGACGGTGGCGTCGTCGACCCGGGCGTCGCTGTCGGTGTCCGTCGGACTCCAGGCGCTTCCGGGCTTCGTCTTGTCACGCGTGTAGATGGCCGTACCCGTGTTGATCACCTCCATCCACAGCAGAGGCTCGTCGCTGTCGCCGAGCGTCATCTTCGTCTCGCTCCGGCCTTCACGGGTCGGGGTGTTGAAGTTGACCCGGCCAGTACCGGCGATCACGGACCCCTGGCCGTCCGCCGTCGCGGTCGTCTTCAGGGTCTCGGTGGCGGCGTACGGCGTCCGGTCGGCGTTGGCCAGGGCCACCGCGGGGTCGAACGCGCCGGACGCGTCGACCGGCGCGCCCGTGGCGGTCGGCGTAGCGGTCGGCGTCGGCGTGGCGGTGGGCGTGGCGGTCGCGGTGGGCGTGGGGGCCTGCGTGGTCGCGGTCGCGCTCGGGGTGCTGCTCGCACTCGCGGTCGCGGTCGCACTCGCCGTGGCCGGCGAACTGGCAGCGGCTGTCGGGGCCGACTGCGTGTCGCCGTCGTTGCAGGCGGCCACGGCGGACAGGGCAAGCAGCGTGGCGGTGGTGATCAGGGTGGTGCGGCGGATCGTCACAGGTTCTCCGTCAGATGGGGTGAGCAGGGAGAACACTTTCACGAACCACTGACATCTTCGAAGGTGTTTCCGACAGGCCGCCGAACGCCCGGTGTACCGGTAGCGACAGCTGCCGGTTGTTCCTGTGCCCGTGGTGCCTCTTCCGTCCTCCCCGCCGGGCTTCGCCCGGTAGACGTGCGCGTCGGCGTCGCAGGTCGCTGCGGGGGCGCCGGCTTCCACCGGGCCGGTGACGGCGGGATTCCTCCTTCCGGTGCCGGTCGGGAGGGTCGCGATGATCAGGCCAGACGGGGAAGGGCCCACAGTCGGCGGAACGCGGCGACGATCTCGTCCGCCCGGGGCCGGCCGGCGGGTAGGCGTTCGGGGAGCGGTCACCGTGACCGCTCCCCGATCGCCTACGCAGAGCTCTTATCCCCGGCCGAGGGCTCTTGACCCCCCGGTCGGGGTTCGAAGCAGGAACTAAGGAACCCGGATGCAGCCCGTGCCCGGTGACGTAACGTCGTGGAGGATGGCCTTGCGGGTGTTCGGCCCGTACTCGCCGTCCGCGGGCGTGCCGGCCTTCTGCTGGGTCCGGATGAGCGCGGCCCTGGTGAGCGCACCGAAGTTCCCGTCCACGGTCAGGTGCTCGCCGTAGCAGTAGTTCATCGTGAACTGCAGCCCCCACACGGCATCGCTACTGGCGCCCTGGCCCATGTAGCAGTCGACCGAGCCCGTCCCCGTGTAGTACGGGACATCGGCGCCGTAGTACGACTTGAAGCTGTTGCACGTCACCCCCGCCGCGGACGCCGTTCCCGCGGGGCCGACCACCAGCCCCGTCGGGACGGCGAGTGCCGCCACCGCCAGCGCCGCCAGCTTTGCCCGCCGTGTTGCTCGCATTGAATTCCCTCCCATTGCCCCGTTGGCGCAGGGAGCCGTCGCCTTTTCGGGCGAGGCTCGCGCCGTCCTCCGAGATGCTGCCACCGCTTCAGGAAAAGAGCCAGAGCGTCCGCATCGCGAGACGATTACGCAAAGACACAGGTCATGGACCTATAAATCGGTGGCAATTGCGCGAAAGATCCAGATTGTCTTGCCAGGTTTTCTTCCCCCTGATTCGCCCATGTTTCAGCGCCCCACCCTCCACGGCGGAAGACCCGGCCTCGATCGTTCACCACCGGCGCCGGTTTATCGCTTGCCCGCGATGTCGCTTTCGCCCCCCCTGGTGGGATTGGCAGGGCAGGGCTGCGCTTCGGCTTCAGCAGAGCGAGCACCACCATGACGCGCTCCGCCTCCCGCACCCTGCGGACGGCGAGCTGTCCTCGCTCACCGCCGTGGGCGCCTCGACGGCAGCACCCTTCGACGTCGGCCTGGCGATCGGCGGCTTCCGCGGGACCGTGCACGGAGCGAGGGCCAGGCACCTCTCGTCGATGCGATGATGTGATGATCCTTTGCCAATGTGAGGAAAGAGGCCGGTGTGCCGTACGAACTCGCGGACCGGCTCGTCGTCGGCATCGCTTCCAGCGCCCTGTTCGATCTCACCGAGAGCGACCGGGTCTTTCTCGAGCAGGGCGAGGACGCGTACCGCGCCTACCAGCGCAAGCACCTCGACGACACGTTGGATCCGGGGGTGGCGTTCTCCTTCATCCGGCGCCTGCTCTCCCTGAACGACCTCGCCCCGGCCGCGGACCCGTTGGTCGAGGTGATCGTGCTGTCCCGCAACGACCCGGACACCGGTCTGCGGGTGATGCGCTCCATCGAGTCCCACACGTTGAGCATCAGCCGGGCGGTGTTCATGCAGGGCCGCTCGCCCTACCGGTTCATGCCGGCGCTGAGCATGTCGCTGTTCCTCTCCGCGGACCAGGAGGACGTGCGCGAGGCCGTCGCGCTCGGCCTGCCCGCCGGGACCGTCCTGGGCCCGGCCGCCGCCGACGACCACGACGACACCGACCTGCGGATCGCCTTCGACTTCGACGGCGTGCTCGCGGACGACGCCGCCGAACGGCTCTACAAGAGCGGCGGCATCGAGGAGTTCCGCACCCACGAGGTCGCGAACGCGCGCGTCGCCCACGCCCCCGGACCGCTCAAGGACTTCCTCGCCGCGGTCAACCGCATCCAGCGGCGCGAGGAGGAGGAGCAGCGCGCGAACCCGGCGTACCGGATGCGCGTGCACGTGTCCATCGTCACCGCCCGCAACGCCCCGGCTCACGAGCGCGCCGTGCTGAGCCTGAACCACTGGGGCCTGCGCGTGAACGACGCGTTCTTCCTCGGCGGGATCGACAAGGGCCGCATCATGTCCGTGCTGCGGCCGCACATCTTCTTCGACGACCAGGCCGGCCATCTGACCAGTACCGCTCTGACGACTCCCAGCGTCCACGTGCCCTTCGGCCTGCTCAACCAGCCGGCCTCGGACGCGCCCGCTCCCTGATGCGGGACGTCCCTCGGTCCTCCGTCCCCCCGTGTTCCCGGCCCGGGGCCAGGAACACGGGGGGACGGGAACACGAGGGCCGGGAACACGGAGGCCGGGAACACGGGGGCCGGGGCGGGCCGTTCGTCAGCGGGTCTCGATGACGACCTGTTCGAGCACCACGTCCTGGACCGGGCGGTCGTTGCGGGGGTTGACCTCCGTGGTGGCGATGGCGTCGACGACCTTCTGGCCGGCCTCGTCGGCGACCTCGCCGAAGATGGTGTGCTTGCCGGTGAGCCAGGTGGTCGGGCCGACGGTGATGAAGAACTGGGAGCCGTTGGTGCCGGGCCCGGCGTTGGCCATGGCGAGCAGGTACGGCTTGGTGAACGCCAGGTCGGGGTGGAACTCGTCCGCGAACTTGTAGCCCGGCCCGCCGGTGCCGTTGCCCAGCGGGTCGCCGCCCTGGATCATGAAGCCCTCGATGACCCGGTGGAAGACCGTGCCGTCGTAGAGCTTCTCCGTGGTCGGCTGTCCCGTCTTCGGGTCGACCCACTGCCGCTCCCCCGTGGCGAGCTCCACGAAGTTCCGGACGGTCTTCGGGGCGTGGTCCGGCAGCAGCCGGACCACGATGTCTCCCAGGCTGGTCTTCAGCGTCGCGTACAGCTCTTGCGCCATCTCGATCCTCAGGTCGTCGGGTCCTGTGACCCGGACAGTCTTCGGGTCGAGCGGCGCGTTCCGAAGGCGGCGACACGGCATCTCACCCGGACGGGTGGCGCCGGCCGAACGGACGTCCGGCCCGGGCGGATCGACGGGGTGCGGAACGCGTCACGGTTCCGGGGTCGGGGCCGGCTGTCCCACGAGGTAGATCCGCTCCCGGAGTTCGGCCTCCGCCCGGTCGAGGTCGCTCCAGAGGTCCAGCCAGACCTGGTCCTTCCTGCCGTCCGGCTGGTCGAGCCGGGCCGCGACCCAGGTGAAGACGCCGGTGAGGATCTCGCGCTTGTGTCCGGGCGCCGTCACGGACAGTGCGAAGGAGACGGCGAGTCCGGCCCTGGTGACGATGATCCGGTCCTCGTGACCGGGGCTGCGCCGACCGCCCGTGAGATAGCGGGGTTCGTCGAGGATCTTGACCCACTCCAGCTCCGCTCCCTGGACCTGGTCGCTCAGGCAGTGCGCGATGGAGTCGCGGATGGCCCGGGCGGGCTCGCCGAGCCAGTCGAGCCAGTGGTCGGACCCGGTGAGCTCGGCGAAGTCGTCCTTGGGAGGACCGTAGTTCGGGTTCTCCCTGAACTCGCCGGTCAGCTTCCCGTCCGGACCGACGACCCAGGCGCCCTGGATCGCCTCGGCCGGAACGTAGCCGTTGGGATCACCGATGTACTCCGGGTCGATCGCGGCGACCGATCCGCCCGGGTTGGCCGCCGCCTCGGCGACGAGTTCGGGCGGCGGCGACTGCCGTACGCGCTGTCGCTCCGCCGAGAGGTCCCGCATGTGTTCCAGCCCTTCGCCGCGTCGTCGGCGGCATCCGTTTCGTGCCCCGGCCGCCGCTCCTGATCCGGCATGCTCGCATGCCCTGCGAGAGCACTGCCGGGCAGGGGTCGGGCCGGGCCTCGGTTCCAGGTGAGTGCGCCGATGTGGTGGCGGCCATGGCGTGCGGTGCCGCGGGTCCGGTGTGCTCCTGGCGTTGCGTGGCGCCGACCGGGACGAGGTCGTGAAGCGGCGGGCGCGCGCCGGGTGGGGAGCGCTGTGCTTCCGGTCGCCGGGTGGCGCTCCCTTCCGGCGGGGGTGGCGGGCTCGCAGGATGAGGGGCGAAGCGTGGGACACCGGGGCGCGCCGTGCCGCCGGATACGCAGCGAACGTGGAGGACGCCGTGGAGCAGGAGAGCGGTCAGGGGCCGTCCGCGCAGGAGGTCGGCGCCTGGTACGACCGGCTGGGCGGTCTGTACAGCCTGACGATGGGCGACAACATGCACATGGGCATGTGGGAGGGCGGTCGGCGCCCCGATCCCGGGCGCGTGCTGTCGGCCGACGAGGCGTGGCAGGAACTCACCGCGGCCCAGGACCGGTGGACCGACGACCTGATCGCCGAACTCGGCCTCGCCCCGCACCAGCGGGCGCTGGACATCGGCTGCGGCACCGGCCGGCCGACCGTCCGGCTGGCCGCCGCGTCGGGCGGGCACGTCATCGGCATCACCGCCAGCCGCAGCCAGGCCGAGCAGGCCACCGCCCGCGCCGAGCGGGAACAGCCGCCCGGGAAGGCGGAGTTCGTACACGGTGACGCGATGGACCTGCCGTTCGAGGACGAGTCCTTCGACGCCCTCTGGGCGATCGAGTCGTTCGCGCACTTCTCCGACCGGCCGCGCGCCCTGCGGCAGGCATGGCGGGTCCTGCGGCCCGGCGGCCGTCTCGTCCTCGCGGACTGTCTGGAGGCCGTGCCGTTCACCGAGCAGGAGGCGCGGCTGTTCCGCGGCGGCTTCGCGCTCGCCCCGCTGCCCCGGTCCCTCGACGACTATCCCGCCCTCGTCCGCGGGGCGGGCTTCGCGATCGAACGCGTCCTGGACAGGAGCGCCGACTTCGCCCCCACCTACGACCTCATCCCCCTGGTGTACGCGGGCCGTCGTGAGCAGCTCGCCCGCCGGCTCGGCGCAGAGGCGGCCGGGCAGCTCGACACCGCGTACCCCCTCATCCTCGACCTGTGCCGGGACAAGCTGGGCTACGTGATGGTCAGCGCCCGCAAAACCGCCCACTGACCGACGGCGGGCGACGGCGGGCGCCCGGTAGGGTGCGGGGGTGACCGGATCCACGCGGCGTCCGCTGCTGTTCCTGGACGTCGACGGCCCGCTCATCCCGTTCGGCGGTGCGACGCCGTACCCGGTGTACGGGAGGGCGGCGGACGCCGGCGGGAACCCGCTGCTCGCCAGGCTCGACCCGCGGCACGGGCCGCGGCTGGCCGCACTGCCGTGCGAGGCCGTGTGGGCCACCACGTGGCTGGACGACGCGAACGCGTACGTCGCTCCCCTGCTCGGCCTGCCGCAGCTGGCCGTCGTGGACTGGCCCGGTCCGTCCGGCGACGAGGAACCGGACGTGCGCGCGGGGTTGCACTGGAAGACCCGCGCGCTCGTCGCGTGGGCGGGCGGGCGCCCGTTCGCCTGGGTCGACGACGAGATCGGCGCCGCCGACCGGGCCTGGGTCGCCGCCCACCACCCGGGGCCCGCCCTGCTCCACCGGGTCGATCCGCGCACCGGGCTGACCGACGCGGACTACGCGGTGCTCGACGCCTGGCTGCGGCAGGCACTCTGACGGAGCGCCGAGCACCGCGGCTCGTCAGGATCCCGGGGCACGTGTTCGGCCGTGATCAGTGGGGCCGGGTGAGGTCCTTGATCCAGAACATCGCGCCACGGAGGCGGAGGCCGGCGAGGGAGCTTTCCGGGGTCCCGTCCTACCGGGTGGTGATGCCTCGCTGGTCGCTGCTGCGACGCGGCTTCCCGGCCAATGCGGCCTTCGCCGATCCGGACCACCTCGTGCGGACGGTCAGACGCGGCTTACGGAGGATCCCGCTGACCGTACCGGCTCGTTGATGCCCGGACGGGCGGGTGGCGGTTCCAACTGCCTGGAAAGGGCGATCTGGTTCGCGAGGAACCGAGCCGTGACCTGCATTCCCCTGCTCCGCTCCAGCGGACTTCCGTGCACCGCGCGAAGCAGTTGGCGCAGTGCCAGCAGGTCGTAGCGTCGGACGGTCTCGATGGCCGCGACCTCGACGAGGGTTTCGACGCGGGCCGCGAGCGGGATCGGGAGGGCGCACAGCTCCAGGGCGGTTTCCTTCCCCGGTGAGGACGGATCGGGCCAGGCGAGGTCGACGATCCGGCGGAGCGTCCCCGGGTCAGGCGCCGCCCCGCCGTGCGGATCGGATTCGGGCCACTCGTCCTGGCGACGGAGGAGTGTCGCGCAGAGCAGCGCATCGACGTAGGCGGGATGGTACGAGTGCTGGAACGCGTACGAGGCCCGGCCGGGGGCTCCCCGGTGCCGGTATTCGTCCGCGCGGAACGCGGGGCCGGGGAGAGAGCCCCCGCTGTTCAGTACCCGGGTTCTCAGCGCCCATCCGCAGCAGGCGAACGCGGACGCGCTTCCCGGCAGCACCGCGTCGGCGAGCAGCAGTTCGCCCAGCAGGTCGAAGTCACGGATCGCGACCGCGAAGCAGAGAGCGGATCCGATCGAGGACCTGAGCCGGTCCTCGTCGGCCCCGGGGATCCGGTCCGATCCGAAGTCGGTGGCGTACATGAGCGTGTGCGTCAGCGCGTAGCAGTCCTCCCGGGTGGTGTAGAGGCCGTCGTGGTCGGACGCGATGGCCGACGCCCCGGCCTGCCACGCCGGTGACACCTGGCCGAGCTGCTCGGAGGATCCGCCTCCGGCCTTCCGCTGGGCCCAGCGGAATTCGAGGCGACGGAAGGGAACGAGTTCCTCGGTTCCCGCGTGGCCGGTCGCGACCGCGTTGCGGACCAGTTCGTCCATGCCCTCGTCGGGGCGGCCCAGCGCGGAAAGGAAGTAGTGTCCCAGACCCAGGCTTGAAACCGCCCGGGGATGGCGGGCGATCGCACATCGGACGCGCGGGCTCCGGCACCTGCTCTCACAGAACTCCACGAGCCCGTCCCACACCGCACGATCCTGGCCTCCCCCGGCTCGGTCCACCACCAGCAGGAGCATCGAGGTCTCGATGGCGATCTTGTCCTCGGTGCGGACGATGGCGTCGGCCTCGTCCTTCCAGTGCTCTGAATAGTCGTCGATCAGCCGGAGGTTCCCGAGGGCGAACTCCAGTACTTCATTGATCCGGGTGCGCAGCTGGTCCGCCCGGGGCCTGTTCTCGGGCGGCGCCGTCAGGTGACTGTGGCGGCTGGCCATGGCGGCATACCTTCGCGGTGGATGATTCGTTCCGAGGCGCGCGGGGCGGTTGCAGGAGTCGAATTCAGGTACGAGCCCGGCCCCTGCGGCCCCGCGGCGGTTCCTACTTCTCAAGCGGGCGGACCACGATGCAGTAGTTGTTATTGCAGATCGTGTGCGCCGCGGCCTCCCTCTCGCTGCCGATGACCTCGGGCGACAACTGGCTCCGGAGGTTTTCCACCAGGCGGATGAGTTCGCTGCTCGACAGCTCGTCGGCGAGCTTCTCCAGGTTCACCGGGCGTTGTTCCATTGCTCTCACCTCCTTTCCACTACTGGAATAGCTGACCCAGGGACGGAGACTGCAGGAGCGCACTCACAATCTTCTCGATGAGTCGGGGCCGGTATTCCGGGCGCCGACCGAGATCGCGGACGAGGGATTCCGGGGGGAGCCCGCCGAGCAGGCCGCGGAGGATTTCGAGGAGAGGCTCGCAGGGCTCCATCCCGTCGGTCCGGGCGAGCAACTCCCCGACAGCTCCTGCCAGTCGGTCCACCGGATCGGTCCGGTACCTCTCGGCGAACGCTCCCAGTGCGCTCCGGCGGTCCAGGCCGTTCAGCGCGAGTGCGAGGACCAGGCGCGGCTCGGCAGCGGTCACCCGCCGGCGCAGTGCCATGAGGCGGTGGTCGCGCACCACTCTCGCGGCGACCCCCCGGAGTGACTTGCCCAGTCGTTCGTCCCGGTCCGCCAGCATGCCCGCCGCCTCTTCGGTGAAGGCGTCGCCGAGTTCCATCCGGCACGCCGTGAGCAGCACGGTGACCGCGGAGCCGAGATCGTCGAGGCAGAGGGCGGTTCGGACGGCTTCCCGCAGTCTGCCCTCGTCGGTCCGTCTCAGGAGGTGCAGCAACTGCAGGCGGCGGGTCAGCGAAGCGTCGTCGGCGAAGGAAGCGACCGACAGTGACGGCGGGTAGTAGTCGCACTGGGGCTGCGCGGACGGGTCGGACCTCGTCCGGACGACCAGTGTCGCCGAGGGCTCGTCGAGGTGGAAGAGGGCATGGGCGCCTCGGGCACCCGGAAGGACGGGGCGAACGTCGCCCACGGTGAGGACTTCGCTCCCTTGCCGGGTGGCGCTGCCGACGCGGAGCCGGCCGCAGACCCGCGTCCGCTCGTCGAAGCGCCACGTGCTGTGAAGGCTGGAGCCGCAGACGACCTGGAAGGCGCCCTGGAACGCGTGCTCGTGAATGGACGTCGTGGCGTCGAGCCCGTACAGCAGGCTGATGTGGAAGCGGCTCGTGCTGTAGAGCGTGAGCGGCGGCTGGCCGAAGAGTGCATCCAGATCAACCTGAACGGGGAACTCGGGCTCGACCGCGGCTCGGGAGGCCAGCTCCAGCGCGTCCGCCTCAGAGAGGAAGGCGCCTTCGGTCAGAAGCCTCGCGGAGATGTCACCGAACGCGTCTTCCGCATAGTCGTGTGCGCGCCACTCGGACGCGATGCTGTCACCCAGCAACTTGAAGGGCGCCCACAAGTCGTTTTGGTTCATGACTGACCGGCCTGTCCAGTCACTGAAGACCTGATGATGCGTCGATTCGATTACGTACAATCCTACTCGCCGATGCGGAAGGCGCATCTCGCGGGGCTGGATCCACAAGGTTGTACGCACGGTGACAGCTGTCGACGGGTACCGCGCCTCCCGCAAACGGCGCCGCGAATACGGAGCGTTCCTCGTGGGATCGGCCTGCTACAAGCCGGGGCAGCGGTGTGCCCAAGCCGCTGCCGGCGTTCATCGAGGCCAGATCCCACCAGGGCTCCACTCGCGTGCGAGCTGGAGGCGCGGGCCCAACGGACGACCGAACGAGGCCAATCGCCTATTCGGGATCCTCACGCAGGTTGCTGGAGGTGGAGGGCTTCTGCTTGTCCGGCTTCGGGGGCCACGCGTACGGGGGGAGCCTCCGGTGCAGGGGCCGTCCGGTCCCGCCGTCCTTCTCCTCGAACGAGGCGGCCCGGATGGTACCGAAGGACACCTCGCTGTCCCGCATCACGTCCACCCCTTCCACCCGGAAGGCGATCCATCCCGCGCCGGGCTGGGGCCCCGAGACCCAGGGGGTGACGACGCTGCGGACGTTGGTCTCGCCCGCCACGATGGTGCCGCGGTGGCCGTCAGGGTCGGTGATCTTCACGCCCGTGTCGGTGAAGGCGAGACGGCTCTTCGTACCGCTGGGGCCCTCGGCCCACTGCGTAGTCACACTGTTCAGGTCCGCCCTGTCGGCGGCGACGGCGCCCGACTCCTGGCCGCCGTCCCTGCGGATGCTGATGCCCGCCGACGGGAACTCGATCCAGCCCTTGCCCGCGGTGCGGTCGCCGGCCCATGTGGTGTTGACACCCTCGGCGTCGATGCGCTTGGCGACGACGGCGCCGAGTTCCGGACCAGGGCCATGATGGACGGTGATGCCGGCGTCGGGGAGTTCGATCCGGCCGGCGTTCGCGCCCCTCCCCCTGACCTGTTCGGTCCTCACCTCGTGGATGTCGGCGGTCCCGGCCAGGACCGCCCCCAGGGCGCCGTTGTCGTTGTCGACCCTCACGCCGCCCGTGGTGAAGGTGACCCGGCCCTGCTCGTCCGTTCCTTCGGCCCAAGGGGCACGCACGCCGCTCTCGAACTCGGGGATGCTCGCATGGACGGTGGTGGTGAGGAAGTACCCCTCCTGAACCTCTCCGTTGCCGTCGGTCGTCCCGGCTACGAGGGTGTAGGTGGTGCCCCGTGTCAGGGCGAGGGCGGGAGTGTGCCGGTGCGGCCCGAACGGTACGGGAACGGGACGCGCCGGCGGGTCGACGGGCTCCAAAGTCCCATCCGGATAACGGATCCAGTACTTGAGGCTGTCCGGACCGTCCCAGTACAGGACGACGTCATCGCCGGCGTCCACCAAGGCGACCTCCGCGCGGAGGTTCTGCGGGACCAGTGGCGTCTGCTTCACCAACGCGAGGTTGGTGACGAAGGGGTAGCGATTGATGGACGTGCCGCCATTGGCCGCCTTCTCGTTCATCCCGATGACAACCAGCCCTGCCTGGTCGGACACCGGGATGTTCTCCAGCTTCAGGACGAAGGACTCCTGTCCGGGCAGCCTCACCCGCTTCCCTGAGGTGAAGGCGAATCGGAAGCGGCCCCCGCTGTGCCAGACGAAGCTCGGCTCCGCACCTGACGGCTTGTCGTAGGTCCCGGTGACACTCGCCTTGATCGCCGACACGTTGTCCGTCAGGTCAGCGCTCCCGGTGCCGATCGGAATCAGCACGTCAATGTGCTCGATCTTCACCTCGGACAGGCTCGTGTTGGAGACGACCACATACACCGCCCCTACGGACGGCGCGCCGGGACGCGAGACTTGAAGCGGTGTCGGATCCGTGACGATCTCGTAGTGCAGCACGGAGGGCACGGGTATGGACTCCCTACCTTGGCTTTCACGGGATACGGGCAGAAGACGCGCGTTCACTCGGGCTGTTGCCGGGTGCCACCGAGGTCCTACGAAGGTCAAAAGTCCCGCTGGGGAATGCCAGCAGCCCCACCGACAGTAGGCAACCCCTGTTGTCCGAACCCTGCTGTCCCCGGGCTCTGTCCCGAATTGGCCCCTGCCTGACCAGAACCACGTAGCAGCACCATCGAGCCTTTGCGAAGGAAGGTGATCCAGGAACCACCCGCTCACTTACCAGCCCGTCCGCGCGATCCCGGAACCCGCCCCTGCTCCACCGGGTCGGTCCGCGCACCGGGCCGACCGACGCGGACGACGCGGTGCTCGACGCCTGGCTGCGGCACGCGCCCTGACAGGGCGTCGAGCACCACGGACGGCGGTCACTCGCAGGTGCTGCGCCAGTCGTTGGAGCTGCCCCGGTGGGCGTGCGCGGAGTCGCGCGGGGAGGACGCGCCGGCCTTGACCGCCTTCACGGTGCCCGTGTAGGCCCCGCCCTGCCAGATGCAGGCGGTGAGGCCGGAGGTGCCGTTGTTGAACCAGGACGCGTCGTGGTTCTCGATGGCCGCCGGCCAGGTGGCGTTGGCGTCCTTGAACTTGAACATGTGGCCCTGGTAGTCCGTCTGGTCCCAGACGCAGAGCCAGCCGCGCGGGCAGTCGGCCGTCCCGGCGGCGTGCGCGCCGGGGACCGGGCCGACCGCCAGCGCGGCGGCCATGACGGCGGTGGACAGGGCGGACAGGAGTGCGCGTCGCATGGTGACCCTCCTCGGATCGGTACTACTGATCACGGGGTTCCCCGGCACGGGCCGGGACCGGTGCCAACCAGGCTGTCCGCCCCGGGCGTTGGTCACCATCACCGCGCGAGCGTTGAACAATTGGTCATCAACGCTCGGTCGATCGACGAGCACTCGGCGCGACAGAGGGAGGCCGTGGGATGGGACGCCGTGAAGGGCCCCTCGCCCCGGACAGTGGACCGGTCGAGGCGTTCGCCGCAGCATTGCGGCAGGCGCGGGCGGCGGCCGGTTCGCCGACCTACCGCGCGATGGCGGCGCGGGCCAACTACTCCCCCTCCAGCCTGTCCTCGGCCGCGGCCGGACACCGCCTCGCCAGCTGGCCGGTGGTCGCGGGCTATCTGCGCGCCTGCGGGGTCACCGAGGTCGAGCCGTGGCGGGCCCGGTGGCGCGCGGTGGCCGGCGGCGCGGCGGCGGGCACCACCGCCGGCGCCCGCGCCGAGCGGCCCGCGGCGGCGGTGGGGCGGCTGCCCGGCGAGACGACCTCCTTCGTCGGCCGTCAACCCGAACTCGACGATGTCACCCGCCATTTACTCCGCTCCCGGCTGGTCGTGCTGACCGGGACCGGCGGGGTCGGCAAGAGCCGGCTGGCGCTGCGTGCGGCGGCACTCAACCGGGACTCCTATCCGGACGGCGTGTGGTGGATCGAGCTCGCGGACACCACCGATCCGCAGGTGCTCGCGCACACGCTGCTCCGCGCGCTCGGCGTTCCGTCCGACTCCACCGGGGCCCCCTCGGTCCGGCTCGTCGAGGCCCTCGCCGACCGCCGCGCGCTGCTCGTCCTGGACAACTGCGAGCACCTGGTGGACGCCTGCGCCCGCGCGGTCCGCACCCTGCTCGGCGGGACCTCCGCCGTCGCCGTCCTGGCCACCAGCCGGCAGTGCCTGGGCCTGCCGGAGGAGACGGTGGTACCGATCGGCCCGCTGTCGTTCCGTTCCGCCGGGTCCGTCGCCCCGTTCCCGGCCGACCGCGGTGACGGGCCGAGCCCGGCCGTGCGGCTGCTCGTCGACCGCGCCGAGACCGCCGCCCCCGGTCTCGGCTGGCCGCCCGAACAGCTGGCCCTCGCCGAGGAGGTCTGCGCCCAGCTCGAAGGGCTGCCGCTGGCCATCGAACTGGCCGCCCGCCGGCTGCGGGTGATGTCGCTGCACCAGCTCTCCCGCCGGCTCGGCGACCGGCACGCCCTGCTCAGCAACGGCGACCGCACCGTCCACCCCCGCCACCGCTCCCTGCAGGCGCTGCTGGACTGGAGCTACGAGCTGTGCGACCCCGCGGAACGGGCCCTGTGGTGCCGGCTGTCGGTCTTCGCCGGCGACGTCTCGCTGGAGGCCGCCGAGGAGATGGGCGCGGACGGCGCGGCGGACACCGGGGCCTCAGACAGCGGGGCCGCGGACGCCGGGGCGCTCGACGTCGTCACCGCGCTGGTCGAGCGCTCCGTCCTCACCTCTGACGGCGACCGGACGGCGGTGCGGCTGCGGATGCTGGAGAGCGTCCGCGAGTACGGCCTCGCCCGGCTGCGGGCCGCCGGCGCCGAGGACGCGGCCCGCGCCCGGCACCGCGCGTGGTACGCGCGCTTCGCCGAGCGCGTCGCCTCCGCCGCCCACGGGCCCGACCAGCGCACCGCGCTGGCCCGGACGCGCGCCGAATACCCGAACCTCCGCGCCGCGCTGTCCTCGGCGCTCACCCTGCCGGACGGCGGAGCCACCGCCCAGCGCATGGCCACCGCCCTGTGGTTCTACTGGCACACCGAGGCCGTCGACGAGGGCTGCCACTGGCTGGACGCCGCCCTCGCCCGCCGCGGCGGCCCGGCCGCGGTACGGGCCGAGGCGCTGTGGACCGGCGCCTACCTCGCCGCGATGTGCGGCGACAACGGCCGGGCCCTGCGCTACGCCGAACGCTCGCTGCGGCTCGTCGGCGACACGCCCGGCCCGGCGGCCGGGCCCCGGCTGGTGCAGGGCCTGGCCGCGCTCCGGAGCAGCCGGGCGGCCGACGCGCTACGGCTCTCCCAGCTCGCCGAACAGGGGTTCCTCGCCCGGGATGACGCCTTCGGCGTCCAGCAGGCGGTGTCGCAGGCCGCCATGGCCCACCTCCTCCTGGGCGACACCGGCCCCGCGCTCGCCACCTTCCGGCGGGCCGCGGCGGTGGCCCACGCGCACGGCGAGCAGTGGCACCTGTCGTACGTGCTCTGGGGAATCGGCATGGTCCGGCACGCCCAGGGGCGCACCGCGCAGGCGCTGGCCGGCTTCCGCCGCAGCCTGACGGTCAAGCGCCTCTTCCAGGACACCCGGGGCACCGCCACGGTCCTGGAGACCACGGCCTGGGTCCTCGCCGATCTCGGCAATCCCGAGGCGGCCGCCCACCTCGTCGGTGCCGCCGCCTCGATCTGGCCCGAACCCGGCCGCCGGCTCTTCGGCTTCGCGGACCTTCTCGCCGCCGGCGACCGCAACCACCACCGGCTCCGGGCCGTGCTCGGCCCCGACCGCCTGGCCCGGGCCCTCGCCCACGGCCGCACCCTCGACGCCGAGGGTGCCGTCGCGCTCGCCCTCGCCGCACCCGTGCCGGGCACCCCGCCGCCGGGGCCGGAGGACGACCGCCTCCCGGCCCCGGTGCGCGCCTAAGGGCGGCGGAGGCGCGCAGGCGCGGGAGGCCGGTCGCGGGCGGCGGGGACGGGCCGGGTCGACGGCCCGGCCGGTGCCTTGACCGGATCGGCCGCCCCGGGGGCGGCGCGCCGGACGACCGGCCGGAACGACGGTTTCCGGTCAGCGCGCCGGCGGGGCGGGGCGGGCGCGGCGGAACCGGTGGTGCCGGTGCGGCGGCGGGCGGGGCGGCCGGGGCGGGAGGCACCCGGAGGGGCGGCCTCCGGCCGTCGCGCGAAGGGCCGGGCGGCGCGTGCCGCGGGACTGTGCCGCCGTCCGGCACGCCCCTACGATGTGAGCGCCGTCGGGCCTGACCCCCGACCCCGTCACTGCCGGCCGACGCCGGGCAGCGCCGGTCCCCTCCCTGACGGACCGGCATTCCCCGTCGGCCCAAGCCCACCGGCTCACCCCGGCACGGGCGCACCGGCAGGGCGGGCAGCACCGCGCAGGCCGCCCGTGATCTCCTCACACCCAAGGGGTATGCCCATGCACGCCGGCACCGCCGTACCACCGGTCAGACCCGTCCCCGCCGGCCGCGCGCAGCGCGCCGTCCGGTCCCTGCTGCTCGTCCTCGCCATGCTGGCCGCCCTGGTGGGTGTCAGCCTCCCGGCGGCCGGCGCGGCGCACGCCGCCGTGCCCGACCGCTGGGGCTTCGCGTACCTCGACAACCCGACCCCGCCGCCGGGCTACGTCCCGGACACCACCCGCCAGTGGGGCAGTTGGCCCTCGCCGGCCGCCAACCCGGTGAAGGTGGACCAGATCGGCACCGGGTCCTACGTGGTGCACTTCCCGCTGATCGCCGGCCCCGGCGGCATCGCGCACGTGACGGCCGTCGGCCGCACCGGCAGCTGGTGCCAGGTCCGCGGCTGGTCGACCGCCGGCACCGGGCAGGACGTCTCGGTGGGCTGCCACCGGCCGGGCGGCGCTCCCGAGGACACCCGGTTCACCGTGCTCTACACCACCAGCAGCGGCGTGCCGTCCCCGGCCGTCGGCGGCTACGGCTACGTCTACGCGAACTCCACCGGCGCGGTGATCGGCCAGTACAACTCCGCCGGCGGCACCAACACCGTCGGCTACGGCGGCACCGGCACCTGGAAGGCCTGGCTGCCCGGCCTGGGCCAGCCGACGCCCGCCGGGAACATCGAGGTCACCGCCGTCGACGCGGTCAACGGCGCGCGCTGCAAGGTCGCCGAATGGGCGCCCTCCGCGGGCGGCCAGACCGTGGTCGTCACCTGCTTCAACGCGTTCGGCGCGCCGTACGACACCCGGTGGACGCTGAGCTACGCGGAGAAGCGGGCCGTGCACGGGGCTGCGCTGCCGCCGAAGTCCTACGGCTACCTGTGGTTCAACGGCGGCGTGCCGGCCGGGACCAACTTCAACTCCTCCGGCGGGGTCAACACGCTCGCCGGCTCCGTCCCCTACAACGTCAACCTGCCGAACATCGCCGTGCCCTCGGACACCGCGCAGGTCACCGCCTTCGGCGGCGGCCCGGACTACTGCGGCCTGGCCACGCCCTGGGCCCGCAGCGCCGGCACGGCGAACCTCTACCCGCTGTGCTTCAACGGCTCCTCCGGCTCGCCGGTCGCGTCCCGCTTCCTCACCGCGTACACCTCGGCGTTCTGATCCGCCGACGGAGGGGCCCGGACGCCGCGAGCGTCCGGGCCCCTCCGGGTTCCGGTGCGACGACGGACGGCGACGGACGGCGGCGCCGCGTCCCCGGCGGGGGCGCCTGGTACTCCGTCAGGTGGTGCGGCGTCCCCCGCCGGTGTCCGATTGGTCCGGATGCCACCGTGCGGGTGCGGCGGGGCGGCGCTGCGGCCACGTTGAGGAGATGGACATCGTCGTCGTACTGGAACCTGACACACCGACCAGCATCCGGCTCCTCGGAGCCGACCACCGACCCGCCGAGCCCGAGATCCCGGTGCGCCGGGCGCACACGGCTCCCACGGAGGCCTCGGGGGCCTGCGGTCCCCGCACCCTGTGCGGTCTGGACACCTCCGACATGACCCTCGCGCCGCACCACTCCGACTATCCCGACCGACCACTCCTGCGACCGCACTGGCACACCTGCAGCATCTGCCGCAACGCCGGACAGGGCGTCATCCCCGGCCCGCCCGGCGCCGCTACCGCCGGCACGCTCCCGGGGGAGGACCCGGCCGGGTGAACCACCGGCGCCGGCCCCCGGCCGTGCCACGGCCCGTCCCGCGCCCGTCCCCGGCCCGTTCACGGCCCGTTCACGGCCGGGGCGGGGACCGCCGGGGCGGGGACGGCCGGGTGGGGCCGGGCGGGCACCGTAGGCTGACCGGATGACAACTGACCGCAAGACCGCGCTCGCCGCGGTGGTCCTGGCCGGGCTCCTGCTCGGGACGGCCGCCTGCTCGTCGTCCGGAGGCGGCGCCGCCCCGTCCGGCGGTGCGGCGCTCTCCTTCGCCGAGCTGAAGTCGACGGTGCAGGGTCTCGGTCCGCAGCCCTCCTGCCCGTTCGGCCTGGACCTGGCCGGCGCGCTGAAGGCGGCCGGGATCGAGCGCGGCGTCACCCCGGCCGGGGGAACGGACGGGCCGGTGCGGGCGGAGGTCGTCCCGTCCGAGGACGCCCGGCCGCTCCCGGCCGGCAGCGCGCCCGGCCGGACTCCGGCCACGCTGCCCGCGCGACCGGAGAGCGTCCAGGTGTGGTGCTCCTACACCGCCGGAACGACCCCGGTGGAGATCGGGGTGCTCGCCGCCCCGGCCGAGGGGGTCGCGGTCAACCTGGCCCTGCCCTACATCCAGCGGGCCGGCGCTCTCTCGGCCGACCAGCTGGTCACCGTCTCGCGCGACCAGCCCTCCCCCGGCCGGGCCGGCACCACTCCCGGGCGCGGGTCGGTCGGCATCGCCCGGCTCCCGGTCGCGGACAAGGGCGATCTGGCCCTGCTGGTCAGCCAGGGCACCGAGGCGGCCTCCCCGGACGCGGCGCTCACCGGGGAGCCGCTGCGCGCCCTGGCCGAGAAGCTCGCCGCGCAGCTGCACGTCTGACCGCCGGGGGCCGGCCGGCCCGCGCACGCCCCCCTGGCGGACCGCCTCCACCGGGGCGTGGGCGTCCTCAGGACCGGGCCGGGTCGGTCCGCTGGGCGGGCACGCTCGCGGCCCGGTCGTGCTGCAGGGCCCGCAGGTCGGCGAACATCCCCGGTTCGGCGGCCAGCCGATCGAAGGTGCCCTCCTGGATCACCCGGCCGTGGTCGAGCACCACGATCCGGTGCGCCACCCTGGTGTTCTCCAGGTTGTGGGTGACCAGCACCGTCGCGCAGTCCCGGGCGACCCGCGCGAGACCGGTGAAGATCCGGTGCTCGGCCCGCGGGTCCATCGCGCTGGTCGGCTCGTCGAGGATCAGCAGCGTGCCGGAGCGCGACCGGTGGAAGGCGGCCGCGGTGACCACCCGCTGCCACTGCCCCTCGCTGATCTCGGCGCCGCCCCAGAACTCCTTGGCCAGCAGGGTGTCCAGGCCGCCCGCCAGTTCGGCGACCACCTCGTCCGCGCCGGTGGCCGCGGCGGCCTCCAGCACGGCCGCGTCGCCGGGCTCGTGCGGCTGGCCCAGGGTGATGTTCTGCCGCACGGTGAGCGGCCAGTGCGCGAAGTCCTGCTGCACCAGGGCGGTCTGGCGCCACAGCAGGTCCGGGTCGAGGTCGCGGGTGGCGACGCCGTCCCAGGTCACCGTTCCGGTGTCGGGCAGGGTGAGGCCGCACAGCAGCTTCATCAGGGTGGACTTCGCCGCCCCGTTGACCCCGACCACGGCGACGATCTCGCCCCGGCGGACCCGGAAGTCCACGCCCTTGAGGGCGACCCGGTCCGATCCCGGGTAGCTGAAGGTGACGCCCCGTGCCTCGATCACCGACGTGCCGGCCGGCGGGGCGAGGGTGCCGCGGTCCAGGCGCTGGGCGCGGGCCATCGTGATGAACGTCTGCCAGTCCCCGACGTAGAGTCCGGTGCGGTGGACGGCGGCGCTGTAGTCGGCGGCGGCGTGCAGGTCGGAGGCGGCGGCGCGCAGCGCGATGACCGCCGTGCCGGCCGAGGCCAGGGTGACCCGGCCGTCCGCGAGCAGCCACGCGAGGCCGCCCCAGACCAGGCACGCGCCCACACCGGAGGCGACCGCCCCGTACAGGGCGAGCACGGCGCCGCGTCGGGCGGCCGCGTCGGTGGCGTCGGTGACCTTGGCGGCGGCCCGGCCGTAGATCCGCAGCAGGAACGGCGCGATGGTGTTCGAACGGACCTCGGCGGCCAGCCGGCGGTCGCACAGGAACCAGCGCAGCACGTTGGCCGCGCGGGTCGCGCCGAAGGTGGCCATCATCGCCCGGTAGAAGGCGTTGGCGGCGGCCGTGCGCGCCAGGGCCTGCGGGATCACCGCGAGGACGAGCAGCGGGAGCAGCGCGGGGTGGATGGTGGCGATCACGATCCCGGCCGCGGCGAGGCCGGCGGTGTGGCCGATGACGTCGCGGGCCTGGGAGAGCAGGTCCCGGGTGGCGCTCGCGCCTCGGTCGCCGGCGTCCCAGGCGGCCTGGAAGCGGGGGTTGTCGTAGGCGGTCAGCTCGGCGTGGGTGGCGGCGTCGATCAGTTCCAGCTCGGCGGCCCGGGCGATCTTCGGCCCGATCCGCTCGGCGGCCCACTCGCCGGTGATGCGCAGCAGGGCGGAGGTGCCGGCCATGGCGGCGAGGAAGGCCACGGACGGGAGCGAGCGGGTCAGGCGCTCGGCGATGGAGCCGGTACCGGCGACCAGGTGGGTGATCATGCCGGTGGTGGCCAGCAGACCGCAGGCCTGCGCGGTGGCGGAGGCCGCCGCACAGGTGAGGAGGACGACCAGGGCGGGGCGGTCGGCACGGCGGCCGAGGCTCAGGGCGAGGGCGAGCAGGCGGGGCAGGGCGCGGGCGGTGGCCCGCAGGGTGGTCTTGCTGCCGTCGATGATCTCGGCGTCGCTGCCCGGGGGCTGCCACTCCATCATCACGGCGTCGTCGGCGTCGTGCGATCCGTCGGCTCCGGTGGATCTGCCGGTGGTGGGGGCGGGAGAGCTCAAGCGGGGGCCTCCTCGAACGCGTGGCACGGAAACGATCGGCCCGTGGCCGGGCCGGGCGACCAGGGGCCTCTCCTTCGGGTCACGCCAGGCGGGCGCCGAAAGTGAGGCCCTACCGGGCGAAGTCCTCCAGGACGGCGCGGGCCGCGTTGTGGCCCGGGATGCCGCTGACGCCACCGCCGCGGACCGCGCCCGCGCCGCACAGCAGGACGTTCGGGTGCGCCGTCGCCACGCCCCAGCGGGCGGCGGCGCCCTCCGGCTGATGCGTCGCGTAGGGGAACGCCAGGTCGCGGTGGAAGATGTGGCCGCCCGGCAGGCCGAGTTCCCGCTCCAGGTCGGGCGGGGTCTTCGCCTCCACACAGGGCCGCCCGTCGGCGTCGGTGGCCAGGCAGTCGGCGATCGGCTCGGCCAGCGCCTCGTCGAGCCGGGCCAGGCTCGCCGCCAGGGCGCGTTCCCTGGCGGCCGGGTCGGCGAACAGCCGGGCGGGCATGTGCAGGCCGAACAGGGTGAGGGTCTGCCGCCCCTGCCGGACGGCCTCGGGCCCCAGGATCGACGGGTCGGTGAGGGAGTGGCAGTAGATCTCCGACGGCGGCGCCGAGGGGATCCGGCCGGCCGCCGCCTCGGTGTACGCGGTCTCCAGCTGGCGGTAGCCCTCGGCGATGTGGAAGGTGCCGGCGAACGCCTCGCGCGGGTCGGCGGCGGGGTCCCGCAGGCGCGGCAGCCGGCGCAGCACCATGTTGACCTTGAGCTGGGCGCCTTCCGGCGCGGGCCCGGGGTCCTCGCCCAGCAGCCGGGCCAGGGTCGCCGGGGCGGCGTTGACCAGGACCCGGCGGGCGGCCGCGGTCGCCTCGCCGTCCCGGTGGCGGTAGGTCACCTCGGCTTCGCCGGCGCCGTCGGTGGCCACGGCGGTGACCTCGCAGCCGGTGCGCAGTTCGGCGCCGGCCGCCCGGGCGGCGTCCGCGAGGGCGTCGGTCACCGCGCCCATGCCGCCGACGGGGACGTCCCAGTCGCCGGTGCCGTTGCCGATCACGTGGTAGAGGAAGCAGCGGTTCTGCCGCAGCGACGGGTCGTGGGCGTGGGTGAAGGTGCCGATCAGCGCGTCGGTCAGGACCACGCCGCGCACCAGGTCGTCGGCGAAGGTCTCCTCGATCGTCTCGCCCAGTGGCCGCTCGAACAGGGCCGCCCAGGCCGCGTCGTCGCCGACCCGCCGGCGCAGTTCCGCCCGGGTGGGCAGTGGTTCGGTGAGCGTCGGGAAGACCCGTTCGGCGAGGCTTCCGGTCATCGCGTAGAAGCGCCGCCAGGCCTCCCACTCGCGGTCCGCGCCGGTCAGCGCCCGGAAGGACGCCCGGGTGCGGCCGGCGTCGGCCGCGTCCACCAGCAGTCCGGTGGGCTTCCCGGCGCGGACGGCCGGGGTGTACGAGGCGATCCGGCGCCGCCGCAGTTCCAGGCGCAGCCCGAGCTCGCGCACCACGGTGCGCGGCAGCAGGCTCACCAGGTACGCGTAGCGCGACAGCCGGGCGTCCACGCCGGTGAACGCCGGCGCCGACACCGCCGCGCCGCCGACCCGCGGGAGCCGTTCGAGCAGCAGCACCCGGTACCCGGCGCGGGCCAGGTACGCCGCCGCCACCAGGCCGTTGTGGCCGCCGCCGACGATCACGGCGTCGTGCCGGGAGGACGAGTTCGCCATGCCCGGCACGCTACGGCACCCGGGCGGCCCGGGGAACACGGCGCCCGGGGGACGCGGAGGCGCGCGGGCGGGCGGCGGGGCGGACCCGGGGGCGGTCAGGCCCCGGTGGACGGGTCGTGGGAGAGCCGGACGTCGACGGTGTGCTCGGAGCGGACCAGGCGCAGCATGGGGCAGCGCGCGTCCGCGGTGGCCAGCAGGTCCGCCAGGGCCTGCGGGGAGGCCGGGCCGCGCAGTTCGACCTCCGCGGTCAGGTCGTACGGCACGGCGGGCGCCTCGGTCGGCACGCCGAAGAACCGGGCGTCGTTGTTGCGGGCGTTCACCCGGACCTCGACCCGGTCCAGCGGGACGTCCTCCAGTGCCGCGACACACAGGATCGTGTGCGTCAGGCAGGTGCTGACCACCGCGCAGAACAGCTCCGGCGAGGTCGGGCCGAGGCCGAACCCGCCGATGTCGGGGCCGCCGTCGCCGAGGAACGACCAGTCCCCGACCCGGACCTTGCGGACCCCGGTGGCGTCGTCGGCCACGCAGACCGCGCCGACCTCCTCCTCCCAGTCCGCGCTCTTCGGCCGGCGCCGGGCGGCGTCGCGCATGGCCGCGCCCTTGTCGCGCAGGTGCTCGGCCAGTCCCGGCCGGGGTATCGCTGGTTGCTGCGTCATGGCCCGTAGCGTACGGGGCGCGCCCGGCTCAGGAGCCGGTGGTGGCGGCTTCCAGGGTGGTGGCCATCACGGGGCTGGTGAAGGTGTTCGTCGCGTCGCCCGTGGAGAGGTGGTAGGAGCCCCACTTCAGGTAGTTGCGGTCGCCGTCCCAGGTGGTGCCCTTGAAGGTGCCGGAGCCGGTGGTGAAGGTCTGCTTCACGCCGTCGAACCAGAAGTCGATGGTGCCGTCGGTGCGGCCGAGGCGGATCTTCAGCGCGTAGGAGTGCCACTGGTTGTTGGCGGTCGGCGCGGTCCACAGCGTGTGCGCGACGTGGTCGGTGTCCCACTCCTGGAGGCGGATGCGTCCGCTCGTCGCGTCGATCTCGATCGGGTGGTTGGCCGTGCCGGTGCTCGGCGAACACTTCAGCTGGAAGACGTAGCGGCTGTTGCTGTCCTTGATGTCCACCTTGGACGACCAGCCGAGGTAGAAGGTGTCCCCCTGCTTGAGGTCGGGGCCGAGCGTCTCGCAGCGCTCCTCGCCCGCGGCCTGGTAGGCCCGCCAGACGCTGCCCTTGACGGCGTCCTTGACGACGCCGAAGTCGCCCGCGGCGCACTGGACGGCGGTGAAGGAGGACGGGCCCTTGCTGGTGCTCGGGGTCCACAGGACGGTGCCGGCGGCGGCGGAGCTGCCGGCGGTGGCCGCGACGCAGGAGAGCGCGAGCGCGGTCACGCCCACGAGGCCGACGGCGGTCTGGCGGTGCTGGGACGGAACGGACATGTCTCTCCCGGTGGGCGCGTGGTGGACGGGGACGCCGTCCGGGCCGGGCCCGGACGCAGGAACCGATTCGACCACCTGACATCCCGTCAGGCCAAGCGGGCCGGCCGGAGGCGGCCCTTTCGGGCAGTTCCTCCGGCCGGCCCGTTCGGTGCGGCGCCGCGGGGCGGCTACGGGGTGGGCCGCTGCGCCCCGCCCGGCTCCCCGGAGTCCTCGGCGTCCGTGTCGTAGGAGGAGGTGCCGGCGTCCAGCAGCGGCTCCTGCGTCTTGAGGTGCGCGGGGGCCAGCGCCCGCAGTACGTGGTAGCCGGTGATGACGACCAGGGTGCCCAGCGCGATGCCGCTGAGGCTGAAGGTGTCGGTGAACGTGAGGGTGACGTTGCCGATGCCGATGATGATGCCCGCGGCGGCCGGCACCAGGTTCAGCGGGTTGCGCAGGTCCACGCCGGACTTGATCCAGATCTGCGCGCCGAGCAGGCCGATCATGCCGTACAGGATGACGGTGATGCCGCCGAGCACGCCGCCGGGGATCGCGGCCACCACCGCGCCGAACTTCGGGCAGATGCCGAACAGCAGCGCGAAGCCGGCCGCGGCCCAGTAGGCGGCGGTGGAGTAGACGCGGGTGGCGGCCATGACGCCGATGTTCTCGGAGTAGGTGGTGTTCGGCGGGCCGCCGAGCGCGGTGGAGAGCATGGAGCCGACGCCGTCCGCGGAGATCGCGGTGCCGAGCCTGTCGTCGAGGTTGTCGCCGGTCATCTCCCCCACGGCCTTGACGTGCCCGGCGTTCTCGGCGACGAGCGCGATCACCACGGGCAGCGCGACCAGGATCGCGGACCACTGGAAGGAGGGGCCGTGGAAGTCCGGCAGGCCGATCCAGTCCGCCTTGCCGACGCCCGACAGGTCGAGGCGCCAGTGGTCGGTGATCTGCCCGCTGCCGTCCGCCGCGTGGATCTTGCCGAAGACCCGGTCGAACAGCCAGGAGATCCCGTAGCCGAAGAGCAGGCCGAGGAAGATCGCCACCCGCGACCAGAAGCCGCGCAGGCAGACCACGGCCAGGCCGGTGAACAGCATGACCAGCAGCGCCGTCCACTGGTCCTGCGGCCAGTAGGTCGTGGCGGTGACGGGTGCGAGGTTGAAGCCGATCAGCATGACGACGGCGCCGGTGACGATCGGCGGCATCGCGGCGTGGATGATCCGCGCGCCGAACCGCTGGACCGCCAGGCCCACCAGGAACAGCGCCGCGCCCACCACGAACACCGCGCCGGTGACGGTCGCGCTGGTGCCGCCCTGCGCCCGGATCACCGCGGCCACGCCGACGAAGGAGAGCGAGCAGCCGAGGTAGCTGGGCACCCGGCCGCGGGTGGCCAGCAGGAAGATGACGGTCGCGACGCCGGACATCATGATCGCCAGGTTGGGGTCCAGCCCCATCAGCACCGGCGCCACGAAACTCGCGCCGAACATGGCCACCACGTGCTGGGCGCCGAGCCCTGCCGTCCGGGGCCAGGAGAGCCGTTCGTCGGGGCGGACGACCGCTCCCGGTGCGGGCGTGCGCCCGTCACCGTGCAGCTTCCAGCGCACGCCGAGATCCATGTGGGGGTTCGCTTTCTCTGTACTTCCGGGGGACTGACCGCACCATTCTCCCGGTCACCCGGCCGTACGGAGGCCACCACCCCCCTGCTGACCTGCGCGCTCGCCCGATGCGCCGGTCCCGGGGGCCGCGGTGGGCCGGCGGGCGCGCAGCAGGGCGGCGCCGAGCGGGAGGGGGGTGCGGTCGACGAGGGCGAGGCCGGCGTCGGCGAACAGGGCGGCGTAGTGGCCGGCTTCGCGTTCACGGCCGCCGACGTTGCACATCATGTGGAGGTCCCAGGCGGTGGCCAGGGAGGGGGAGCCGTCCGCGGGCAGCAGGCGTTCGAGGACGAGCAGGTCGGCGTGGGCGGGCATCGCCCGGGCGCAGTGGCGCAGGATCTCGCGGCAGCGGTCGTCGTCCCAGTCGTGCAGCACCCGGGAGAGCAGGTAGACGTCGCCGCCCCCGGGAACGTCGGCGAAGTCGCCGGCGCGGTAGCCGCAGCGGTCGGCGCAGCCCGCCCGCGCCATGGTGCGGCGGGCGGCCTCCACGGCGTGCGGGCGTTCCAGCAGGACGCCGCGCAGCCGCGGGTGGGCGGTGAGGACGCGGGCGAGGAGTTCGCCGTTGCCGCCGGCGACGTCGACGACGGTGGCGCCCGCCGGCGACCGGGCCGCGGCGGTGAGGACCGGGTGGTCGGGGACGGGGTCGAACATCCGGGCGCTCGCCGCCATGGAGCGGTCGAAGAGGTCGGCGAGTTCGGGGTCGCGGGCGAAGTGGTCGAAGTGGTTCTCGCCGAACAGGTGGTCGAAGGCGGCCTCGCCGGTCCGCAGGGTGTGGTCCAGCTCGCCGAAGGAGCGGTAGAAGGGGCCGCCGTACAGCAGGGCCAGCGGGCGCATCGAGCCCGGGGCGTCCTCGCGCAGCAGGTCGCCGACCGCGGTGAGGCGGTGGCCGTCGCCCTCGGGGGCGACGACGCCGAGCATCGCGAGGTAGCGCAGCAGGGTGGCCAGAGCGCGGGAATGGGTGCCGGTGCGGCGGGCGAGGGCGTCGGTGGGGACGGCCTCGGCCGTGGACAGGGCCTCGGGCAGGCGCAGCCGGGCGCAGGCGGCGAGGGCCTGGGTGGTCCAGGCACCGGTCAGCAGGTGCAGGAGGGTCTCGGCCGGCGGGCGGGCGGTGACGGCCGGACGGGCGGCAGTGGTGGCAGTGGTGGCGGTGGCGGCAGTGGCTTCAGTGGCGGCCAGGTGGGCGGTGAGGACGGCGCGGTGCTCGCCCGGCGCGCACAGCTCCAGGCGCCGGTAGCCGGCCCGGGCGGCGGCGGGGGCGGTGAAGTAGAGGACGGTGACGTCCTCGTGCGGGTTGTGGCCGCCGCCGTCGGGGCCCGCGCCGTGCTCGGCGAGCAGGGTGCACAGGCCGCGCAGGAGCAGCGGTTCCGGGTCGGCGACCTCGAAGGCGATGTGTGCTTCGTGCTGGTGGGCGCGTTCGTGGTCGGCGAGCGCCTGCAGGTCGGAGCCCGGCGGCACCGTCAGCGCGAACACCTCGACCGTGCGGGCGGTGCCGTCCGGGCCGTGGGCGGCGGGGCGCAGGATGGTGACGTCGAGCGCCTCCGCCGCGCGGTGGTGGCGCTCGGCCAGCCGCCGGCGGACGACGGTGCTGGGGCCGGACGGGGTGTCGGCGGCCAGGCCGCAGGCGGCCAGCTCCGCGCGCAGCGCCCGCGCGTCGGGCGGGAAGACCAGCAGCGCGGCGTGGGCGAAGCCCAGGTGGCGGGTGAGGGTGCGCAGTGCGGCGTCGTCGAGGTCGGGCAGGAGCAGGGGGAGCAGGGTGGCGGCGTCGTGGCGGCGGACGAAGTCGGCCGTCGCGCGCAGGCGGAACGTGTCGTCCTCGGTGGTCATCGTGGTGCGTCCTCGGTGCGGGTGTCGGGGGTGCCGGAAGGTTCAGAGGCCGACGTAGTGCTCGGCGAACCAGTCCTGCTGGGTGCGCGAGGTGCGCAGGGTGTTCAGGCGGGCGCGGCGCAGGCCCTCGTCGAAGGACGACGGGCCGCCGTGCGGGGTGGGCACGGCGTGCAGCAGCCGGACCATCCAGTGGGAGAACTCCTGGGCGCGCCAGATGTACTCCAGGCAGCGGTCCGAGTAGCCGGCCAGGGCGCGGCCGTCGCCGTGCGCGAGGTCGCCGACGAGGGCTGCGGCGAGCAGCTCCGCCTCCAGCACCGCGAGGTTGGCGCCCTTGGCGGCCGAGGGCGTGACGAGGCCGGCGGCGTCGCCCGCGAGCAGGAGCGCGCCGTGGCGCAGCGGTTCGACGACATCGCACTCCAGGTCGACGACGGTCCGCTGGACGATGCTCCCCCGGTGCAGCGGGCCGTGGTCGGCCGCGCGCATCCGGACGTCGAGTTCGTGCCAGATGTGCTCCTCGGACCAGGCCTCGGGCGGGGTGCCGCGCTCGCACTGCAGGTAGTAGCGGGTCATCTGCGGGGTGCGGGCCATGTGGCCGGCGAAGCCGCGCTCGTGCGCGGCGTAGCCGACGGCGTCCAGGCTGGGCGGCGCCTCGGCGATCAGGCCGAGCCAGGACAGGCCGTGGTCGTGGCGGTGGACGACGGCGCCGGGCGGCAGCGAGCGGCGGGCGGCGCCGTGCCGGCCGTCGCAGCCGGCGACGTAGCGGGCCCGCCAGCGGACCGGGCGTCCGTCGGGCCCGGTGGCCTCGACGGCCGGGCGCCCGCCGTCGGTGTGGAGCACCCGGTGGGCCTCGGTGGCGAAGTGCAGCCTCCCGCCGGCGGCCTCGAAGGCGGCGAGCAGGTCGGCGACGAGGTACTGCTGCGGGTAGACGGTGTGGCGCTCGCCGCGGCCGAGGTGCGCGTAGTCGAGGCGGAAGCGGCCGTCGGCGGTGCGGAACTCGCAGGTGGAGTGGGGTTGGCCACGGCGGTGCAGGCCGTCGGCGAGACCGTGGCGGTCCAGGACGCGGACGGTGTTCTCGGCGAGGAAGCCGGCCCGGGCGCGGGCGTGCAGGTGCGCGCGGTCGGCGCGTTCCAGGACGACGCAGTCGATGCCGGCCCGGTGCAGGAGGTTGCCGAGGACGAGCCCCGCCGGACCGGCGCCGAGGATCACCACCTCGGCCGATTCTTCGACCATGTCCGCTCCCCCGTTGCTGGTGCGACGTCGCCGTTCTGACGGTCACTCATACGACGTCAAGGGTAACGAGCGGCGGATACGGAAATCGGGGCAAATCACTCTCAGGTGTGAATGGAATGACGATCGGTCTTTCAAAACGGGCCGGTGCCCGCCCCCGGAGGGACGGGCACCGGCCGCACGGCGCGGGAGCGTCAGATCTGGTAGACGAAGCAGCCCATGGCCATCGCGGCGGCCTTCTGCTGCCAGGTGTAGCCGTAGCTGCGCGAGGCCCAGGCCCCTCGGCCGCACTTGATCAGGAACGGCCTGACCCAGGTCCAGGCCCTGCGGGCCCAGCCCCACCCCCACTGGCCGTCGAGGTCGAAGTGGGTGTTCGGGTCCTGGAACACGTAGTCGTAGGCGGTGGCGTTGCCGCCCGGGACCGGGTCGGTGCTCAGGAACCGGCCGAGCGCCGGGTCGTACAGCCGCACGCCCATCAGGTAGGCCCCGGTCGGCGTCTCGGCCGAGCGCTGCTGGGAGCCGAGCCAGCCGTACCGCACGGGGGCGGTCCCCGGTGTGCGGTTGCCGTACTCGTCGAAGGTCACCGCGACCGGGGACCGGCCCGCGTCGAGCGGCAGGGAGACCACGATGTCGCCGTGCAGGTTGGCGAGTTGGAGCTGCACCCCGCCGGTCTTCGCGGTGGTGGCGCCGAGTCCGCCGGCGGGCGTCGCGACCTGGCGGGTCAGCTCGCCGGTGGCGGTGTCCTCGACGGTCCAGCCGGGACTGTCGCAGGCGCACCCGTAGTGGTTGATCCGGCTGCGCGAGGGGGTCCAGCCACCGCCGGCGTTGACCTCGGTGCTCCAGGCGCGCAGGCGCAGCGCCGGGTCCAGGCTCCAGGTCTGCCGGTCGGTGGCGGTGCTCTGCTGCCGGACGAGGTCGTTGGCGAAGTAGGAGGTGGTGGCGCCGGGCTGGGCCGTGGTCCGGCCGAAGGCGTCGTAGACGTAGCCGGGGTCGGTCAGCCGGTCGGCGGTGTCGTAGCCGTGCTGTTCCGGGGTGCCGCCCGAGGCGGCGCAGTCGGCACCGGGCGCGGCGTTGACGGAGCTGCGGGCGGTGCGGTTGGTGTTGCGGTCGAAGGTGTAGGTCCTGGTGGTGCAGACGCCGTCGGCGACCGAGGTCGTCCGGGTGAGGCGTCCGACGCTGTCGTAGCCGAAGGCCTGCTGGGAGGCCGAGGCGAAGGTGGCGGTGTGGGTGGCCCACTGGCCGTGGACGGTGGTGCTGATCCCGTCGCCCAGGACGGTCGTGCCGTCGCTGTCACGGGTGTAGGTGCGGCTGACCAGGGTGCCGGTCGGGCTGGTGAGCTGGCGCATGGTGTAGCCGCCGGGCAGCCCGGTGCCGACCACGGTGCCGTCCGCGTCGTAGCGGGCGGTGAAGATGCCGGCCACCGAGTCGCCGACCGCGGTGACCAGGCCGCGCGGTTCGACGGCGGTGTCGTAGGTGTAGCTGAGCGTCGACGGCGCGGAGTCGGTGACCAGGACCGGCCGGTCGAGGCGGTCGTACCGGGTCGTGGTGGTGCCGCCGTCGGCGTCGGTATAGGCGATCGGGCGCCCGAGGCGGTCGTAGGCGGTGGTGATGGTGCCCGTGCCGGCGGCGGCCGTGGTGACCGGGCGGCCGGTGGCGCCGTCGTAGCCGGTGGTCACGACCGGGACCTCCTGGCCCGGGCCGCTGACGGTGGAGCTGGTCCGGCGGCCGGCGGCGTCGTAGCCGGTGGTCGTGGTCCGCTGGACGCCGGCGGCCGTCTCGACGGTGCGCGTGGTCTGGCCCCAGCGGTCGTACTCGAGCGTCCGGCGGGGCAGTTGGGCCGGGTTGGCGCCGCCGCCGGTGATGTCGGCGGCGGGACCGACGGAGCAGACCTGGTCCGCCCATTCGGGCCGGCCGGCGCAGGGTCCGCTGCCGTCCCCGGTGTAGTAGGCGGTGGTCGTGGTGCCCGCGTCGGCGCCGGTGGAGGCCGGCTGGCTCGTGCTGGTCACCCGCCCCTGGGCGTCGTAGCCGGTGGTGGTGGTGAGCCGGGCGCCGTCGGGGTCCTGGACGCTGGTGGTGGGCCGGCCCCTGGCCCAGTCGTAGCCGATGGCGGTGGTGCGGGCGTCGGCGAGCAGCGCGGTGTCGATGCGGGGCTGTCCGCCGACGGTCTCCCTGGTGACCTGGTCGCGCACGGTGGCGCTGCCGTCGGTGGGCCGGCCGGCGTCGTACTCCTTCACGGTCCGCTGCCGCAGGGGCAGCTGGGTGCCCGCCTCGGCGACCACCGTCTGTCCGGCCGTCAGCCGCTGGGCCAGGGTGGCGTAGTGCAGCGGGCCGAGGACCTCCAGCTCGCGGTTGCCGTCGGCGCTGTAGGTGGTCGCGGTGGAGAGCAGGTCGGCCCGTTCGGCGCTGCCGAGGGCGGCGATCCCGAGGGCGGCCAGGGTCGCGCGGTCCTGGTCGGTGGTGGCCAGGGCCAGCGCGCGGTTGGCCGCGGTCAGGTGGCGCACGGTGTTGCCGGAGGCGTCGTGGTCGGTGGCGCTGACGGCCCCTCCGGGCCGGGCGGTGTCGGTCTCCAGGCCGGAGGCGTCCAGGTAGTGCAGGTCGGCGCGGCCGTAGCCGTTCGCGGGGAGCTGCGCCCCGCTGCTGGAGGCGGGTGTCTGGTCGGGCGGGAAGACGGCGGTGGCGTCGGTGGGGGTCTCCCGCTGGCCCCACCCGGCGGTGGCGGCCCGGCCCAGGTCGTACGGCGCGCCGCCGCCGGTGACCGGGACGTCGTAGACCAGCGTCGTGGTGGCGGTGCCGTCGACCTGGTCGGCGGAGCCGGGGGCCAGGGTCGGGCGCGAGGCCGTGAGCAGCATGCCGTCGCCGGCGGCCGGCGAGTTGCCGGCCCGCCCGTAGCCGAAGGTCCAGGGCAGTTCACCGGGCGGGGTGAGGGTGGTGACGCGGCCCGCCGCGTCGTAGTCGTACGCGGTCTTCAGGGCGGGGGTGGTCCTGGGGTCCCAGGTCTCCCGGAGCCGGCCGTTCACGTCGTAGGCGTAGCGGCTGACGTCGACCGCGGTCGCGGCGGCCGCGCCGGGTTCGGTGGACCACAGCCGGATCGCGCTGACCTGGCCGGCGACGTCCCCGAGGGCACCGGCGGTCGCGGTGGTGGACTGGGCGTAGCCGAACTCCAGGACGCGGCAGCCGCGCACGGCCGGGTCGGCCGCGCAGACGGACGCGGCGACGGCGCTGGTCGGGCTGACCACCCGGTGCGGACGGGTGAGGATCCGCCCGTCGGGGCCGGTGACGTTCTGCGAGACGATGGTGCTGGTCGTGTTGTCGAGGCCCCGGGTGGACGAGCGGATGAGGGCCCAGGCGGCCGCGGCGGGATCGGTCCGGGCGAACTCGGCCGTGTCGCCGTTGCTGTCGGTGAGGGTGAAACCGTCGGCGAAGGAACCGGTCAGGGCGAGGTGCGCCGCGCCGGGTTCGGGGATCCAGCCGGTGGCCGTCGCGTCGGCGGTGAAGTGCAGGGCGGTGCCGTCGGTGCGCAGGACGTCCAGCGAGGTGGCGGAGGTGCGGTTGACGGCGGTGTAGCCGGAGTCCTTGCGGCCGGTGGCGGTGCCGGAGAGCCACTCCTTGCCGAAGATCGCGGCCTGTCCGCTCTGGGCCGCTCCCTCCTGCGGGGTGCGGGAGGAGGCGGTCCGGGTGATCGCCGTCCCGTGGAAGGCGGCGTCGGTGCGGCCGAGGTCGTAGTCGCCGGTCAGCAGGTTGACGGTGCCGGGGCCGACGGTGACGGTGGCGGCGTTGTCGGCGGTGCGGTCTACGATCGCCTTGAGCGGGTCGCTGGAGGCGGTGGCGCCGGCCGGGCCGGTGAAGTCGGCCCGCAGCTGCACCGCGCCGTCGGGGCTGACGGTGGTGGCGGCGTCCCAGGCGAGCTCCGGGCTGCGGCCCGCGGTGAGCGCCACCGGCCAGCCGCCGAGCGGGGCGCCCGCCGCGCTGACGTGGCCGGGCGGGACGGGGGCCCAGGCGTCGGCGTCCGAGCGCCGCCAGGAGAAGGTCACCGCGTCGTAGCGCGAGCCGTCGGCCTCGGCCTGGAGCGGCAGCCGGGCCGCGGTGCGCCGGCTGTCGGAGGGCCTGGTGATGCCGCCGGCCCCGACGTGGAAGTCGTAGGCGAGGGCTTCGGAGCGGTTGTCGGCCCGGTCCACGCTGCGCACCCGCAGGGTGTTGGTGCCGCCGTGGGACGGCGTCGCCAGCAGGCTGACCGGCGCGGCGGTGCCGTCGGTGGCGATCCGCGTCCAGGTGCTGCCGTCCAGGGTCCACTCCAGCCACCGGTGGTCCCCCGGCGGGGGTGTGACGGTGAAGGTGCCGCTCTGGCCGACGCCCTTCACCCAGGCGGCCGAGGGGTAGTCGGTGGAGGTGACGGCGGTCGGCGCGGAGGGCGCGGCGGTGTCCACCGTGAAGGTGCGCCAGGGCGACCAGCCGAGGTTGTAGTGGGTGCCGTCGTACGGGTTGCTGCGGAACCGGTAGGTCCGGCCGTTCTGGAGCACGCCCGGCGGGACGGTGACGGACACCGGCTCCCCGCTGGCGCCCCAGGGGGACACCAGTAGGTCGCCGACCGGCTGGTCGGTGGCCGCGTCGACGATCTGGAAGGTGCCGTTGATCCGGTCGTTGTTGGAGTCGGCGAAGGTGTCGCGCAGGACGGGGGTCAGGGTGTTGACGGTGTAGACGCCGTTGTCCGCGAAGAACGGCGGGCCGGCCTGCTGGTCGGTGCCGGTGCGGGGGCGGTAGTTGAAGGTGACCGAGAGCTTGGGGATCTGCCCGGCGGCGGCGTTGCCGGAGTAGAACTTCTTCCACGATCCGGTGTCGGCCTCGTTGGCGGCGCGCAGGCCCAGGCCCTGGCGGGCGACCGTGGTCCGGCCCGCCCAGTACTGCAGCAGCGGGGTGACGTCGGCGTTCACGTAGCCGCCGGTGGAGCAGTTCTGTCCGCGGGTCTCGGTGGAGGTCGTGTACTTCTGCAGCCAGGCCGGCTGGTTGGTCCAGCGGCTGGCGGTCGTCGCGTTGTTGGTGTCCCAGACCTCCCAGGCGGCGGGCTTCGTGCAGTCCCAGGAGTGGAAGTTGTAGAGGGACAGGGTGGCCCGGGAGACCAGGGCGTCCTTGATGGGCGCCATGTCCCAGCTGATGAAGGAGCGGGCGATCCGGGGCTTGGTGTGGGCGGTGTCCGCCCAGTCCCCCGGCCAGCCGATCTTCAGTTCGGTGGCGCTCGACGCGTCGGCGGTCTCGCCCTGCTGGACCCAGGTGTCGAACACGTCGGACAGGACGCTGTCGGACGGATCGACCGTCACGGGGTAGGTGGTCGCCGGATCGGCGAGGAAGGCGGCGTCGGGGCTGAGGCGCAGTTCGATGGTGTCACCGGAGCGCGTGACCTTCAGGCCCACCGGGGCCCGGCGGGTGTGCTCGCCGGACTTCTCGTCGACGGTGGCGTCCCACATGACCGGGGCCGGCATGGTGGCGAGTTCGCGCCCGGTGGCGGTCTCGGTGAACGTCACGCCGCCGTCCTCGTTCTGCCGCGCGTCGATCCCGGGCGCCTTCAGCGGCAGTGTGTAGTCGGCGGTGCCGTCGGGGCGCTTCTTGAGGACCACGGACTGCTCGTAGCCGGTGCGGGTGGCGTCGATGACGAGGTCCGCGTCGGGCAGGACGTCCTGGTAGGTGGCCTTGGCGCCGTCCAGGCGGGGTGCCGGCAGGCCGCCCCGCCACTGCACCGCGACGCCCCTGCCCCCGGCGCTGAGGGTGAGCAGGTCCTGGGCCGGGGTGGCGGCGGCCTCGGCGAAGGAGCCGGCGCGCTTGCCCCTCGGTACGCCGGCCAGGGCCAGCCCGCGCGGGTGGGCCTTGGAGGCGACGGAGCCGTCGGGGCGTTCGGCGAAGGTGACGTCGACGTCGGTCCAGGCGCCGTCGGGGCGGCGCATCCGCACCGGCCCGGCCGCGACCTCCAGGGTGAGCGTGCCGTCCGGGTTCGCCCAGGTCGTCGCGGACTCGGTGCGTTCGGAGGGCACTTCGACGGGCTTGCCGCCGAGCCGGGCCGCGAGCCGGGCGGAGGCCCGGTCGCGGGCCGGCTCCTGGGCCGCGGCGGGCGGCCGGGCCCCGTGCGGGGCCTCGGCCGGGGGTCCGGCCGCGGCGTCCTGGACGCCGAGCAGGAGTCCTGCCAGCAGGGTGGCGCAGAGGGTGGCCGCCGTCCATCGGCGGCGTGGTGCGCGGGTCCGGGAGGGAGGCAGGCCCCCCATGGCCGGCGGGAACGATGACACAGGCACACTCCAGGGGTGATCGCCGGAACGGGAGACGGTCCTCGGGTACGCACGTGCGCTCGGGCGACGGGCCGCGCCGCGGGGCTCTTGCCGGACTCGGTGTCCGGGCGCGGGGCCGTGCCGGGAAGGCCGCCCGATCGGGCGACGTGTACATGCGTACGCCATCGTCGGGCGCCGAACGGTCCGTGTTCGGAGTCACGGCCGATTCCCGCCGCCGAACGGCCGGTTCCGCGCCCGGGAAAGCGCCCCGCCCCGCGACGCGACGGGCGCGGCACGGGGCGGGGGCTGGACCGGGCTTGGGCGGGGCGGGCGCGCCCCGGGTCACCAGGCGGGGTGCTCCAGGACCTCGACGACGGCGGCGGCCAGCGAGATGCCGGCGCCGTTGCCGGTGAGCAGGACGTGGTCGCCCGGGCCGACGGCGCCGGTGTCCACCAGGTGGGCGAGGGAGAGGAACTGGTCGCAGGCGCCCAGGTGGCCCAGGGTGCGGCCGAGGTCGAGCATGCCGCGCCCGGGGTCGATGCCCAGCGGGCGCAGCAGGCCCTCCGCGTACCGCGGGTGGCCGGAGAAGACGTGGGTGACCCGGGTGATGTCGGCCGCGGTGACGCCCGCCTCCTCGATCGCCCGGCGGTTGAGGGCGGTGCGGGCCTCGGTGAGCTCGCGGGCCATGCTCCGGCGCAGGTCGCGGTCGGGGACCAGGTCCGCGTAGGCGCCCATCCGCAGGCCGATCGGCACGCGGGTGCCGCCGGCCGGGCCGGGCGGGAACAACTCCTCCGTCCCCCGGTAGAGCCGCTCCCAGGAGGAGAGCGAGGACTGGACGAGGGAGCGGATCCGCAGCGGTCCGGCGGTGGCGGACAGCAGCACGGCGCAGCCGGCGTCGCCGAGGATCGAGCCGCGCCCGGCGCCGAAGCCGTGGGCGTAGGTGAAGCGGTCGAGCGCCGGGGTGCCGAAGTTGTCGGCCGCCGAGACCAGGACGGCGGAGTGCGCCGGGGCGTGCGCCAGCTGACCGTGCGCCAGGCGGGCGGCGTCCAGCATCGCGGTGCAGCCCTGGTCCAGGCCGATCGCCGGGGCCGAGGTGCCGAGGACGTGGTGCTGCACGTGGTTCGCGGGGTACCAGCCGTCCGGTCCCTGGTGGAAGGTGCCCGCGTGCAGGACCAGACGGACGTCCTCGGCGCGCAGGCCGGAGCGCTTGAGCGCGAGCCGGCCGGCCTCGACGGCGAGTTCCGGCGCCGGGGTGTCGTCCGCGACCGACACGCTCGTCCAGCCGTCGGCCCGGGCCTGTTCCGCACCGGGGCGGCCCGCGGCGACGGCGTCGTCGATCGGCCAGAGCCGGGGCACGTGGGCGGCGAGCCCGGCGATGTACAGGCGGTCCGTCCTCACGAGGTGCCCCCCAGGCCGATCAGCAGATGGCAGACGAAGACGGCCGGCAGGTAGCCGACCACCGCCGCGACCGGCCAGCGCGCCGCCCCGGTGCGGGTGAAGGTCCGGGCGGCCAGGGCCGCGAGGACGGCCGGCAGCAGGGCCAGCCAGCCCCACCCGGCCGTCCCGCCCGCCCAGGGGCGCAGCAGCGCCAGGGACGCCCCGGCGGAGGCGGCGGCGAAGCCGACGGCCAGGGCGACGGTGGTGCGCAGGCCGAAGACCCGCACATAGGTGCGCTCGTGCGGGCCCGGCGCGCGCACGATCTTGCGGGCCAGCTCGTGGTGGGTGGCCGCCAGCATGATCACCACCAGCAGCGGGAGCGCGCGGCGGCCCTCGGAGCCCGGCGGGCCGGTGTCCACGCCGGTGTCGTGCAGGAAGACGGCGTAGAGGTAGAGGTTGAGCAGGATCTGCACCGGGGAGCTCAGCAGGACGCCGGTGACCACCGCGTCCCCGCGCGGCCACCCGAGGCGCAGCTCCGCGCCGATCAGGACGGTGGTGTAGGCGAACTGGGCGGCGAGCAGCAGCAGGGCGGCGCGGTTGCCGGCGTTGAGCAGGAGCAGCAGCGCGGCTCCGGCGGCGGCGAGCGCGTACAGGTCGCGGGGCAGCACGGCGCCCCGGGCCAGCGGGCGGTTCGGGTTGTGGCGCCGGTCGTAGGGCAGGTCGCGCAGGTCGTCGGCGGCGCGCAGCAGGAGCAGGTCGACCAGGACGGTCAGCGCGGCCACCGCCGTGCCCCAGCCGGGGCGCCAGTGCGCGACGCGGCCGTCGGCGGCGGCGAACAGGCCGGTGGCGCCCAGCGCCCAGGCCGCGGCGAACACCAGGGACAGCGGCAGCGGGAAGCTGCCGCGGACGAACGCGCCGAGGCGGGCGGCGAGCGGGCCCGGCCCGGCGGGGGCGGCGGGCGGGGCCGGGAGCGTGGGGCGCCGGGTCATGCCGGCCGCTTCGCGGGGGCCGCGGCGACGCTCCAGCGGACCGGCAGCCGCCAGACTCCGTTGATGAACATCGTCCGGCGCCACTCCAGCGCCTCCTCGGGGACGGCGAGTTCCAGCTCGTCGAAGCGGCGCAGCAGCGCGCCGATGCCGATCTGCAGTTCGGCGCGGGCGAGTTCGGCGCCCAGGCAGAGGTGGCGGCCGTGGCCGAAGGCGAGGTGGGAGGCGACGTCCGGGCGGTCGGGGTCGAAGGCGTCCGGGTCGGTGAAGACCGCCGGGTCGCGGTTGGCGGCGTCGGTGAGCGGGACGACGATCCGACCGGCCGCGACGGGGCAGCCGCCCAGTTCGGTGTCGGCGGTCACCAGGTGGGGCGCGCCGCCGGTGTTGTTGAGGGAGCTGAAGCGGAGCATCTCCTCGACCGCGGCCGGGATCCGCCCGGGCCGCTCGCGCAGGGTCCTGGCCAGGCCGGGGTGCCGCAGGAGCAGCACGACGCACATGCCGAAGGAGTTGCCGGTGGTCTCGTAGCCGGCCATCAGCATCCCGGAGCCGAGGGCCACCACCTCCCGGTCGGACAGCCGCTGCGCGGGGTCGTCGTCGGGGCGCAGCGCCAGCCTGGTGAGCAGGTCGTCGGCCGGGGTGCCGGCCTCGGCGGCGCGCCGCTTGCCGGCGACCAGGGCGGCGAAGTAGTCGTCCATCCGGGCCTGGGTGGCGGCGACCTCCTCGCGGGTGTGCCCGGAGGTGGACATCAGGATGTCGACCTCGGCGCGCAGCATCGCGCCGTCCTCCGGGGGGACGCCGAGCACCTCGCAGATGACCTGCATCGGGAAGGGCACGGTGAAGCCGCCGACCAGGTCGGCCTCGCCGGCGGTGGCGCCGGCGGTCAGGTCGTCGAGCAGGCGCTCGGCGAGCGCCTCCAGGCGGGGGCGCAGCAGGCGGACCTGGCGCGCGGTGAAGGCGGGCAGGATCGCGCGGCGGCGCCGGGTGTGGTCCGGCGCGTCGGCGGTGGCCAGCAGGACGGACTCGGTCTTGCGGGCGAACAGCGGGCGGGCCAGTTCGGTGTAGCCGGCGCGGCTGAAGCGGTCGTCGCCGAGGACGGCGGTGACGTCCTCGTGGCGGGTGACCAGCAGGGCGGGCTGTCCGCTGGACAGCTGGACCGGGTGCGGGGCGCCGGTGCGCAGCACGGCGTGGTAGCCGTCGGGCGGGCGGACGTCACCGGCGGGCGGGAAGGGGAAGCGGGCCGGGTCGGTCATGGCGTGTCGCCCTTCTCGGTGGTGACGGTCCCGTCGGCGGGCCCGGTGGGGCCGGACGCGGGCTCGGCGGAGTCGGCGGGCTCGGCGGACTCCGCGGACTCGGCGGGCTGTTCGGACGGCGGGAGCAGGCGCACGGTCCCGGCGGTGCCGTCGATCTCGATCCAGGCGCCGTCGGGGATCGCGGTGGTGGCCCGCGGGACGGCGACCACGGTGGGCACACCCAGCAGCCGCCCGGTGATCGCGGTGTGCGACAGCAGGGTGCCGCGCTCCACGACCATGCCCGTGGCGGACATCATGAGGAACAGCCAGCCCGGGTCGGTCTCCCGGGCGACGAGGATGCGCCCGGAGGCGAGGTCGGGGTCGGTGGACGGGTCGAGCACCACCTTCGCCCGGCCGCGGACCACGCCGCCGCTGGAGCCGATCCCGCGCAGCAGGCCGTCGCTCGCGGCGGCGCCCGCGCCCACCGCCGTCGCCCGCGGCAGCGCCCGGGCGAGCGGCAGGCCGGCGGGGGTGCCCAGCAGGGCGGGGCGCTGCGGGTTGGCGGCCCACTCCGTGCGCTGGGCGCGGCGCAGCGTGACCAGGGCGCGCAGGTCGGTGACCGTCCCGGTGCCGTCGAAGGCGCCGATGACCTCCTCGACGGTCAGGTCGGCGACGTCGAGCGGGTCGTCCAGGACGCCGGTGCGGGCGAGTTCCGCGCCGAGCTTCCACATGACGTCGCGGGAGAGGCCGAACAGCTGGGTGCGGCAGAACCGGGTGTCCTCGCGGATCCGGGCGAGGTCCCGGGCCAGCGTGGTGAGGCCGAGCAGGACGGCGCGCTGCGCCGGGTTGGGGCACACCTCGCGCAGCCGCTCGCGGGCGCGCCGGGCGGCGGCCTGCTCGTCGGCGCGGTTGGCCGCGACGGTCGCCCCCTGGCGCACCAGCGGGCGGATCAGGGCGATCACCGTCCACGGGCGCTGGCGGGGAGTGGGTTCCTCCAGCTTGAGGTCGTGCAGCGCGCGGTCGCCGTAGCGGGCGAGGTAGCCGCGGGCGGCGGCGGCGAGGGCCGCGCCGTACCGGCCGGCGACGATCTGCCGCCACAGCTGCTCGGGGTCGGTGCCGTCGTCGAGCACCGCGGCGCGCAACTCGGGGACGGTCCCGACGAGTTCGGCCAGGCTCATGGCGGCGCGGACCGCCTCCAGGGAGCGGTTCTCGCGCCCGCCGGCCATCAGCCCGACCAGCACCTGCGGGCCCTCGCCGGTCCAGCGGCGCAGCAGCGCGCCGCCCGCGCCGAGCACCACCAGGGCGATGAAGGCGTTGACCAGGGTGACGCCCCAGCGCTCGCCGGCGCGCTCCCACAGCCGGCGGTAGAAGGCGATCAGTTCCTCGGGCGAGTCCCCGACCGTCCGCGCCTCGGCCATCTGCCGGTCCCACCAGCGCAGGAAGCTCCTGACCTGCCAGGGGTGCAGGGCGCTGCGCCAGGCGAGGCGCGGCAGCGCGCGGGCGACCGCCGGGGCGGCCCAGCGGCGCTCGCCGCGGGCGGGGCCGGTGATGCCCATCGCCTGTTCCCAGCCGCGCCGGACCAGTTCGAACATCGGCATCTGCCCGTGCAGGGCGTGCCAGTCGTCCAGCCGGTAGTAGACCTGGCCCTCCAGGTAGCCGACCATCCGGGCGAGGCGGTGCGCGTTGTCCCGCACCCAGGACTCGGGCACGCCCATCCGCCGGTAGAGGTCGGCGAAGGAGCGCCGGTAGAACTCGCGGGACTGGGAGTAGGTGAGGGCGCCCGAGACACCGGGGAAGCTCTCGGTGATGTTGTGGTTGCCCCAGTGGACGCGCGCGGGCTCGTCGGCCTCGGGCGCGGCGGCGGGCGCGGCCGTAACGGCGGGCCCGGCGACCATCGGGCGGGCCTGGACCAGGTGGACGGTGCCGTCCTCGGTGAGGGCGCCCTCGATGTCCTGCGGGACGCCGAACACTTCCTCCACCCGGCCGGCCAGTTCCGCCACCGCGCGCACCTGGTCGTCGTCCAGGACCGGCACACCGGCCAGTTCCTCGGCGACCGGCAGCAGCACCGGCGCTCCGCTGGCGGCGCCCTCGGGCAGGCCCATCGACCACCGCTTGTGCACGGTCCGGGCGCTCACCTCCCCGGTGGCCGGGTCGTGGAAGAAGTGGTCGACGTCCGCCTTCTCCTGGACGACACCCTCGCCGATGCCGTACGCGGCGGCGACCACGCGGCGCGGCGAGCCGTCCCGGGGGTCGCGGGTGAACGCCACGAACGAGCGGGTGCCGAGCACCATCCGCTGCACGCCGACCGCGACCCGGGCCCGGCGCGGGTCGAGGCCGCGCAGCAGGCGGTAGCGGACCGCCTGGGGGTTGAACGCGGACGCCCAGCAGCGCACCACCGCGTCGGCCAGGCCCTCCTCGTCGACGTAGAGGAAGCTGTCGCTCATGCCCGCGAAGGGGTCGACGGCGCTGTCCTCCCCCACCGCCTCCGCCGCGTCGGGGGTGTCCGGCGTGGTGGCGGGCACGACGCAGGCCCGGACCGCGACCAGGCCGTCCGGCCCGGCGAGCGCGGCGAACTCCTTGCGGATCCGCTCGGCCGGCTCCGGGGGCAGGACCGAGGAGGCGAGCGCCTCGCGGGCGGCCGCGCACCAGGCCTCGACGGCGTCCTGTCCGGCGTCGCCGGCCGGCAGCGGCGCCAGCGCGGGGCGCAGCGCGTCCAGGGCCGCGTCGAAGGCGGCGGCGGGCAGGCAGAAGAACTCCGGTACCCGGAACCCGGCGCGCCGCAGCACCTCCTGACGGGCGAACTTGTTCCCCACCTGCGCGGCGTCCGCCAGCGCACCGCCGTCGCCCGCCGCGGTCACCACGAACTCAGTCATCCGACCCACTGCTCCCCGCCCCGCCGCCCCAGCCGTCCAGGTGCAGCACCCTGTCCACGGACCGGCGCGGCGCCGGTCCGAATCCGTCCCCCAGCACGTGCGCGGTGGGGATCAGCGCCCCCTGGCGGACGTCGCGCGGCAGTCCGAGGATGTCGGCGACCTCCCGCTCCGCGTCCAGGTGCACCGTGGTCCACGCCGTTCCGAGGCCGCGGGCGCGCGCGGCGAGCATGTAGCTCCAGGCGGCCGGCAGCAGCGATCCCCACACGCCCGCCTGGTTGTCCCGCGGCAGCGGACGGCCGGCGAGGTCGAGGCAGGGGATCACCAGGACCGGCACCTGCTGGAGGTGCTCCGCCAGGTACCGGCCGCCGGCCAGCATGCGGTCGGACACCCCGCCGTCGGTCGCCGGTCCGGCGCCGGTGGCCGGCGGGTAGCGGGCCTCGAAGGCCCGCCGGTAGACCTCCGCGATCTGCTTGCGCAGGACGTCGTCGGCCACCACCAGCCAGTGCCAGCGCTGGGTGTTGCCGCCGTTGGGCGCCTGCAGCGCGATCTCCAGGCACTCGCGCACCTGGTCGAGCTCCACCGGGCGCGTGAGGTCCAGCCGCAGGCGCACCGAGCGGGTGGTCGTCAGCAGTTCGTCCGGGGTCGCCGGGACGCGGACCCGCGCGGGGCGGGCGGGCGCGCTCACCACAGCCCCGGCACGAGGCGGGCGTGGCCGTCCGCGTAGGCGCGGTAGCCGGGGATGTTCACCAGCATCCGCTCCTCGGTGCGGATCCGGAAGGCGATCGCGGCGGCGAGCGCGACCATCAGGACGGCGCTCAGCGGGTTGAGGAAGAACACGACGAAGCCCAGGTGCGCCGAGAGCATCCCCGCGTAGGCGGGGTGCCGGATGAAGCGGTAGACGCCCCAGGTGACGACCTGGTGGTCGGTCTGGCGGGCGACGTGGTGGGAGTAGAACCTGCCCAGCGTGTGGATCGCCACCTGGCGCAGCACGACCCCGCCGACGAACACCGCCGCCGGGAGCAGCAGCAGCGGGGACCAGCGGTCCCAGGGCAGCGGGCCGAGCACGCCGGCGGACACCGTCGCGATCCGGGCCGCCGCGTAGAGCAGCAGCGACGCGGACTCGCGCGGCGCGGCGCCGGAGCTGCGGAAGGTCACCGGGATCTCGACCGCCAGCCAGGCCAGGTAGCAGGCGGCCAGGACGGCGGCGACCAGGTCCACCGGGTCACCGGCGTGGCGCAGGTGGACCACCAGGCCGGTGCCGACCGCGAGGACCGCGACGACGAACAACAGCCGCGGCGCCTGCACCGCCCAGGACCGGCCCTCGCCCGCCACAGGTTTCACCGTACTCATCGGGTCGCCCTCCGCTTCAGGTATCCGGCGCGGCTGACGGTGTGGACCCCGATGTCCAGCCGTCCGTGCCGCTCGCCGCTCTCCGCGTCCACCACCGTCATCCGGTACACCGCCCGCGCCCCGCGCGGCGGTGCGAACTCCCACCACAGCTCCAGCGGCACCGCCGCCGGCAGGCCGGTCGGCAGGTCCGCCTCCAGCGACAGCCAGAGCATCTGCGCGTCCGCGTCCCGGCCGTGGGCCGTGTGGCCCAGCATCGTCGCGAACTGCCGGGCCGACTCGATCAGGGCGACCGGGGCGTGCACCCCGGCGCCCGCCAGCCGGTGTCCCGGCGGGGGCGCGAGCACGGCCGCCCGCTCGACCCGCGACGGCCCGCCCACCAGGACGTTCTCCGGCAGGTGGCGGTGCACCAGGGCGGGGTCCGCGGGCGTGGCGTGCTCCCGGCCGCCGCCGGACAGCACGGCCCGGGCGGCGGCGGGCGGCACGACCGGCCCGCCGGCGTCGCTGAGGCCGACCGAGGCACGGCAGACGGTCTCGCCGTCCTGCACGGCCAGCAGCTGCCACACCGGCCCGTCGTCGCCCTCGGCCGGCTCGCCGTGCAGCCAGACCTGCGGGCCCAGCTCGCACATCCGGTCGAAGGTCAGCGACAGCCGGAGCCGGCCGTCGGCCGCGCCCGCCCGGTCGCGGACCAGGTCCAGGACCGCCGCCACCAGCACCATTCCCGGTACGTGGTCGAGCGGGTGGTCGAAGAAGCACCGGTCGCCCTCGTCCACCACCACCGGGACGGCGGCTCCCGGGCTCGGCCCGGTGCCGGACGGGGAGCCCGACGGATCGCCATCGACCCGCCCGACTCCCCGTTCTTCCGCGTTTCCTGACGTCGCCTCATGGGCTAATGAAGCGTCAGATTCTAATGAGACCCCTGGTGCCAACGATTTCACGAGGACCGAGGTAACCATCGATCACCTGTCCGGGCAACCGACTCCCGACAACACCCGCACCTCCCGGCACCACCGACCGAAAACCGCCCCTCCCGTTGACCGAAACCACATCTCCTCTTCCCTTTTCGGTAATCCCGGAGTTGGCTCAGCACGCCAGGGCTCGGCGCAGAGCGTCCGTGAGGGTCGCGAGCTGACGCTGCGACACCTGGGCGGACTGGATGGCCAGCGAGCCGTGGAAGGTACCGGGCCACTGGTGGAGTTCGACCGGCACCCCCGCCTGCATCAGCCGCAGCGCGTACACGATGTCCTCGTCGCGCAGCGGGTCGAACTCGGCGGTGGCGACATAGGCCGGCGGCAGCCCCGCCAGGTCGGCGGCGCGTGCCGGGGCGGCGTACGGCGTGGCGGGCCGGCCGCCCAGGTAGTGCTGCCAGGCCTGGGCGATCTTCGCGCGGTCCTGCCAGGGGGTGTCGGTGAAGTTCCGCTGCGACCAGGTGTCCTGCCGGTCGTCGAGCCCGGCTTCGTTCAGCAGCTGGAAGCGGATCCGCGGCCCCTGCTCGTCGCGCGCCCGCAGCGCCACCGCGGCCGCGAGGCCCGCGCCCGCGCTGTGGCCGCCGACCGCGATCCGCCCGGGGTCGACGCCGAGTTCGGCGGCGTGCGCGGCGGTCCACTCCAGCACGGCCCAGGCGTCGTCGAGGGCGGCCGGGAACCGGTGTTCGGGCGAGCGGCGGTAGTCGACCGAGATCACCACCGCGTCGGAGCGGCCGGCGATCCCGGCGGCCCAGGGGTGCTCGGTCTCCAGGTCTCCGAAGACGAACCCGCCGCCGTGCAGCCAGACGAGGGCGCCCAGCGGCTCGCGCGGCCGGTAGACCCGCACCGCCACGGCCGGGTCGGCGGGCACCAGGCGGTCCTCGATCAGCAGGCCGGAGGTGTCGGGGGCGGGCCGGCCGGCCAGCAGACGGGACACCTGCTCGCGGGCGGCGGCCGGGTCGGCGAGGTCGATCGACGGGAGCAGCGGGACGAAGGCTTCGAGTTCGGGATCCATGACCGCCATCCTCGGCCCCCGGGGGCCCGCGTTCAGCCGCCGTCCGTCGCGCGGTCGGGGCGGCGGACGCGACGACCGGCGCTTCGAACGGCGCGCTCCACCGTGCCGGGAGAGGCCAGCGGCCGTGCGCTGGTCCGCGAACGCGGGAAGTGCGCCGTTCCTACCGTGAGGTGACGCCGCATCCGGCGCCGATCACGCACCTGTCCAAGCGCAAAGGGACCGCACCATGCGTTTCACCCCCCTGCTCCGGGTCGCCGCGGTGGTTCTCGCCGCGGCGGCCTCGGCCCTCGCCGTCACGCCCGCCCGGGCGTCGGCTCCCCCGCTCACCGCGCCGACGGCGGTCGCCCACCTCGACCTCGCCCGGGGGCAGCAGCCGGAGAACCTCACCCCGCTGCCGGACGGCGGCACCGTGGTGACCTTCGCCTTCTCCCGCCAGGTGGCCGAGATCGACCGCCACGGCGCCGTCCGCGTCCTCGCCACCCTGCCCGCCCCGGCCCCGGGTGCGGCCACCCCGGTGCTGGCCTCCCCGTTCCTCGGCGGCGTCGTGCGCGCCGACGACGGCGTCCTCCACTTCGTCTACGCGACCGGGACCGCCGAGCTCACCGGCGTCTGGCGGCTGGCCCCCGGCGGTACCCCCGAGCGCGTCGCCGCGCTGCCCGCGGACGCCCTGCCCAACGGCCTGGCGCGGGACGCCCGCACCGGCACGCTCTACGCCGCGGACTCGGTCCTCGGCACGGTCTGGCGGATCCCGGCCGGCGGCGGAACCGCCGTCCGGTGGGCGAGCGGCGCCGCCCTGGACGCGGACGGCTTCCTCGGTGCCAACGGCATCAAGGTCCACGACAGGGCCGTCTGGGTGAGCAACCTCGACCGCGGCACCCTGCTGCGGATCCCGGTCCGGCCCGACGGCGGCGCGGGAGCGGCCCGGGTCGCCGCCACCGGTCTGACCGGCATCGACGACTTCTCCTTCACCGGCCGCGGCAACCAGGTCCTGGCGGCCCTCAACGCGAGCAGCCAGGTCGCCCTGGTCGCCGACGACGGGAGCCACACCGTCGTGCTCGACCGCACGGACGGCCTGCAGAACCCCACCTCCGTCGCCGTCCGCGGCAACCGCGTCTGGATCGCCGACGCCGCGTACCTGACCCAGCAGGACCCCAACCTCCTGACGAGCCGGCTGCGGCGGAACGCCTCGCACTGAGCCCCGGCCCGGCGCCGCGCGGGCCGGGACACCCGCCGTGCCGGACCCCGGTGCGGCCGGGGCCCCGGCCCGTAGGATGCCGGGGATGGAGGCACTGGCCGATCGGCTGTCACATCTGGACTCGCACGTGCACGGCGCGATCCGCGTCGTCGCCTTCTACGACACGCTGATGCGCCGGCGGGTGGACCTTCCGGCGCTCGCCCGGGCCTCGGCGGGGCTGGCGGAGTGCGTGGCCGGGGTCCGCCTGCACGGGACGGCACGGGTGGTCCGGATGACGCCCGACGGCCGGCCCGCGGCCGGGGCGGGTGGGGCGGCCGGAGCGGGTGGGCCGCGTGCGGCGGACGGCGGGAGGGCGGTGTCCGCGACGGCGCCGATCCTGCTGGACGAGGAGGAGATCGGCACGGTCTGGCTGGAACGGCCCGGCCCGCCCGGGGCACTCGACCCGGTGCTGCTGGACCGGTTCGCGCTCGCCGTCGCGGCGGCCGTCGAACGGCACGGCCCGGCACCGACCACGATGGCCGACCCCGCCCTGGTCGAACTGGTCATCGGCGCCGGCACCGACGAGGCCTCCCGGGCCCGGGCGCTGCGCCGGCTGGGCTTCGCGCCCGACCGGCCGGTGCGGGTCGCCGCCGTCCGCTCGGCCCTGCCGCTCGACCGGATCGGCGCGCTGGTCTGCCCCGACCCGCCGGTGAAGGCGGCCCGGCTCCCGGACGTCGGCGTCCTGCTGGCCCCGGCGATCGCCGCGGACCGGTTCCCGGCCCCGGCCCGGGCCGGGATCGGCGGCCCCGGGAACCCGGAGGTGTCCTGGCGGCAGGCCCGCACCGCCCTGCGCTTCGCCACCGCCCGCCGGCCCGTGGTGCGGCACGAGGACCTCGGCGCGCTGGCCCTGCTGGACCGGGTGCCGCCGGACGCCGTCCGGGAGAACCCCGACGTGGCCGCGATCGGCAGGCTCGCCGCCGCCCCGGAGGACCTGGAGACGCTCGACGCCTACTGCGCGACCGGCTCCCTGCGGCGCGCCGCCGAGCTGCTCCACCGTCACCACAGCAGCATCGCCCGTCGGATCGAGCAGATCGGCCGGACCCTCGGCCTGGACCTCACCGAGCCCGCCGGCCTGCTGCGCGCCGCGGTGGCCCTCACCGCCTGGCGCCTGCTCGACGACCCGCCGGCCCCCGCGAACGGCTGAGGACGGTCCACGGAGCACCGCGGTCCCGGGTCAGGGGGTGGGTCCCAGCCGCCGCCAGGGCTCCGGACCGCCGCCCGGGAGGACGAACGCCAGGTTGACCCGGTGCCCGCCGAGGTCCCAGTTGACCCAGTAGACCTCGAAGCGGCCCGTCCGGTCCGTCCCGCCCCGGGGGACGGGCGCTGGACGGCGGCTGTTGACAACGCGTCAACGCCACGTCCCGCGAGCCCGGGGGATGCTCGCAGGACGTGGCCGGTGCCGGATCGCCGGGGACGGGTTACGGCCTGGTGGCCGGGGAGGCGTCGTTGCGGCCCTCCACCACGACGGCCGGCTCCAGCGGGGAGGCGATCTCCTGGCCCTTGCTGTGGGAGGCCCAGTCGCGGATGCCGACCAGGACCATGACGAAGAAGATGCCGTAGACGATGCCGGAGAAGTACAGCTCGGAGTGGATCGCGAGCGGCACGCCGACCAGGTCGACGGCCAGCCAGACGAACCAGAACTCCACGTACCGGCGGGCCTGGGTGTACATCGCCAGGATCGAGCCGACGAAGATCCAGGCGTCCGCGAGGACCATCCACCAGGGCGCGCCCGGGTAGAAGGAGGCGTCGGTCGCCTTGAGCAGCGTGGCGAACGCGAAGGTGCCGACGGCCATGACCGCGATCAGGACCGCGCGCTCCCGCCAGGAGGCCCAGCGGACGTTGATCGTGCCCTCCTGCTGCCGGCTGCGCCGCCAGGTGGCCCAGCCCCAGGACGCCGAGGCGATGATGACGACCTGCCGGGCGGCGTTGCCGCCGAGGTGGACGTTCAGGCTCGCGATCAGCAGCAGGACCGAGCCGAGGATCTGCACCGGCCAGGCGACGAGGGAGCGGCGCAGGGCGAGCCAGACGGTCGCGAGCGCCAGGATGTTGCCGAGGAAGTCGGACCAGTAGACGGGGATGCCGAAGAAGCTGAACTGCTCGTTCAGCCATTCGAGAGCGCTCATGACCTACACCTTTGTTTGCTGGGGGAACAAGCCTGGGTGTGAGCTGCGGCCCGGGAGCGGGGCCGCTGGAGGAGCCGTGGAGCACGGCGGTGGGGGGCAGCGCCGTGCCTGGGGAGGGTGTCGCGCGCGGGGGTGTCGCGCGTGGGGGGTGTCTCAGGGGGAGGTGACGGTGCCGCGGTACGCGGCGAGCGCCTCGTCGCGCACCCGCCGCCCCCGGTCCGAGGCGAGGACGGCCTCGGACCGCAGGACGTCCTCCCGCACGGCCCGCACCAGGGCGGCGGGAGAGGGGAACTTCACGGTGTCGCGGATCCGTTCGGCGAACCAGACGGTGACCCGCTCGCCGTAGACGTCCTGCGCCAGGTCGTGGCAGTACGCCTCGACGTGGACGTCGGCGGTGTCGCAGAAGGTGGGGTTGGATCCGACGCTGATCGTCGCGGGGTGGACGGCGCCGGTGCGGTGGCGCACCACCCAGCCGCTGTACACCGCGGCCGGCGGGACCGGGGAGTCCGGGCCGGCCGCGATGTTGGCGGTGGGGAACCCGAGCCCGTGACCGCGGCCGGCGCCGTGCACCACCGTGCCGGTGAGGTGCGGGCAGGGGGCCGGGTGGTCACGCATGCGGCAGCAGTTCGCGGAACTGGCTGGTGTGGAAGACCAGCGGCTCCACACCGGCGAAGAGTTCGGCGCTCAGGAGCTCCAGGAGCACGATCTCGTGGTCGCCGCCGTCGTACGTCGCGCCCACCCGGGCCGTCAGCCACAGCGCGGCGTCCTCGATGAGGACGGCGCCCCCGGGCGTCGCCGACCACGCGACGCCCTCGAAGCGGTCGGCCCCGCGGGAGGCCAGCCGCCGGCAGAGCGCGCCCTGGCCGTGGCTGAGCACGCTCAGTCCCACCACGGGCGCCTCGGCCAGCCTCGGCCAGGTGGTGGAGGTGCGGGCGACGCTGACGGCGACCATGGGCGGTTCGAGCGAGATCGAGACGAAGGAGCTCGCGGCGAACCCGACCGGCTCGTCCCCGCGCAGCGCGCTGATCGCGACCACGCCGGTGGGGTAGGCGCCGAAGGCCTGTCGCAGGGTCGCCGCATCCAGCTCGGGCGGCGTGGACGTCCCGGCCGGGTCGGGGGCAAGGGTGGCCATGGTCATCGGGTTCCTCTCGTCGCGGGTGCTGGTCTCAGTGCCGGTACCGGGCCGCCGGGTGGCTGGCCGGCAGCGCGCGGTCGCCCGACCCGGTGAGGCGCTCGCGCAGGCTCTCGCCCTCCGTGTACTCGCCGCGGAAGACGCCACGGGCCCGCAGGATCGGCAGCACCGACTCGACGAACTCGGTGGTCGAGGCCGGCTGGACCGCCGGGGACAGCAGGAACCCGTCGAGGTCGGCGCCTTCGGCGAGCGCGCAGATCTCGTCGGCGATCTCCTCGGCCGTGCCGACGACCGGCCGCGCGCCCACGCCGTGGGTGTGCCAGTCGGCGAGGACGTCGCCCACGGTCTTGCCGGCGAAGCGGGCCACCTGGGTCTGCGACATCTCGGTGGACAGCTCGGTCATCGGGGTGTCGGGTGCGTAGGAGGAGAGGTCGAGCCCGGTGAACATGGCGTAGCTGGCGACGGTGACCTCGGGCCGCTGGGCGTCGAGGATCCGCTGGTAGCGGCGCTCGGCGTCGGAGGTGGTGGCGCCGACGACACAGGAGAAGGCCGACATCACCTTCACCTCGTCGGCCCGGCGGCCCGCCTTGACGGCCTCCTCGCGGATGGACGCGGTGTGCCCGGCGAGCTGCTCGACCGAGCCGCTGCCGACGAACATGCACTCGCCGTGCCGTCCGCCGACGCGGCGGCCGGCGGGCGAGGCCCCGGCCTGGAAGAGCACCGGCGTGCCCTGCGGGGAGCGCGCGGTGTTGCCGTAGCCGTGCGAGCGGAAGAACGGTCCCTCGTGGCTGACCAGGTGGACCTTGGCGGGGTCGGCGAAACGGCCCTCCTTGTCCTTCTCCAGCGCGTCCGGCTCCCAGGCGCCCTCCCAGTACTTGTAGACGAGGTCGAGGAAGTCCTCGGCCATCCGGTAGCGGTCGTCGTGCGCCACCATCTCCATGCCGAAGGCCTTGACGGCGGTGTCGGCGGTGCCCGTCGTCACCACGTTCCAGCCGATCCGGCCGCCGGAGAGCTGGTCCAGGGTGGCCATCCGGCGGGCGAAGGCGTACGGCGGCTCGACGAGGACGGAGCCGGTCATCACGAGGCCCAGGTTGGTGGTCGTCGACAGCAGCGCGGACGCCACGACCACCGGGTCGAGCCGGGGCAGGTCGAGGGTCTCCTCGGTGGCGATCGGCGGGCGGGTGCCGTCGATCTCCGACCAGCCCCAGGCGTCGGCCAGGAACAGGAAGTCCAGCTTGGCGTCCTCACAGACGGCGGCGAGCTCGCGCCAGTACCCGAGGGTGTCGAAGAGGTGCCGCCGGCTGTCGGGGTGGCGCCAGGTGGCGGTGCCGCTCGCGTTGGTCTGGGCGTTCTCGAACAGGCCGATCTTGAGGTTCTTCATGGGTGGTTCTCCGTTGTGCTGGTGAGGGACCCGTGGGGAGGGGAGGGACCCGTGGGGGGAGGGATCAGAAGGCGGAGGGGAGCGGGGGGAGGGTGGGGGCGTCGAGCTGGGCCGCGTAGGGCATGGAGGACTGCGCACCGAGCCCGGTCACGGCGTGCGACGCGGCGCGCACGGCGCGTTCGACGGCGGCCGGAAGGGCGGCGCCGCGGCCGAGGGAGTCGGCGAGGGCGCCGCAGAAGGTGTCGCCGGCGCCGACGGTGTCGACCGCGTCCACGCGCGGCGCGGGGACGTGGGTGAGACCGGGGCGCCCGGCCTCGGCGAGGAGGGCGCCGTCGGCACCGAGGGTCACCACGACGGCCCGGCACGGGAGCGCGGCACGCTCCAGCAGCTCCCGCGCCTCCGGCAGGGTGGCGGGCCGGGCGGCCCCGAGCAGGGAGGCGAGTTCGCCGAGGTTGGGGACCAGGACGTCGACCGCCGCCAGTACCCGCGGGTCGACCGGGCGGGCCGGCGCGGGGTTGAAGACGACCGTCCCGCCCTGCTCGCGGGCCCGCAGGACCGCCAGGTCGACCACCTCGGGGGCGATCTCGTTCTGCACCAGGAGGACCTCGCCCGGCTCGCGGACCAGCCGGGCGGGCAGGTCCCCGGCGGCCAGGGCCGCGTTGGCCCCCGGGTTCACCACGATGGTGTTCTCGCCCGCGCCGTCGACGACCACCGCGGCCAGTCCGGTCGGGTGCCGCTCGTCCGAACGCACCTCGGTGACGTCCACGCCCTCGGCGGCCAGCGCGGCCAGCAGGCCGGCCGCGTCCGCGCCGACCCGGGCCACCAGGCGCACCCGCGATCCGAGGCGCGCGGCGGCGACCGCCTGGTTGGCGCCCTTGCCGCCGGCCCCCTCGGCGAAGTGCCGCGCGAGCACGGTCTCGCCGGGGTGCGGCAGGCCCTCGACGCTCAGCACGAGGTCGCGGTTCACCGAACCGACGACGGTGATGGACGGCATTGACGCTCCTTTGGGAGATCGATTTCCGACATGCTGTACCAGCACCCCCCGGCCGTCAAGTAGCCTCCTCATGAAAAGAAGGAACGCCCCGACGTCGTGGCCCCACCGTCCCCCACCCCCGAAGGACACCCACGTGACTGCGCCCCGACTCCTCGACGTGGCCGAGGCCGCCGGCGTCTCCCGCGCGACGGCATCACGGGTCCTCGCCGGCACTCCGCGCAATGTCGACCCCGAGCTCGCCCGCCGCGTCGAGGAGGCCGCCCTCCGGCTCGGCTACCAGGCCAACCACTCCGCCCGGGCCCTGCGCACCGGCACCACCGGCACCGTCGGCGTCGTCGTCCCCACGCTCGCCAACCCGTACTTCGTCCAGCTCGCCGACGCCATCGCCCAGCACGTGCGGGCCGCCGGCGGCACGCTGATGGTCTCCGACGCGGCGAACGACCCCGCGATCGAGGCCGAGCAGATCGACACCCTGCTCGCGGGCCGGGTGGACGGGCTGTTCGTCGTCCCGGTGTCGGCCCGCGAGTCCGGGGCGGCCGTCCGCAACGCCGCCGCCCGGCGCCCGGTCGTGCTGTTCGACCGGTGGACCGAGGACTCCGGCACCGTCGCCGTGACCCTCGACAACGCGGCCGCCGTCCGACTCCTGGTCGAGCACCTGGAACAGACGGGCCGTCACCGGATCGCGCTGGTCGCCGCGGACCAGGCCTCCTCCTCGGGCGCGGAGCGGCTCGCCGCCTTCACCGAGCTGCAGGGCGACGGCGCCACCACCGTCCTGCTGCCCAACTTCACCACCGACGCCGGCCGCACGGCGGGGCGGCGCGTCGTCGAGCAGCGCGACCGGATCGACGCCGTGGTCTGCGGGGCGGACGTCCTCGCCGTCGGCCTGGTGAGCACGCTGCACCGTTCGGCGGTCAGCGTCCCCGGGGAGATCGCCGTCACCGGCTTCGACGACACCGAGATACTCGAGCTCTTCGACCCGCCGATCACCTCCATCCGCCACCCGCTGTCCGCCATGGCCGAACGCGCGCTGACCCTGCTTCAGGCGCCGAGCCGCGAACGGGCCGAACGGGTCGAGCGTTTCCAGCCCCAGCTCGTCGTCCGCGCCTCGACCGACGTCTCCTTCTGACCCGGCGTCAATCCGGTGGTGGGAGCGGGGCGGCCGGCGATGTCGGGCCCCGGCCCCGGGGTGTGACGCAGGCCACGTCGCGCAGGCGTCACAATCCGCGCGGCCATCCGGTCAAGAGGGTGTCACCCCACGACAGGAGGAGCACACCATGGATGCCCGTCTCGACTACTTCGGCACCGGCGTCGGGGCCAAGGTCCTGCGGCACTTCAACTCGGCCGGCAAGGTGCTGGCGGACTCGGCGGTGCCGCACGCGACGCAGGAGCTGGTGAAGATCCGCGCCAGCCAGATCAACGGCTGCGGCTTCTGCACCGACATGCACACCAAGGACGCCGCGCACGCGGGCGAGAGCGCCCTGCGGCTCAACCTGGTGGCGACCTGGCGGGAGGCCACCGTCTTCACCGAGGCCGAGCGGGCCGCGCTGGAGCTGACGGAGCAGGGCACCAGGATCGCGGACGCCGCCGGCGGCGTCACCGACGAGGCGTGGGCGAACGCCGCCAAGCACTACGACGAGGAGCAGCTGGCCGCGCTGATCTCGCTCATCGCCGTGATCAACGCCTACAACCGGATCAACGTCATCAACCGGCAGCCCGCCGGCTCCTACCAGCCCGGCCAGTTCGGCTGACCGGCGCAGGTCCGGCGAACCCACCGGCCGCGGCCCCCGAGGAGGGGGACGCGGCCGGTCTTCTGGCGTTCGGCCCCGGTCCGGACCGCCCGTCGTACGACCCCGTGAACCGCACGCACCGCAGGAACCGCAGGACACAGGAGGACAACGGCCCATGCAGCCCGGCGCGGACACCGACCCGCTCGACCCGGCCACCCGCGAGTTCCTCGCGACCCGCCCACGGCTTTTCGGGATCGCCTACCGGGTGCTCGGCAGCACCGCGGAGGCCGAGGACGTCGTCCAGGAGACCTGGCTGCGCTGGCAGCGCACCGACCGCGCGGACGTCCTCGAACCGGCCGCCTTCCTGGCCACCGTCACCACCCGGCTGGCCATCAACGTCGCCCAGTCCGCCCGGGTCCGGCGGGAGTCGTACGTCGGGCCGTGGCTCCCCGAGCCGGTCGACACCCGGGCGGATCCGCAGCTGGGCGCCGAGCGCGCCGAGGCGGTCGGGCTGGCCGTCCTGCTGCTCCTGGAGAAGCTCAATCCCGTGGAGCGGGCGGCCTACGTGCTCCGGGAGGCCTTCGACTACCCGTACCGGCGGATCGCGGAGATCCTGGAGACCGGTGAGGCCAACGCGCGCCAGCTGGTGAGCCGGGCGCGCAAACACCTGGCCGCCGCGCGCCGGGAGCGGGTGGACCGCGCCGAGCACCGGCGGCTCCTGGAGGTGTTCGTCGCCGCCGCGCGGACCGGCGACCTGGCGGTGCTGGAGGAGTTGCTCGCGGCGGACGTGGTCAGCCACTCCGACGGCGGGGGGACCCGCGGCGCCTCCCGGATCCCGGTCGTGGGCCGCGCCGTGGTGGCCAGGTACGTGGCGGCCTTCGCTCCGCGCTTCTGGCCCGGCACGGAGCTGCGGTGGGTCGAGGCCAACGGACGGCCGGCCGTGCTCGTCTCGTCCGACGGCGCGGCGGTGGCCCTGCTGTGCCTGGACGTCTCCACCCAGGGGATCGAGCGCCTCATGTGGGTGATGAACCCGGCCAAGCTGGCGCCCTTCGTGGCCTCCCTGGACGGCTGACAGGCGGACCCCGTTCACCCGGTCCGCCCCGGTCCGGTTGTCACGGATCCGGTGCCCGCCCTGTCCTACTGGTGCGGGCGGGGCCGAGCGCACCGCCCCGTCCCGCCCCGCGGGAACCGCAACAGTCGCAGAGAGGATCCCCTTATGAAGGTCGTCGTGATCGGTGGCACCGGACTCATCGGCTCGAAGCTCGTCGCCGGGCTGCGCGAGCAGGGCCACGAGGCGGTGCCGGCGGCGCCGAGCACCGGAGTCGACACGCTGACGGGCGAGGGCCTGGCCGAGGCGCTGGAGGGCGCCTCGGTGGTGGTCGACGTGTCGAACTCCCCCTCGTTCGAGGACGGGGCCGTCCTGGAGTTCTTCCGCACCTCGACCGCCAACCTGCTCAAGGCCGAGGCGGAGGCCGGGGTGGGCCACCACGTGGCGCTCTCGGTGGTCGGCACCGAGCGCCTCCAGGAGAGCGGCTACTTCCGTGCCAAGCAGGCGCAGGAGGAGCTGATCAAGGCCTCCGGGCTGCCCTGGTCGATCGTCCACGCCACGCAGTTCTTCGAGTTCGTGAAGGGCATCGCGGCGGCGGCCACCGACGGGGACACCGTGCGGCTGGCCGCCGCGGGAATCCGGCCCGTGCACGCCGACGACGTGGCCGCCGCCGTGGGCCGCACGGCGGTCGGCGCCCCCGTCAACGGGGTGGTGGAGGTGGCCGGTCCCGAGGTCTTCGGGCTGGACGAACTCGTCCGCACGGCGCTGGCCGCGGCCGGCGACCCGCGCACCGTCGTGACGGACCCGCACGCCCGCTACTTCGGCGCCGGGCTGCGGGAGGACACCCTGCTGCCCGGGCCCGGCGCGCACCTCGCCGGGCACCGGTTCGCCGACTGGCTCGCCGGGCAGCGCTGAACCGGCCCGCGGCGGCCCGCACGCGGACGTGCGGGCCGCCCGGGTCAGCGCGGCGCCGCCACCGCGACCGGTGAGGAGCCGCCGGGGACCAGCAGCCGCGGGGCGCCGCTGCCGTCCGCGGGGACCGACCAGACGTCGGTGCCCTTGCCCTCGCGGGCCGGGAGGGCGTAGGCGAGCGTGGCGTCGTCCAGCCAGGCCGCCTGGTCGTCGACGCCGTGCGACTCGGCCACCGGGTGCTCGCGCAGGTCGGCCAGGTCGAGGACGTACAGCCGCCAGAGGGCGGCCGGGTCGTCGGAGACCTTCTTCTTGAAGGCGATCCGGGTGCCGTCCGGGGAGAGCGAGGGGCACTCGACGTTCTCCCGCAGGGTGCGGGCCGACCACGCCCCGAGGTCGCCCTCGACCAGGTGGGTGCGGCCGCCGGTCGCGACGGTGGCGTAGAAGCGGTTGTCGTCGGCGGCGAAGGTGACGCCCCAGTAGTTGACGTCGGCGGCGTGGTAGCGGGAGCCGCCGAGGGTCAGCGGGATCTCCTCGATCGACTTGACCAGGTAGCCGGTGCGCAGGTCCAGGATCGAGGTGCGGGTGGAGAAGCCGCTCGCCGCGTAGGAGTCGCCGACCGCGAAGGCGGTCCAGGCGAGCACCTGTCCGGAGGGCGACACCCGGGCCCGGTTCGGGATGCCGGGCACGGTCACCGTCCGCAGCTCGGTGAACCCCCGGTCGTAGACCACCGCCTGGGTGCGGGCCGGGGTGCCGGGCAGCGCCCGCAGGCACAGCGCCCGCTCCCCCGCCGCGTGGAACCGCGCGCAGGACGGCCCGTCCGGGGTGCCCGGGGCGCGGGCGACCCGCCCGGTGGCGGTGTCGCGGTAGTAGAGGCCGGGCTCGTTCAGGGTGAACGACACCTCCGCCGCCACCAGCCGGTGCCCGCCGCCGCGCTGGCGGGCGTGCAGGACGTAGCCGAGCGAGCCGCCGATCAGGACGAGAACGGCGAGGACCAGCACGGTCGAGCGCGCCTTCATGGGCCCCTCCTTCGCCTTCGCGCGTTTCTCCTGCGCCTTCACGCCTCCCTCCTTCCGGGCAGGATCCGCCAGGCGGCGGCGAGGGCGGCGGCCAGTACGAGGGCGGCCGCCCCCAGGGCCGGGCGCGGGCCCCACCACGTCCAGGCGACGCCGAACCCGGCCGCCCCGACCAGCCGGGCCAGCGCCTGCGCGGTCTGCAGCACCGCGAGCCCGCCCGCCCGGCCCCGGGCCGGCAGCACCGGCCCGGCCAGCGCCATCAGCACGCCGTCGGTGGCGGCGTAGAAGACACCGAGCAGGACGAGGACGAGCACCGCCGTCGTCGGGCCGAGCGGCGCCAGCAGGGTGAGGTAGGCGGCGAGCAGGGCGCCGTGCCCGAGCAGGAACGGGGTCCGCCGGCCGGTCCGGTCCGCGATCCGCCCGGCGGGGACGGCCAGCAGCAGGTAGCACGCCGCGGCGCCGAGCGGCAGCAGCGGGAAGAGCACGGGCGACAGGTCAAGACCCCGCTGGAGGAGCAGGTAGAGGAAGGAGTCCCCGATCGTCGCGGCGCCCAGGAGCGCGGCCGCCGCGGTCACCCGCCGGAACACCGGGTCGCGCAGCGCCCGGTGCCGCGTCCTGGCCGGTTTCGGTGCGGCCCCGGCCGGCGCGCCGGCCGGGACGAAGAGGACCAGGACCAGGACGCCGAGCAGGCCGGTGGCGAAGCTGACCACGAAGACGGCGTCGTACGCGTCGGCGGTCGCCCACAGCACGGCGAAGGCGACCAGCGGCCCGAGCAGCGCCCCCGTGGTGTCCATCGCCCGGTGCACGCCGAAGGCCCGGCCGAGTGCCCCGGGGGGTGCGCTGAGCGTGATCATCGCGTCCCGGGGGGCGGTCCGCACGCCCTTGCCGAGCCGGTCGGCGGCCAGCGCGGCGGCGATCCCGCCGGCCGCTCCGCCGGCCAGCAGCAGGCCGAGCCGGGAGAGCGCGGAGAGCAGGTAGCCCGCGCCGGCGACCGTCCGGTGGCGGCCGCCGCCACGGTCGGCGAGCCGGCCGCCGAGCAGCCGGACCAGCGCGGTGGCGCCGTTGAACAGTCCGTCGAGGAAGCCGAACTGGAGCGGTGAGAGGCCGAGGCCCAGCACCAGGTAGAGCGGGAGCACGGCGGTGACCATCTCCGAGGAGACGTCGGTGACCAGGCTGACCGCTCCGAGCGCGACGACCGTACCGGGGACGCGCCGCCCCACCCCGGCGGGGCGGGGCGGCGCGTCCGGGCGGCGGCCGGTGGAGGCCAGGTACATCATCAGTGGCAGTTGTAGGTCGGGCCGGTGTCCTTGACCTGGCCGTCCGTGCCGACGTAGCTCCAGCCGTACCCGGAGTCGGTGAGGTCCAGCTTCAGCACGCCGTAGTCACCGCTGATCCGCTTCTGGCTGTTCGGCTGGACCTGCTCGATCGGGTAGGGCTCGGCGCCGCCCATCCCGCCGACGATCTCGACGATGCCGTCCGCGGTGGCCCTGCCGTCCGGGTCCTGGGGGGCGAACCGCTCGTAGTGGTGGTCGTGCCCGTTCAGCACCAGGTCGGCCCTGGCGTCGTACAGGATCCGCCACACCGGCCGGGAGACCGGGTCGTTGCCGTGCCCGCCCGAGGAGTACAGCGGGTGGTGCCAGTAGGCGGCGACGCACTTCTTCGCGTTGGCCGCCAGATCGGCCTTCAGCCAGTCGATCTGGGCGCTCTGGTCGAAGGCGTTGGAGTCCAGCGCGACGAAGTGCCAGTTGCCCTCGTCGAAGCTGTACCAGCTCTTGCCCTGCGGGTAGGCGATGCTGCCGAAGTACGCCTTGTAGCCCGCCAGCGAGCCGGCCGGGTCGTAGGTCTCGTGGTTGCCCGGGACCGGGTGGGTCTTGGCCTTGAAGGCGCCCCAGGTCTTGTCGTAGTAGTTCCTGAAGTCCGCCAGCCGGGCGTCGTCGTACTGGTTGTCACCCATCGTCAGGTAGAAGCGCGGGTCGATCCGCTGCGCCAGCGCGGCGGTCTTCGGGTGCGCGCAGCCGCTGTCCGAGGCGGTGCACTGGGCGGCGATGTCACCGGCCGCGACCACGGTGAACGCCCCGCCCGACGGGCCGGTGGGCGTGGGTCCGGTCGGCGACGGCCCGCCGCCCGCGACCCCGTACACCTCCAGCTCGAACAGCGAGTACCCGTAGGAGGTACCGCGCGCCGTGCCGTACATCCGCAGGTAGCGGCCCTTGCCGGCCAGGCCCGTCCAGTCGTCGGTCCCGCCGTTGCCGGCCTTCTCCTCCGCGATCGCCGTCCAGGTCACCCCGTCCGCCGACACCTCCAGCCGGTACGCCTTCGCGTAGGCGGCCTCCCAGCTCAGCTTCACCCGGGAGACGGAGGCCTCTCCCCCGAGGTCCACCCGCAGCCACTGCGGGTCCTTGCCCTCCTCGCTCGCCCACCGCGTGGAGGTGCTGCCGTCGAACGCCTTGCCCGCCGCGTACGACGACCCCTCCGTGGAGGAGGCCGTCGCGGCCTTCCCCCGCGAGATCAGCGGATCGCCCGCCGCTCCCGCCCGCCCGGACCAGCCGAGCAACAGGCCGCCGATCAGCACGAGGACGGCGGTGAACACACCGACATGAACAGGCCTTACCGAGACACCCGGACGCATCCTGGACTCCCTGACCTCGAGAAACGGTGAGAGCTGCGCACCGGTGAGCACCACGCACGCGCCTACCGGCGAGGGGAGCGTAGTAGAAAGTAAAGTTTCCTGACAATAGTGGCTTCACGCCGAACTCCCGTCCGATTCCGCCTTCCCCCTCCGGGCGCCCCTCCTCGCCGAAATTTACCCCCGGGGGTATGGTGGATGGCGGACGGATACCCCGCCGGGTATTTCGGAAGCGGATGCAGGAGCGATCCACGTGTTCTTCGCCCAGTACTACCTCGACTGCCTCTCCCAGGCCTCCTACCTGGTCGCCGACGAGACCACCGGCCGCGCGGTGGTGATCGACCCGCGCCGGGACATCGACGAGTACGTCGCCGACGCCGAGGCGCACGGCTTCACCGTCGAGGCGGTCATCAACACCCACTTCCACGCCGACTTCCTGGCCGGCCACCTGGAGCTGGCGGCCCGCACCGGCGCGTGGATCGGCTACGGGCGCCACGCGGTGACCGAGTACCCGATCCGGGAGCTCGCCGACGGGGAGCGGATCACCCTGGGCGAGGTCACGCTGGAGATCATGGAGACCCCCGGGCACACCCCCGAGTCGATCAGCGTCCTGGTGTTCGAGCGGGCCGGGGACGCCGTTCCCTACGGCGTGCTGACCGGCGACGCGCTGTTCGTCGGCGACGTCGGCCGCCCCGACCTGCTGGCCTCGGCGGGCACCACCGCCGAGGAGCTCGGCCGGATGCTCCACCACAGCGTCCAGCACAAGCTGATGGCGCTGCCCGACGGGGTCCGGGTCTTCCCCGCCCACGGCGCCGGCTCGTCCTGTGGCAAGAACCTGTCCACCGAGCGCCAGTCCACCATCGGCGAGCAGCGCGCCACCAACTACGCCTGCGCGCCGATGAGCGAGGAGGACTTCGTCGCGATCGTCACGGCCGGCCAGTCCGCCGCCCCCGGCTACTTCGGCCACGACGCCGCCCTCAACCGCCAGGACCGGGGCCTGTTCGACCCCGCGCTCGCCCACCACCCGCTGACCGCAGCGGAGTTCGCGGCCCACCGGCGCGACGGGGCGGTGGTGGTGGACGCCCGCAGCCCGGAGGAGTTCGCCGCGGGGCACCTGCCCGGCGCCGTCAACGTGCCCGCCGACGGCCGCTTCGCCGAACAGGCCGGCGCCGTGCTGGAGCCGGACTCCGCGCTGCTCGTCGTCGCGCCGGACGGCCGCGCGGGCGAGATCGTCACCCGTCTCGCCCGCATCGGCTTCGACCGCATCGTCGGTCACCTGGCCGAGCCGGTGACGAGCCCGACCGCGCTCGCCGGCCCGCTCACCCCGGCCGCGCGCCTCACCGTCGACGAGCTGCGCTCCGCCCTCGCCGCCGAGCGCCCCCCGCTGGTGCTCGACGTCCGCACCTGCGGCGAGCGCGCGGAGGGCTCCGTCGAGGGCTCCCTGCACATCCCCCTCAACGAGCTCCCCGGACGCCTCGCGGAGCTCCCGCAGGACCAACCGCTGGTCGTCCACTGCGCCGGCGGCCACCGCTCCTCGATCGCCGCCAGCCTGCTGCGCCACCACGGCCGCGAGCAGGTCGCCGACCTGCTCGGCGGCTACGCCGCCTGGGCCGACGCGCACCGGCCCGCGGCCGTCTGAGCCGGGCCGGGCGGCGCCGGCGCGAGAAGCTGACCCTCACCGGGAAGGCGGCCCCCGCCGCCGCCCGATCCGCGAACCCCCACCACGAACGGAGCACCCCATGGACTACGGCATCCCCGTCACCGTCGACCTGCCCTTCGCCGAGACCGTCGAACGGGTCCGCGCCGCGCTCGCCGAGCAGGGTTTCGGCATCCTCACCGAGATCGACGTCCGCGCCACTCTGCGGGCCAAGATCGGCGAGGAGATCGAGGACTACCTGATCCTCGGCGCCTGCAACCCGCCGCTGGCCCACCGCGCCCTCCAGGCCGACCGGCACATCGGGCTGCTGCTGCCGTGCAACGTCGTGGTCCGCGCGGACGGCGCGGGCACGGTCGTCGAGGCGATGGACCCGCAGCTGATGGTCGGGGTCACCGGGCAGCCCGCGCTGCAGGCCGTCGCCGACGAGGCCGCCGCCCGGCTGCGCGCCGCGCTGGCCGCGCTGAGCGGTCCCGCCGCCTGACCGGCCGCCCGACCCGCGGGGCCCGCCGGAGCGGGCCCCTTCCTCTTGACCTCCCATATACCCCCACCCGTATTTTCGGGCGTCCTCGGGCGCCCCCAGGAACGGAGCACCCCCGTGATGCACCCGGACACCGCCCTCGGCCGGCCGGCCACCGCCCCACCTCCCGAGCCGGCCCCGCCCCCGGGCCTGCTCGGCCGGCTCGGCACCTGGTCGGTCCGCCACTTCAAGGCCGTGCTGGCCGGCTGGCTGCTGGTCGTCGTCGCCCTGGGCGCGTTCGCGCCGCAGGTGACCACCGCGCTCTCCGGGGCCGGCTGGCAGGCCGACGGATCCGAGTCGGTCACGGTCCGCCAGCTCGCCGAGGAGCACTTCGCGGGCAACGCCTCCAGCGCGCTGCAGATCGTGGTCGCCGCCGACCGGCCGGTCAGCGAGCCGGACGTCCAGCAGGTGATCACCCGGGCGGGAGAGCTCGCCGCGGCCGACCCCCGGATCTCCACCGTGGTGGCGCCCCAGCCGGGCGCGACCCTCTCCCCGGACGGCCGGACCGCCGTCCTGCTCGCCGGCGCCGACGCCTCCCCCGACGACATGGTCCGCGCGGCCGACGACCTCAAGGGCCCGCTGAACGCCCTCTCCGGCAACGGCGTCGACGTCCACGCCACCGGCGCGTCGGTGCTGTGGAGCGACTTCAACAAGGCCAACCACGACGCCATGATGAAGTCCGAGTTCATGTCCTGGCCGGTCACCCTGGCGATCCTGGTGCTCGCCTTCGGCTCGCTGGTCGCCGCCGGACTGCCGCTGCTGCTCACCATGGCCGGACTCGCCGCCTCCGCCGGCTCGCTCGTGCTGATCAGCCACCTGTTCCCGGTCTCCGTGTGGGCGATGAACTTCGCCATGATGTTCGCCCTCGCCCTCGGCATCGACTACGCGCTCTTCCTGGTGGTGCGCTTCCGCAGCGCCCGGGCCGCCGCTTCCCGCCGCGGCCCCGCGCGGGACGACCGGGCCGCGAGCACCGCGGCGGTCGCCGAGACCATGGACACCGCCGGCAAGGCCGTCCTGCTGTCCGGCGCGACCGTCCTGGTCAGCCTCTCGGCCGTCATGCTGGTGCCGTCCCCCGCGTTCCGCTCGATGGCCGGCGGCATCATGCTCGCCGTCCTGTTCGTCCTCGCGGCCACCCTCACCCTGCTGCCCGCCGTGCTCGGCCGGCTCGGCCACCGGGTGGACGCCCTCGCCCTGCCGTGGGTGCGGACCGGCGAGCACCGCTCGCCGCGCTTCGCCGCCTGGGGCGAGCGGCTGTGGAAGCACCCGCTGCGCTACGGCGCCCTGGCGCTCGCCGCGCTGGTCGCGCTCGCCGCACCCGTCGTCGGACTGCGCACCGCCATGCCCTCCATCACCGTGCTGCCCGGCGACGCCAGCGCCCGGGCCGGCTACACCGCCGTCCAGCAGGCCTTCGGCCCCGGAGCGCCCGGCACCCTGCAGATCCTCACCCCGGCCCAGGGAGCCGGGGACGTCGCCGCCGCCGTCGCCGGCACGCCCGGGATCGCCGGCGTGATGCCCGCGCAGCCGGCCGCCGACGGCTCCGCCTGGTCGATGGTCCAGGCCGTCCCCACCGTGGACCCGTCCAGCCCCGACCTGGCGCACACCGTCGACGTGCTGCGCGCCGAGCTGCCCCCGGACACCCTGGTCGGCGGCGCCGCGGTGGAGAACCTGGACCTCCAGCACCTGCTCGGCGAGAAGACCCCGCTGGTCATCGGCGTGGTGATGGCCCTGGGCTTCCTGCTCCTGCTGGTCGCCCTGCGGGCCCCGCTGATCGCCGCGCTCGGCACGGCCGCCAGCCTGCTGTCCACCGGCGCGGCCTTCGGCGTCGCCCGGCTGGTCTTCCAGGACGGGCACGGAGCAGGACTGCTCGGCTTCACCCCACAGGGCTTCCTGGACGGCTGGGCGCCGGTGTTCTTCTTCGCGATGATCTTCGCCATCGCGATGGACTACACGGTCTTCCTGCTCGCCTCCGCCAAGGAGCACTACGAGCGCACCGGCGACCCGCGCGAGGCCATGGTCGGCGCCCTGGCCCACTCCGGCCGGGTGATCTTCGCGGCGGCGGGCGTGATGGTCGCGGTGTTCTTCACCTTCGCCCTGTCCGGGCCGCTGCCGCCCAAGGAGATGGGCATCGTCCTCGGCGTCGCCGTCCTGCTGGACGCCGCCCTGGTCCGCCTGGTGCTCCTGCCGGTCCTGCTCCGCCTCACCGGGGCCGCCGCCTGGCGCACCCCGGCCTGGCTCGACCGCGTGCTGCCGAGGATCTCCTTCTCGCACGACTGAGCCGCCCGGCCCCCGGTGGCCCGGTCCGCCCCGCGGCGGTCCGGGCCACCGGCGTGCGGAGGCCGATCGGTGCGCGGGGGGCGAATCGGCGTGCGCGGTGTGCGGACACGGATCGGGCCGTGCCGGGGATTCCCGGCACGGCCCGATGGTGTTCCCCGGCGCGCTCAGCGGCGGCCGAAGATCCTCGCGAGGAAGCCCCCGCCCTTCCGCGCCTCGCGGTCGCAGCCGCAGCGGTCGGCCCTGGGGACACCGGCCAGCACCTGGTCGACGTGCATGCCGCACCCCGCGTAGCCGGCCTTGCCGCAGGTGCGGCAGGTGATACGTCGACACATCTCGGGACTCCTCACATCGGGGAAGGGCGAGTGTTCACCCGTTCTTCCACTATACCGGTGGGGGTATTTTTCCGACCGAAACGACCTGCCACGAGGGGCCGGGGGACCGGAGGCCGGCGGCGTCCGGGCCGAAACGATTTCGGTTCGATCACGGCGTGTCCCATTGGTCGGGCCTTGGGCGGGAGTGCGGTGATTGATCTTGTTGGCGGCTCGACCGGCGCACTCCCATAATTCCAGCCAGACGCGCGACGGGCGGCCGCGAGAGCCGCCGTGGGTGCCCATGAGAGGCCCGCGCGCGCGACCCTTCCTGATCTTCCCTGGGGGAATCCTTTTGTCCGCGCACGATCACGTGCCGCCCACCGCCGCTCCCGTGCCCGCCACCGGACGGAAACTGCCGCGCGCCGCCGCCGTGGCACTGGCCGTCACCGGCCTGCTCGCCGTCACGGCGGCCAGTGCCACGGTGACGGTGGCCGTCGGCAGGCCCGAGAGCCGACCCACCGTCACCGCGGCTGCGGCCGCGCCGACTTCCGCGAGCCCGACCGCCTCGCCCTCCGCGACCGCCTCGGTCTCCGCTTCGGCGACCACCGCACCGCCCACGCCCGTACCCGTTCCGACGAGCACCGTGAAGGGCACCGTCAAGGACGGCCGGCACGACGGCGACCTGCGGTACTTCCTGCTCCCCCTCCCCGAGGGCGGCGAACCCTACGGCCCGGCCGACGGCATACCGCTCTCCGACGAGCAACTCATCGAGGAGTTCGACGACGGGGCGGACATCATGCGTGCCCTCCGCTCGATCGGCTACAGGGACGCCGTCACCCGGACGTACCGCACGGCGGACGGCAAGGCCGAGGTCACCGTCACCCTGTTGCGCTTCGGGAGCCCCGCGCAGGCGGATTTCTTCGCCAAGAACGACGTCCGCGACCTCCCCGCCATCGAGATCGCCGGCGACCCCGCCGCCCACGGGTACATCAGCAAGCCCGAGCAAGCGGCCTACACCGGCTCGATGAGCGGCATCTCCAGCCAGGGCGACGTGCAGTACACGGTCGACGTCGAGGTGAAGGGCGCCCCGGACAAGGCACTGCTCAGCGAGCTGATGAAGCGCCAGCGCGACTGGCTGATCTCCGGCCGCTGAACCCTCCGGCCCCTTCCCCTTCCTCTGGAGTCCTCGCGTGACCACCGACCCCGTGGCGCCGTCGCCCGCCGACGCGCCGCCGCCCGCCGCCGGGTCCGCCACCGAGCCGGACGCCGCTCCGGCACCCGCCCGGCGCCCGCGCCGCCCGCGTCCGGTCCTGCTGCTGGTCTCCGGGCTGGTGCTCGGGACCGCGGCCGGCGGCGGCATCGGCTACGCCGTCCAGGCGGGCCGGCCACCGACGCCGCTGCCGCCCCTCCAGGTGGCACTGCCGACGTACCCGGCCGAGGTACTGAACCCGGCGGTCGCCGCCGCGGCCGCGCCCTCACCGCTCGCCATCGACGGCGACCTGCGGAAGCTGCTGATCACCGCGCCGAGCGGCAGCAAGGCGTGGGACGACAGCCCGGACAAGCCGAGCTGGATCACGGTCGGTGAGCTCGCCGAGCAGCGTGGGGACAGCGGAAACGCTTTCAAGAACCTCAACACCAGCGGCTTCCGGCGGGCCGTCGAGGTCGGCTGGGAACAGGGCGGGCTGAAGGTCCGAGTCACGCTGCTCCAATACACGGCCGACGACGTCGCCCATGCCGAGCCCGGCGGGCGGAACGGGTCCGAGCTGAAGCCGTTCGCCGACGAGGCCAACGGCGGCTACCAGGTCGAGGACAGGCCCTCGTTCTGGGCCGAGACCACCGAGAAGTACTACCTCGGCACCGCGGCCGCGCAGCGCGGCACCGTGAAGATGAATATCGAGGTGTTCGGGACACAGCCGGTGGACGCCGAGGTTGTGAAGAATCTCGCCAAGCAACAGTGGGAGCGGCTGGTATGACCGACAGCAGCGTGACCGACTCCACGGCCCCGGAGCCGCAGGCCGTACCCGCCGACACCGGTACCGCAGACAGCGGTGTCGCGGCGCCGGACGCCGCCGCGCCGACGGGCTCCGCCACGTCCCGCCGCGTCCTGCGCGCCGGCGGCGCGATCGTCGCGGCCGCCCTGACCGGCGTGGTGATCGGCGTCGGGATCATCGAGGTGCGGTACGACGATCCGGCGCCCGCCGCGGCCGCCATCGCCGCGGCCGCCCCGACGGCGACCGCGACACCGTTCGGCGCGAAGGCCAACGGCAACCACTTCGGGTCGCTCCGCGACCTGCTCCTGCCGGTCCCCGGTGGCTTCCTCCTCGGGCCGGACGACGGCGCCGACGGCAACGACACCGAGCTGACGGCCGATCAGCTGGCCACCGTGTTCGACGAGGACCTCGGGCCGGTTCCCAAGGAGCAACAGGACAAGCTCCGCCAGTACTGGAAGGACCTGCACGTCAAGGCCGCCGGAGTGCGGACCTACAAGGCCCGCCTCGGTGAACTCGTCATCGGGATCAAACTGCGCCAGTTCAACCAGCAGGAGGTGCAGCGGATGAACGAGTACACCGCCATCTTCACCGGCGACACCGGGCTGTTCCGCCGCGGCCCGGTGGTACCCGGCCATCCGGAGGCACACTGCTACCTGATGCCCGCGCCGCCTGCCGCGCCGATCGACCGTATGGAGTGCTCGGCCGCCGAGGGGGACCTCCTGGTGGTGCTGGACGCCGAAGGTGTGGCACCCCTGCCCAAGGACAAGATCGTCGCCCTCCTGACCCAGCAGCTCGACCGCCTCGCCCGCCCGGGAGCCTCCGTATGACCGACAGCAGCGACACCCCCGCCGTGCCGGACGTTCCGGGGCGGGAAGTCCCCGGGACGGAACTCCCGAAGGCGCACGTTCCTGGCGCGGACCTCCCGGTCGCGGCGCCCGCGGCCGGAGCGCCGGCCGACGAGGAGCGGGCCGCCGGCCGGAGCCGCCGCCGCAGGGCCGCGGTGCGCTGGAGCGCCGCCGCCGTGGTGTGCGCGCTGGCCGGGACGGGGAGTGCGATCGCCGTGACTGCGCCCGAGCGCACCGATCTCCCGGGGCTGGCGACCAAGAGCGACGGACGCTACACCTTCCCCGCTCTGGTGCTGCCGCCGCTGCCCTCCGGCAAGGCCGCCCCGAAGGACAACAAGAACCGGCACGCCGCGGACCTGCGGCAGCTGCTGCTCCCCGTTCCCAAGGAGGTCGACGGGCAGCTCGTTCCGGCACCATCCGTGACCGGCGGCGGACCCACGGGTGCGTCCGCGTCGGCCACGCCCTCGGAGTCCCCCGCGACGACGTCCCCCAGCGCTTCGCCGACGGCCCGCCCTGCTGGCCTGGTCGACTGCAACTCCCTCGCCGACGAGCAACAGGACCCGGCCGCGGTCCGCGCCCTGCTGCTGCAGTACGCCTGCCGGGCCGCCGCCGTCCGCGAGTGGACCACCTTCGACGGCACCCGTACGCAGATCCGGCTGCTCTCGTTCGGCTCCTCCGGCGAGGCGTGGTCCGCCTTCGCCGGACTGCGGGACGGCAAGGGTCCGAAGACCGGCGCCACGATCGGGAGCGCCACGCCCCAGGACTGGGACGAAGTCTACGGAGTCACCGTCAAGACCCAGGTCTCCGGACCCGGTGACGCGCCGACCGCCCGGCTGGCGTACGTGGCGGCGGGCGACATCGTCGGCGTCGTCACCATGACCAACCCCGACGGCGTGCCCGCCGCCGCGTTCCGGCAGGTGGTGACCCTCCAGTCGGACCTGCTGGCCTGAGACGGCAACCGGCCGGATCCGGCCTTCCTCCCGTGGCTTCCGCGGCGGCCGGGGTCACCGCCGGGGCGGCGCGGCCCCGTCCGCCGAGAGGATCCGGCGCAGCACGCCGAGCAGGGCGGCGGCGTCGGCGGGCGGGTGCGGGGCGCGCCAGGCGAGGTGGCCGTCCGGGCGGACCAGGACGGCGCCGGTGGCGGGGACGCCGGACAGGCGCGCCCACCGGGGCGCGTCGACCGGCACGGGGCGCGGGATGACCGGCAGGCCGGCGGCCGCGGCGGCGTCGGGGGCGGGCGTCAGCAGGGTGAAGCCGGAGCCGACCAGGTCCAGGGTGGAGGCCGCGCCCGGACCCTCGGCCAGGCGCAGGTGCGGCAGGCGGCCGCCGGGCACGCCGTCCCCGAGGCCGCGGTCCGGGGCGAGCGGCGCGGGGTCGAGCGACGCGGGGGCGGGGGTCGCGGGGGCGGTGCGCGGCGCCCGGCTGCGAGCGCTTCTTCGTCGACACCGGCCGGCGCACGCCGCAGCGCTACTGCACCCCGCGCTGCGCCACCCGGGTCCGGGTCGCGGTGCACCGGGCCCAGGCGCAGCGGGCCGATGACTGACGGCCCGGCGGCCGACGGGGCGCCGTCGCGCGCCCGCCGGTGCTCAGGCCAGCCCGGCGGCCTCGGCGAGCAGGCGGTAGGAGTCCAGCAGCTCCGCCCGGTCGTACGTACTGGTGGTCAGCAGGAACTCGTCGGCGCCGGTGCGCTCCATGAGCGCCGTGAGATCGGCGAGCGCGCGCTCGGGCGTGCCCGCGAGGTGGCCGGTGAGGGCCTGTTCGAAGGCGGTGCGCTCGCGCGGGGCCATCGACCGGGCCAGGATCTCCTCGGCGGGTTCGAGCGGGGAGAACTCCCCGTGGGTGCGGCTGTGGGCGCTCGACCAGGCCTCCGGGACGAGCAGCGCGCGGGCCCGCTCCTCGGTCGCGGCGACGGCCACCGTCCCGGAGACGACGACGTAGGGCCGCCCGGCCCGGGCGGAGGGGCGGAAGCGCTGCCGGTAGCGCTCGATCGCCGCCAGCATCGCCTCCTCCCCGCGCACCGCCGCGATCACCAGCGGCAGCCCCGCCTCGGCGGCCACGTCCGCGCCCGCACCGGTGGCCAGCACGAACGCGGGGACGTCCAGGCCCTCGGCGGGGCGGGCGTGCACGCCACCCGGGCCGCGCGCGCCGGGGTCGAACCAGGAGAGCAGTTCGGCGAGCTGCTCGGGGAAGCGGTCCGCGGCGTCCTTCTCCCGGCCCAGGGCCCGGCGGACGCCGTCGGTGAAGCCCACCGACCGGCCCAGCCCCATGTCGATCCGGTCCGGGAAGAGCGCCGCGAGGACGCCGAACTGCTCGGCGACGACGAGCGGCTGGTGGTTGGGGAGCATCACGCCGCCGGTGCCGATCCGGATCCGGGACGTCGCGGCGGCGACGGCGGCGGCCAGCACCGTCGGCGCCGAACCGGCCACCCCCGGCACGCCGTGGTGCTCGGAGACCCAGAACCGGTGGTAGCCGAGCCGTTCGGCCTCCACCGCGAACGCGACGGTGTCGCGCAGCGCGCGGGCCGGCTCCTCCCCCCGGCGCGTCCGGGAACGGTCCAGTACGGAGAGGCGGAGGGCGGGCGCGGCGGTCACCCCGGTGCCAACGGCCGACCGCCGCGCCGTCATTCCCGGCGCGGCGGGCGGTGCGGCGAACACGGCCACGCCGGCAGCGGGGCGGGCGGAAAACCGATTGCCGGGCGCCATCGGCCCGCGGTAAACCATGTGACATGCTACAAACCTCCCGCATCACGCTCCGCGCCCGTCACGACGGTGACGTCCCGGTGCTCCACGCCGAGCTCTACGACGACGTGGCCACCCGTTCACGGGGCGACTCCCGGCCCTGGCGGCCGATCCCGCCCGGCTCCCCGGAGTCCCCGTTCGTGGTGGGGGCGGGCGACGACACGGCCGCCTGCTTCTCCGTGGTGGAGCGGTCCTCGGGCGAGCTGGCCGGGGAGGCGCTGCTGTGGGGCGTCGACGCCCACCAGCGGCGGGCCCACCTCGGCCTGGCGCTGCGGCCCGCGTTCCGCGGCCGCGGCCTGTCCGGCGACATCGTGCGGCTGCTCTGCCGCTACGGGTTCACGGTGCGCGGGATGCAGCGGCTGCAGATCGAGACGCTGGCCGACAACCTGCCGATGATCAAGGCCGCCACGGGGGCGGGGTTCGTGCTCGAGGGCACGCTGCGTCAGGCCGCCTGGGCGTGCGGGGCCTTCGTGGACGAGGTCGTGCTCGGGCTGCTGGCCCCGGAGTGGACCGACGAGCCGGAGCCGCCGACCGCCGCCGACCGGGCCTGACGGCGCGTCCGGCACGATGCCGCCGCCCACCGGGAGGGCCCGGCGGGCGGCGGCCCCGGGAGGGGGAACGGCGGGCGGGGTCAGCCGCGCGCCAGGACGAGGGACTGGACGGCGGGGAGCTTGCGCCAGTCGCTGGAGACGACGGTGGCGTGGGCGCGGGCGAGCTGCTCGGTGCGCGCGCGGGCCTGGTCGGCCGTGGGGTCGGTGTTGCTGATCGCGGGGGCGACGTTGTGGGCGTCGGTCATCGTCAGCAGGTAGTGGTTGCTGTCGTACCAGGCGGTGTCGATGCCGTTCAGGTAGGTGGCGGCGTCCCCGTCGAAGACCACGAACCACGGCCGGATCGAGGTCTCGCCGTACCGGGCGCGCGGGTCGCCGGCCGCCGCGCCGAGCGCGGTGGGGAACATCCGGGCCTCGCCGATCCGGCCGGCCGCCGCCAGGTCGCGCAGGTGGCGCCCGTACTCGACGTCGGTGTGCAGGGTGTCGAACGGGTTGTCCAGCTCGACGGTGCCGGGGATGACGTACACCAGGGCGCGGCCGGCGAGCGCCGACCTGGTCGGCCAGTTGCCGGCCCGGACGGCGTCGTCGAGGGTGGCGTAGGAGCCGCCGCCCGGCTTGGCGAGCAGGTCGGCCGGGCGCAGCGCGGCGGAGCCGAGGTGGGCGGCGATCAGCGCGTCGAGCTGGGCGGGCCCCATGCCGAGGTTCCCGGAGAAGCCCGGCTTGAGCTCCAGCTTGATCACCAGCGGCCCGGCGCCCGGGTGGGCACCGAGCCAGAGCCGCACGTCGTCCAGACAGGTCTCCAGGTTCTTGTTGCCGCCGCCCGAGTAGAGCTGGGCGGGCGTGGTGGCGCTGACGCAGTTGTTGGCGTTGCCCAGCGGGTTGGAGTGGCTGACCTTCCACTCCTTGGTGATGGCGTTCGGCCAGGCGTCCAGCTCGATCATGCCGGTGCCGGTGTCCAGGCCCTGGGCGAGGTAGCCGAAGGCGGCCGGGTCGTAGGTGTTGTGCAGGCCGACGGTGGTCGCGGAGGCGAACGGGAGCTCGCCCGGGGCGCCGGTGCCGGCGGCCTGCGCGGCGCCGCCGACGGGCAGGACGGCGGCGGCCGCGACGAGCAGGCCGGCGGTGAGGGTGCCGATGAGGGTACGGCGGACGGTCACGGTGTCAGTCCCCTTGTCAGTGCGCCGGCCGGCCGGCGCGCCTTCGGCGGTGGCTACCGCCGGTGCAGAGCATGACCCGGCCGGCCGTCAGCCCGGTGAAGAGGACATAACAACTTCGTGACCGTCGGCTTCCGGTCCGTCACCAGCCGGAACCGTTCGGGGCGACCGCCGGCCGTGCCGCCGTCAGAACACGGACCAGCCGGTGGCCGTGGTCAGGGCGTCCAGGGCCGCGACGCCGAGCACCGAGTTGCCCGCGGCGTCCAGGCCGGGGCTCCAGGTGCAGACCGCGCCCCGCCCGGGCAGCACCGCGAGGACGCCGCCGCCGACACCGCTCTTGCCGGGCAGGCCGACCCGGTAGGCGAACTCGCCCGCCGCGTCGTAGGTGCCGCAGGTGAGCAGCACGGCGTTGATCCGCTTGGCCTCACTGCGCGACAGCAGGCGCGAGCCGTCGGCGCGCACGCCGTGGCGGGCCAGGAAGAGACCGGCCAGCGCCAGGTCGCGGCAGTCGGCCTCGATCGCGCAGTGCGCGTAGTAGTGGGCGAGGACGTCCTCGACGGGGTTGCGCAGGTTGCCGTAACTGGCCATGAAGTGCGCCATGGCGGCGTTGCGGTGGCCGTGCTCGGCCTCGGAGGCGGCGACCGCGCGGTTGACGTCGACGGTCGGATCGCCGGACTCGGCGCGCAGCAGGTCCAGGACGGCACCGGCCGCGTCGCCGGTGAGCTCCAGCAGGCGGTCGGTCACCACCAGGGCGCCGGCGTTGATGAAGGGGTTGCGCGGAATGCCGTGCTCGGACTCCAGCTGGACCAGCGAGTTGAACGGGTTGCCGGAGGGCTCCCGGCCGACGCCGCCCCACAGGCCGTCACCGCCCTCGGCGAGCGCCAGGGCGAGGGTGAACAGCTTCGACACCGACTGGACGGAGAACGGCCGGCGCCAGTCCCCCGCCCCGGCCACCCGGCCGTCCACGGTCGCGATCGCCATGCCGAACGCCGCCGGGTCGGCCTCGGCGAGCGCCGGGATGTAGTCGGCGACCCGGCCGCGCAGCGGCGAGCGGACGGCGGCCGCCATGGCGTCGTGCACCAGGGCCTGGAGGTCCGCCCCGGTGTCGTGGGGGTCGTGCGGGCTGTTCGGGTCGTTCGCGTCGGTCACCGCGCCATTGTCGTCGCCGCCGGCCGGCGGGCCGCGGGCGGGGGCACGCCCGGGGTGTCGGGCACCGGCCCGGTCAGCGGCGGACCATGCGGACGCCCGAGACCTCCAGCAGGCCGTCCAGCTCGACCCGGCCGACCCGCTGCTCCGGGCTCACCACCAGGCCGTCGCGGCGCACCAGGTCGAGGATCCGCTCGGCCAGCGGCATGACCATGTGCCGCCCCCAGCAGCGTTCGTTGGCGTGCCCGAACGGCAGGTAGCCGGGGTGGGTGTCGGGGTCGAGGTCCTTCCAGCGCTCGGGACGGAAGGCGTCCGGGTCGTCCCACAGCCGGGGGTCGCGGTGGCTCAGCAGCGGAAGCATGAGGATGTCGTCGCGGCGGCCGATCCGGCCGTCGACGGCGCCGAACTCCGGGGAGGCGACCCGCAGGATGTTCCAGGACGGCGGCAGCAGCCGCAGGGCCTCCAGCAGCACGTCCCGGTTGGGCACGTCGTCGTCGAAGGGCGCCCCGAGCCAGACCGCGTTGGTCACCAGCGCGGCCACGGTGAAACAGATCGGCGCCGCCACCCGCCGGTAGAGGTACATCGCGTAGCGACGGTCGTCGTACGTCTCGGCGTCCAGCACGCGGGCCGCCAGATTCGACAGCGGAATTTCGGTGCCCGGTTTTCCGAGCATCGCCGTTCCGGCCGCAACCGCCATCCAGGTCAATTTCGGGGTGAGTTCCAGACGGCGGTCGACGAGGACCCGGAAGCGGAAACTCTCCCGGCCGAAGACCAGGTCCCGGAGATACACGTGCGGGGTGTGCGGCCATTTCCCGGACAGGTCCGTCCGGTCGCCCAGCGGCTTTTTCAGCGCCGTCCGGACGTCGGCGGAGACGGCCTGCATGAGCGCGGAGGCGTCGGCCCGGGTGACGAGCCGCCCCTGGACGGGCTTGAAGGTCGGGCGCTCCTCGGCGTTGGCCGGCCTGCTGCGCAGCAGCCCGTCCATCAGGTCGGGGCCGGCCACCCCGACGGTGTCCGCCTCCAGGCGGAACAGGTCCTGACCTCGGTACCTGCGCAGGAGTTCGTCGATCCGCGGCGCGAAGAGGGTGACGCGGGCGGTGCGCCCGGTGCTGGACATGGCCATCCGTGACTCCAAGGGTGAGCGGCTGTGGCGGCCGGCTCGCGGTGAGCGGCCCCGTGCCCGGCGAGTGCGGGTGGCACTCGCCGGGCACGTGTCCGACAGCGGAAGGACCGCCGGGACCTAGATCCAGCCGTACCAGGCGTAGGCCTTCAGGCTCTTCTCCGGCATGACCTTCTTCACGAAGTGAACGAGCTTCATGACAGCACCTCCATCTCGACAGGGAACGATGACGAACAACTCTTCGACGGACGGTCCGCGGGGGCGAACTCCGGGTGGGCCCCGCAGAATTCGGATCTTCGCTTTCCGTCGCCGCAAAAAGTGAATCCCAGCGCGAAAACACGGTCAAGTGACGCAGCTCACCCGGACGAACCGCGCCGCCGCGGGTTTGGCGCCGCCGCCACCCGCCGCGCCGCGCTTGACGCGAGCGCGACAGCGCTGGTCAGGGCCGCGACGCGCCGGGGACCGCCAGGTGAACGGGACGTTCCGCACAGGGGTGGAGCGGAGGCCGCAGAGCCCCGACGGAACGTTCGGTCTGCCCTTTGGGGCAGAGCGGCTGCCCCTTCCGTTTCGCTCCCCGACCGGTGGGCCTTTGACGGATCGTTACCGCGACTTCGCACCCGGGCGCCCGGGCGCGGTGGCGACGCCGCTACCCTGTGCTCCGCAGCGGAACGGCCGCCCGGCCGCCCCGCTCTTGTTGGGGGCGATTGTGGTCGAACGTCTGGTGCTGGATCTCCACGCCGACGGCCGGATGTCCGTGACGGAGTGGCCGCCGGGAGCAGGGGTCCCGGCGGTCGCCGTCGACGCCGGATGGCTGCGCAGGCCCTTGGACGACACGGCCCTGGAGAACCTGCGCTGGTACTTGGAGGAGTACCTCCGGACCCCGTTCGGGGCGTACGGCGAGCGGGGCCCGCACATCGCCCGTCAGCTCCCGGACTGGGGGGCGCGGATGTTCACCGCGCTGTTCGGCGACGGCCCCGGCCGCGACGCCTACCTGCGGGCACGGACCCGCGGCGGCGGCCTGGAGATCGTGCTGCGCTCGGACTCCGCGCCGCTGCTCGGCCTGCCGTGGGAGCTGATGACGGAGCCGGGGCGCCCGTGGCCGCTGGTCCTGGACGACGTGCTGGTGACCCGGTGCCCGTCGGCCGCCGACCCCCTCGGCACGGTCACCGAGGCGGACGGGTCCCGGCTGCGGGTGCTCCTGGTGCTCACCCGGCCGGACGGCGCGCCCGCCACCGCTCCGCGGACCGGCGCCCTCCCCCTGCTGCGACGGCTCGGGCCGGGGACCGGCGCGGTCGACCTGCGGGTGCTGCGCCCGCCGACCCTCGCCGGGCTCGGCGAGGCGCTGCGCGAGGCGCGCGAGGAGGGCCGGCCGTTCCAGGTCGTGCACGTCGACGGCGCCGGCGTGCTCCCCGAGGACGGGGCCGGTGGCACCGCCGGGGACACGCCCGACCGCGGGTGGTCCGGCCCGGACCGCCGGCCGCGGACCCTCCGGGAGCACGACCCCGAGGGCGTGCTGGTGTTCGAGCAGCCGGACGGCGGCGCGGAGCCGGTCCCGGTCCGGCGCGTCGCCCGGCTGCTGGCCGCGGCCGAGGTCCCGCTGGTGGTCCTGAGCGCCCGCCGGTCGGGGGACCCGGCCGGGCGACGCGAGGCCGCGGCGGCCGGCCGGCTGCTGCGGGAGGGCGCCGCCGCCGTGCTCGCGCTGCCGTACGGACTCGACGCGACGGCCGCCGCCGGGTTCCTCGCCACCGTCTACGAGCGGCTCCGCTGCGGCGACCCGCTCGCCCGGGCGGTGGCGGCCGGCCGCCGGCACCTGGCCGACCGGGACCGGCGCGTCTCCCCCAAGGGCCCGCTGCCGCTGGCCGACTGGACGGTCCCGGTGCTCCACCGCCGGAGCGAGCTGGTCCTCCCCGGGCTGCGGAGCGGGCAGGCCGGGTTGCCCGACACCGCCGCAGCCGCGCCCGGCGTCCCCGTCCCCGGGGCCGCGGCGGCGCGGGACGTCCAGGAGGATCCGGGGCACCCGGACTTCCCGGAGGGTCCGGACGCTCCGGAGGACCTCGCCCCCGTCGGGGAGTTCGTCGGGCGGGACGGGCTGCTGCTCGCCCTCGACGCGGGCGCCCGGCACCACCGCGTGGTCGTCCTCCACGGCCCGGCGGGGACCGGCAAGACGGAGCTGGCGAAGGCCTTCGGCCGCTGGTGCCGGGACACCGGCGCCGTGGACGGACCGGACGCGGTGGTGCTGCACTCCTTCGCTCCGGGGGCCGCCTCGTTCGGCCTGGCCGGGCTGGTCGACCGGATCGGCCGCCGGCTGTTCGCCCCCGAGGAGTTCGACCCGCTCGCACCGGCCGACCGCCTGGAGGCCGTGGAGCAGACGCTCGCCACCAGGGACGTGCTGCTGATCTGGGACGGCGTCGAGTCGCTGCGCCCGGCGCCCGGCCCGGCCGGGGCCGCCCCGGCCGCGGGCGAGCGGGAACGCGCCGAACTGAGGGCGTTCCTCGACCGCGTGGCCCGGCGCGGTCGCGGCGCGGTCGTCCTCACCAGCCGGACCTCCGAGGACTGGCTGGGCCCGGAGCCGCTGCGGATCCCGGTGCCGGGCCTGGACCCGGACGAGGCCGTCGAGTACGCCGACCACCTGCTCGCCCCGGACCCCGACACCGTCCGCAAGCGCGGGCTGCGGGTGTTCGGCCAGCTGCTGGAGTGGCTCGGCGGGCACCCGCTGCGCATGCGGCTCGTGCTGTCCTCCCTCGACGGGCACGAACCGTGGCACGCCCTGGACACCCTGGTGCGGAGCGGGGCCGCCGCGCCCGGCGCCCCTGCGGGCGAGGAGCAGGAGGAGGCCGGGTTCGCGGCGCTCGCGGTGACCACCGCCTTCGCGCTGGACCGGCTCACCACCGCCGACCTGCGGGCGCTGACGGCCGTCACCCTCCTGGACGGGACCGTCGACGCCACGGTGCTCGCCCTGCTGTCCCGCCAGCCGGAGGTGCCCGCGCGCTTCCGGGACCGCGGCACCGAGGACTGGCAGCGGCTGCTGGAGCGGGCGGCGGGCCTCGGCCTGCTCACCGCCGTGCAGGGCGGTGCCTTCCTGGTCCCCCCGGCGATCGCGGCCGTCCTGACCGCCCGGTGGCGCGCCGAGGAGCCCGGGTTCGCCGAGGAGCACGCGGCCGCGGCGCAGGCGCTGCTCGGCGCCCAGGTCAACTTCTGCCTGCTGCTCAGCCGTGAACTGAGCGGCGGCAGCGCCGAGTTCGCCATGACCGCGCTCCACCTCCAGCGGCGGACCATCGGCGTCCTGCTCGGCCGGGCCGTCGAGCAGGACGGGTGGCTGCAGGCGCTGGCGCTGGTCCGCCCGCTCCACGCCTACTGGAGCGCCCACGGGCTGGACGCCGAGGCGCGCGGCTGGACCGACCGGGTGCGGGCCGCCCTGGAGGCGCCCGACGGCGGCCCGCCCGGGGCCGACACCCCGGCCGGCGCGCTCTGGCTGTCCGTGGTCGGCGCCGAGGCCCGGCGCCTGGTGCGGGCGGGCCGCACGGAGGAGGCCGAGCGGTCCTTCCGGGAGATCCACCACGCCGTCGGCCGGCAGCTGCCGGACCCCGACCAGCTCGACGACCTCGCGGACGGCTACCAGCAGCTCGGCCGGATCGCGGTGGACCGGGACGAGTTCGCCGACGCCGAGCAGTGGTACCTGCACTCGCTCGCCGTCCTGGAGCGGATCGGCGACGCCGACGGCATCGCGCTCGGCCACCACCAGCTGGGGGTGATCGCCCATCGCCTCGGCCGGCCCGCCGACGCCGAGCAGCGGACCCGGGAGGCGCTGGAGGCCTTCGAGCGCCTGGGCGAGTCCCGGAGGGCGGCCGCCTGCCGGCACCAGCTCGGCATCCTGGCCCAGGAACAGGGCCGCTTCGAGGAGGCCTACGTGTGCTTCGGGCGTGCGCTGGCCTCCGTCGAGCAGCCGGCCGAACTGCCGTTCGCGACCGCCCTCCACCACCGGCTCGCCGCCGTCGCCGCCGAACTGGGACGCCTCACCGCGGCCGAGAAGTGGTGCACGGAGGCGCTGGCCCTCGCCGAGGAGTCGGGCAGCCTGCCCGACACCGCCCGCGGCTACCACCAGCTCGGCGTCCTGGCGGCGGCGCAGGAGCGGTTCGACCAGGCGGAGTCCTGGCACCGCAAGGCGCTGGGAATCCGGCAGGACCTCGACGACCGGCACGGTACGGCCGCCAGCCAGCACCAGCTCGGCGTGGTCGCCGCCCGGCGCGGCGACCTGGCCGAGGCGGAGACCTGGCACGCGCGGGCCCTGGCGGTGCGGGAGGAGCTGGGCGACCAGGCGGGGGTCGCGGCCGGCCTCCACCAGCTCGGGCTGACCGCCCAGACGGACGGCCGGGCGGCGGAGGCCGAGGCCCGCTACCGCAAGGCGCTGGACGTCTCGCACCGGATCGGCGACGCCCCCGGGCTGGCCCGGACCTTCGGCCAGTTCGGGCTGTTCGCCGCGGAGCAGGGGCGCCCCCGTGAGGCGATGGAGTGGCTGGTCCGCAGCATCACCGCGTTCGAGGAGTTCCCGCATCCCCTGACCTGGCCGAGCGTGGTCAACCTCGGGCTCCTGGCGCGCGACCTCGGCCCGCGGGCCGTCGAGCGGGCCTGGCGCTCGGTCACCGGCCGGCGCCTGCCCGACGCCCTCCGGGACCACGTCGGCGGCTGACCGGCCGGGGCGCGGTCGGTCAGGGCTCACGGCTTGGGGCTCACGGCTTGGGGCTCACGGCTTGGGGCTCACGGCTTCGGGTTCACGGCTTCCGGGTCTACGGCCGGGCGCCCGGTTCCTCGCCGAGGAGCAGGCGGCGGACCCGGGCGGTGGTGGTCGCGTCGCGTGCCGTGACGAACGGCAGGGTGTTGCCTCCGGCGAGGCGGAACGGCGTGCCGGCGAGCGTGGCGTGGGCGCCGCCCGCCTCGGCGACCAGGAGCAGACCGGCCGCGTGGTCCCAGGCGTTCTCCCAGCCGAACACGGTCGCGTCGAGGGCACCGCGGGCGATCTCGACGTACTCCAGTCCGGCCGAGCCCGCGCACGGGCGGATGCGCACGCCCTGGGTGCGCATGCCCTCGGCGCGCAGGCGGAGCAGCGCGCGCCTGGTGGCGGGCGTGGCGTGGAAGGGGTACGAGGCGGCGATCTCCAGCGGCGCGCCGTCGGCCGGTGAGCCCGCCCTGAGCGGGACGCCGTCCAGCCGCGCGCCGCCGCCCCGCAGGGCCGTCGCCATCCGGTCACGGGCCGGGGCGTACGTCCAGGACGCCAGCAGCTCGCCGTGGTGGGCGAGGGCGACCAGCGTGCAGAACCCCTCGCCGCCGCGGACGAAGGTGCGGGTGCCGTCGATCGGGTCGACGATCCAGACCGGCCGGTCACCGGCGAGTTCCGTGTACAGGTCCGGGTCGGCGGCGACCGCCTCCTCCCCCACCACGACCGAGCCGGGGAGCAGCGCCGTCAGAGCGGCCGTCAGGTGCGCCTCGGCGCCCCGGTCGGCGACGGTGACCAGGTCGTGCGGACCGTTCTTCTCGGACACCTCGTCGGCGGTCAGCGCGCGGAAGCGCGGCATGATCTCGGCGGCCGCCGCCCGCCGGACCGCCTCCTCCACCGGGCCCAGGAACTCCGCGGCGAATCGTTCGTCGATCATCTGCCCATCACATCACAGCTTCGATTCTCCAGGTCCCGACCGAACAGCCGGGCGGGCGGGGAGGCCCGGCCGTCCGCCGTGCCGGAGTGGCGGCGGTCCGGCCGACGGCGGCGGGCCCGACCAGGAAGCCCGCGTGGCCGACCGAGGCGACGACGGCCACGGCGCAGCAACGCGCCTCGGGGCGGCCCGTTGCCCCGGCCGGCGAGAGGACCGTCGGGGCGCACACGGAGGTGCCGAAACCGGCCACGACGAGCCCCGCGAGCATCGCCCCCACGCCCGGCGCCGGGGCGGCGCTCAGGGTGCCGCTGGCCGCCACCCCCGTCCCCAGGGCAAGCAGGTGACGCTGCGACAGCCGGTCGGCGGGCCCGCGTCCGCCCGGCCGGCCGGCGGCGGAGGCCGCGAACACCACCGGACCCACCGGCCGTGCCGGAGCCGGAGCCGGAGCCGGTGTGGAGGACCGAGCGCGGCACCACCGCGTTCCAGCTCTGCCAGGCGTTCCCGACCAGGAACGCGAGCGCGCACAGCGGCCCGAGCATCAGCAGCGGCCGGCTCGCGGCCCCGGCGAGGAGCACGGCCACCGGCAGCGGGAGCCCCGCGACGGCGGACAGGCCCCGGCCGCGTGCCGGACCCGTCGCGAGGGCGCCGCCGACCACGCAGGCCGAGAAGCAGGTGTGGACGGCGTTCATCAGCGGACCGGAGCGGCTCTCCTTGGTGCTCGCCACCCCGTCGACGCCCATGTCGACGGCCCCGGACGCAGCGCCCAGGGCGGCGAGCGCGGCCGTCAGCAGCAGGAGCGCCGCGACGGCGGAGCGGCCGAAGCGGTCCACGGCCGCCCGCGCCCGCCGCTGGATCTCCGGGACCAGCGCACCCCAGGCACCCCAGAACACCCCGAACGCGGCGAACCCCGGCAGCACCTGCCCCCGCGCCCGCATCACCGACACCGGCCCCCATCGATCGCGCTGCCGTCCGAGGACGATGATGCCCTCCGCCGGGCGCCGGACCGCCTCCTCCCGCACGGCGTACGGAGGCACGGCGCGGCGCGTCGGAGCGCCGAGGCGTCAGATTGGGTAACTGATCAGCTGCGTCTTGTGATGCGCTGGTGGTGATCTTCGCGGTCAATGCGCCCGCGAAGATCACCGTCATGTGTGTCTGTTCGTGCAAGCCGTGCTATGCCTCGTCGTTGACGGATGCCCAGTGGGCCGTGATCGAGCCGCTGCTGGCGGAGCGGGACCCGCGCAGAGGTGGCCGGCCGCTGAAGTTCCCGCGCCGGCTGGTCGTGGACACCGTGTTGTACGTGCTGGTCAGCGGGTGTGCCTGGCGGCTCGTGCCGCATGATCTCGCCCCGTGGGACGCGGCCTGCCGCTGGTTCCGCGCCTGGACGGCGGACGGCACATGGACTCAGGTGCACGGCGCGCTGCGCGAGCGGGACCGGGCGGGCGCGAAGCTGGTCCTCTCCGGTGTCCGGGAGGAGTTTCCGCAGGTCGGGCTGGTCTGGGTCGACGGCGGCTATGTCAACGTGGTCGATGCGGGGCTGGTCGGGTGGGCGGCGGGGCGGGAGGGCGTGGAGATCGTCGCGGTGCCCCGCAACGCGGATGTGAAAGGCTTCCGGGTGCTGCCCCGCAGGTGGGTGGTCGAGCGGACATTCTCCTGGCTGGGACGGTGCAGACGGTTGGCACGGGCACGGGCGCAAGACCGCGCACGCCGAAGCGATGATCAAGGTCGCCATGATCCGCCTCATGGCCGCCCGCCTCGCCGGCGAGGAGATCGAACCGCGCGGCCCCATCGAGACCGGAGCAGCCCGCCGCCTCGCCGACGACCCCAAGAACGAGTGATCGCCCGATTGCCCAACACTTTCTCAGGCGCTCCGGCGCGGCGCGCCGTTGCCGGGGCCCCGTGGCGGCCGGACGCGGTCAGCGCGGGTCGTGGTCCGCGGCCCGGCGCAGCGCGAGGTGGGCCAGCCACGCCATGCCGAAGGTGAACGGCGCGGCGGTGTTCTCCGCCGGGCCGGGGACGAGCGAGCAGAGCACCATGACGGCGAGCGGTACCCGGACGCTCAGCAGGATCCGCCGCACGGCCGGCACTCCCCGGACGAGCCCGGCCGACCACGGCAGGACAAGGCCGAGGACGGCGAGCGGAACAGTGGGGCCGGTGTGCTTCACCGCCTCGAACATCGTCCAGACGAGCAGCCCGACACCGAGCACGCCCCAGCCGATCCGGGCGGCGGCCCAGGCCGGTACGGCGGTGCTCTCGGTGGTTTCGTAGACCATGGCAACTCTCCCCCTGTGCCTCGTATGCCCCGCCCCTTCCGGAACGGCGCCGTCGGCAGTATGCGCCATCCCCCGGCCAGCCGGACACACCCGCGCCGCCACCGCACCGGGGGCGTCAGCGGCCGGTGCCGGCGGGGAGCGCGCAGTGGTCGCGGGCTTCGGCCAGGGCGGCGGCGAGGGCCTCGGGCCGGCGGGTGGAGAGGTAGACGTAGGGGCAGAGGAGGGAGCGTTCGGCGACCTCGACGCGGACGGCGCGCGGGAGGTAGCTGCGGATGAGCAGGCGGGCCCGGGGGCCGGCCAGCCGGGTGCGCCAGGCGAAGGCGGCGGCCTGGTCGAGGACTTCGACGGCGCCCGCGTGTTCGCCGCGCAGCACGATCGGCCCGGCCACCAGGACGCCGTCGCAGACCCGGATCCGGACGCCGCCGTAGCCGCGCAGCGCCGGGGCCGTCACCGCCAGCAGCAGGGCGCCGCCGGACAGCGCGGGCAACGGGCCGAGCGGGAGCAGCGCGGCCGTGAGCGCGGCGGCGGCGGTCAGGGCGGCCAGCCACCAGCGCAGCGGGACGGAGAGTCGTTCGTCGTAGATCACCACATCCGGGATGCTGCCACGCCGACGCCCGGTCCCCGCAGCCGGGCCGGTCCGGACCCGCCGGGGCTCAGGACTCGTCGTGCCAGGAGAAGGCGGCGATCCGCCAGCCCTCGGGGGTGCGGACGAACTGGAAGGTCTTGGTCCCGCCCCCCTCGTACGGCTTGCCCTCCAGGGTGCCGGACTTGCGGTACCCGCCGATGCGCGAGGCGACGTCCCCGGCGATCTCGGTCCGCTCGGAGGTCTCCCACTCCGAGAAGCCGACCAGCCGGCCGTCGCTCAGCAGCCGCTCGCGCGGTGCGACGAACTCCTCGACGGAGTAGACCGTGAACGTCGGGGCGGTGCTGACGATGACCCCCTGCGGGAGCATCAGCCGCCGGATCCGGGCCACGTCGGCGCCCTGGCCGCCGCGGTTGTCGAACGCGCCGAAGAACTCGGCGGTCAGCTGGTCGATCTCGGTCTTGGACATGTGCCCGACCGTAGCACCGCGCGTTCCGCCGGTCCGCCGTCCGACGACAGATGGCAGGTGACAGGTGACAGGTGACGGACCGTCAATCGATGGGCCCGCTTCCAGGTGTCCCGGATGTGACGATGTCACGCCCCTATGGTGAACGCGGCGCGCTGACTAGCATGAGCATGCCGTCTCAAGGAAATCCCGCAAACCCTCTACGGGAGGAGCCCATCATGAGCGCACAGGTCCTGGAGATCCGCGACGCCGGCCTGCTGGACATCGACGAGGAGACCGTCGTCTTCGAGGACGAGTACGACGCGGACCTCGCCCCGGCGGCGTGTCTCGCCGACCCCTGGGTCACCTACGTCCCCACGCGTTTCGAGTGCGGAATCGACTTCTGACCTCGGCCGGTCGGCCCGCGTAGCACGGTGACCCCGGGCGGGCGCCCGCCCGGCGGTCACGCCGCTTCCGGACCGGGAGGACGGTTCCCGGCCCGGAACGGCACACGGCACGGAACGGCACGGCCTGGCACGCGGATCCCGGGAGGGGTGGCACAGCGATGGTGGCAGCGGCACCACCGGGCCGGGGGCCCGAGCGGCGGACGGCGGAGCGCGCGACGGCCGAGGACCTGCGGGCCCGGATCGCCGCCCACCTGACCGCGCCGGGCGCCACGGGCCGACGCCTGCACGCCGGCGACGGCTGGCTGTATCTGCACGATCCCCGGATGCCCGCCCTCGCCCACGGCTGGAAGCTCCACCTCTCCGCCCGGCCCGAGCAGTTCGCGGACCTGGTCGACCTGGTGCTCCCCGTGCTGCTCCGGCACCGCTGCGACGCCAAGTTCGCCGCCGGCGCCGCCGTGCTGGGCCGGCTCAACTCCGGGCTGCGCGGCGCCGGCGCCGTCGGCAAGGCGGTCACCGTCTACCCGTCACCGGGCGGGATCGAGGCCCTGGCGGCCGAGCTGGCCGAGGTGCTGGCGGGCCGCCCCGGTCCCCGGGTGGTCAGCGACCGGCAGCTGCGGGCGGACGCCCCGGTCTACTACCGGTACGGGCCCTTCCGGGTCACCGGCGACGACCCCGACCTCGTGATGACCGGCCCCGCCGGGGAGACCTTCGCCGGCCTCGCCGACGGCTCCTACCGCCGGCCGCCGTGGGCGACGGACCCGTTCGCCGCCCGCGCCCCGCGGCGGCGGGCGACCACCAGCGTCGGCGACGGCCGCTACCGGATCACCGCCGGGATCACCCGCTCGCCGAACGGACACGTCTACCGCGCGGTCGAGCTCGCCACCGGGCGGGCGGTGGTGGTCAAGCAGGCCCGCGCCTTCGTCGCCGAGGACCCGTCCGGCACCGACGCGCGCGGCCGGCTGCGGCACGAACGGCGGGTGCTCGCCGCGCTCGACGGCGTGGCCGGGGTGCCGCAGCTGGTCGACTACTTCCGGCACGGCGAGGACGAGTACCTGGTCAGCACCGCCCGCGGACCGCGCGACCTGCGCCGCGAGGTCCTCGCGGCGGGCCCCTACCCGCCGGGCGGCGAACGGCCGGGCGGTCGGAACCGGGGCGGGGGCGGGGGCGGCGAGAGGGCCGGCCGGAGCTGGTGGGCCCTGGCGCGCGGACTGCTGACCGTCCTGGACGCCGTGCACGCGCGCGGCGTGGTCGTGTGCGACCTCAAACCCGCCAACGTCGTGCTCGACGACCGGGGCGGCTGCTCCCTCGTCGACTTCGGCGTCAGCGCCCTCGCCGGTGAGCGGCCCGAGGGCGCCACCCGGGGCTACGGCCTGCCCGGCGCCGGCGGGACGCGGGCCGCCGACGACTACTACGCGCTCGGCGCCACCCTGCACTGGGCCGCCACCGGGCTGGACCCCGTGGTGATCGACCCGGACCCGGCCGTCAACCGCGAGCGCACCCTCGCCGGCCTGGCCGGCGCGCTGACCGCGGACGGTCCGGGCGCGCGGGAGGCGGACGCGGTGCTGGCGGTGGTGGCCGGCCTGCTGAGCCTCGACCCCGAGGAGCGGACCTCGGCCGCCGCCGGGCTGCGCCGCGGCGCCCCCGTGCGGCCCGCCCGTCCGGCCCACCGGCCGCCGCCGGTGACCGGCGACCTGCTGGGCGAGGCCGTCCGCCACACCCTCGACCGCTGTGTCCGGATGGCCCACGAGCTGGTCGGCACGGATCCCCGGGACGGTCGGCCGCGCACCCTCCTGTCGCTCTACGACGGCGCCGCCGGTCTCGGCCTCGAACTGCTCCAGCACCCGGACCGGCCGGAGGTCCGCACGGCCGCCCGCGCCCTCGCCCGGTGGACCGCCGCCCACCCCGCCCTCGGCCGGCTCACCCCGGGGCTGTACGACGGCCGGGCCGGCGTCGAGCTGTTCCTCGCCCGGGCGGCCCACCTGCTCGGCACCGAACGGCCCGCCGCCGCGGGTCCCACCGCCGCAGACCTGCCGCTCCACGACGACCTCCCGGCCGACCAGATCTCCGGCGCCGCCGGGATCGGCACCGCCCGGCTGCTGCTGGCCCGCTCGGCCCGCGCCGACGGCCGGGCGGAGGAGGCCGGCCGGCACCTGGCCGTCGCCGCCGAGTGCGCCCGGCGGCTGACCGACGGCCGGGCCGTCGACCCCCGCGAGACGCCCAATCCGGGGACGGCGGCCCTGGTGGAGGGCTTCGCCCACGGCCGCGCCGGTATCGCCCACTTCCTGCTCGCCCTGCCCGGCGCCCGCCCGGAGGCCGCCCGGCGCCTCGTCGACGGCCTCGCCGCAGACGTCCCCCGGCTCGCGGCTGCCGCGCGTGCCCCCGGCGCGACCCGGCGCTACGGCTCCTGGTGCCGGGGGCTCGCCGGCATCGGCACGGTGCTGGTCCAGGCCGCCCGCCAGGACCGCGACCCGGCGCTGCTCGCCCGTGCCGCCGAGGCCGCGGCCGCCTGCCGCGCGCTCGCCCCGAGGATGGGCACGACCGGCCGGTGCTGCGGCCTCGCCGGGGTCGGCGAACTGCTGGTCGACCTCGCCGAGGCCACCGGGGACGATCGCCACTGGCACGCCGCCGAGGAGGTCGCGGGCCTGATCCTGGCCCGCGGCGGCGGCCCCTGGGGCCGCCCGCTCCTGCCCGGTGGCGACCCCGCCACCGAGTCCCGCGCCTGGGCCGTCGGCACGCCCGGCGTGCTCGCCTTCCTGCGCCGCCTGCACCGCCGGGGCGGAGCGCGCCCGGGCCTGCCGTTCCCGGCCGGACCCGCCGATTTCGATTTCTGATCATCCGTTGGTAAGTTCTTCCCCGTCGGAAGGGCGGGCCGCGCAGGCGGCGGAAAGCCCGGTCGGCCAGGCGTCGGTGGTGCATTGGCAGCACGCCCGCTTTCAGCGGGAAGAGTTCGTTCGATTCGGGCCCGGCGCTCGATCCTCCGGGGGCGGCAACCGTATGACGGGTGCCGCCCCCGTTGCCGTGCCCGCCATGCCCGCCGTCCCCGGCGTCGGAAGGAGGCCACTCCCGTGACCCTGCTGCTCTCGCGCGCGGACGTCGAGGCCGCCCTGGACATCCCGGCCGTGCTGGCGGCGCTCGACGCCGGATTCCGCACGGCCGACCGGCTCCCGGCGGCCCAACGGGTGGGCGCCCGGCTGCCCGGCCCCGGAACCGCCATGTGCCTCGTCCCCGGGCTGCTCCCCGACGTACCCGCGTACACCGTGAAGGTCAACGCCAAGTTCCCGGCCGCCACCCCCGCGCTGCGCGGCATCGTCTGCCTGCACGCCCTGGCCGACGGCGAGCTGCTCGCGCTGCTCGACTCCGCCTCCGTCACCGCGTGGCGGACCGGACTGGCCGCCGCGCTGGCCACCCACGCGCTCGCGCCGCAAGAGGCGAGGACGGTCGCCGTCATCGGCGCGGGCGCCCAGAACCGGACCGCGCTGCGGGCGCTGCGCACCCTCCGGCCGGTCGACCAGGTGTACGCCTACGACCTGGACCCGCGGCGCGCCGCCGCCGTCGGCGAGGCCGTGCCCACCGCACGGGCGGCCGTCGAGGCCGCCGACATCGTCCTCACCGCGACTTGGTCGCGCGAGCCACTTCTCGACGCCGACGTGCTGCGGCCGGGCCTCCACCTCACCAGCCTCGGCTTCGACGAACCCGGCAAGACCGAACTCTCCCCCGCCCTGCTGCGTGCCGCCCGCCTGGTCGTGGACGATCCCGCCCTCGCCTCCGTCTCCGGCGTCCTGCACAGCTCCGGCCTGGACCCGGCCCACGCCACCCCGCTCGCCGACGTCCTGCGCGGCGCCGCGCCGGCCCGCCCGGACGACCGCGCCACCGTCTACGCCCCGATCGGCCTCCCCTGGCAGGACCTCGCCCTCGCCTGGCCCGTCTACCTCGCCGCGCGCTCCGCCCCCGGCGTGTCCTCCTTCGACTTCCACTGACCCACCCTCTCCTTCCTCCTGCCCGGGAGGCGTTCTTCTGCGGGCGCCTCCCCTGCGGCTACCGTTTCCAGGGCACCGACGGCCCCGAACCCGACACGCCGATCCCGCCCGCTGTGCGACGGAGGAGACGACCGTGGAGAAGTTCGTTCCGAAGTTCCAGGGCGCGCCGTGGCCCGACGGCGCCCGCGTCCTGCACGTCTACGCCGTTCCCGATCTGGGCACCGACGCCGAACTGGCGAGCCTGGTCGGCGACTGCCGGAAGGCGATGCGCCCCTTCCCGATCACCCCGCTGGGCGACGACACCCTGCACTGCACCCTCGACATGATCGCCGACACCACCGCCGACCGGATCACGGCCGGGGAGCGCGCCGACCTCGTCGCGGCCCTGCGCGAACGCCTCGCCGGAACCGGACCGTTCGAGGTCGCGGCCGGCTCCCCGGTCGCCAACCGGGCCGGGGCCGTCCTGCACCTCGACCCCGAGCAGGCCGTGCTCGACCTGCGCGAACGCGTCCGTGACGCCATCCGCCGCACCCGCGGCCCCGGCGCCCTGCTGCACGACGGCGGCCGCCCCCACATCTCGCTCGGCTACGCCTGGGCCGAGGCCTCCTCCGACGCCCTGCGCACGGCGCTGCGCCGGATCGTCCCCGGCCACACCCCGGTCCGCATCCGCGACGTCCGCCTGCTCGACGTCCGCTTCCGGCAACAGCCCCGTCCCGGCGACGCCTCCGCCTGGGAGATCTCCTGGACCCCGGTGGCGACCGTCCCGCTCACCCGTGGCTGACCCACCGCCCGCGCCCGGTACACCGGCGAGGACGGACGCACCGACCGCGTCGTGATCAGGCGGGCTGCCAGAGTTCGATCCGGTTGCCCTCGGGGTCGGTGACCCAGCCGAACCGGCCGACCCCCGCCATGTCCTGCGTCCGCTCGTCCACCTGCGCGCCCTTGGCCCGCAGTTGCGCGAGCATCGCGTCGAGGTCGCGGACCCGGAAGTTGAGCATGGTCCGCTGCTCGCGCGAGCCGAAGTAGTCGGTCCCGGAGTCGAAGGCCGCGAACACCGTCGGCCCGGGCTCCTGCTGCCACAGACCGTGCTCGTCGGCGTCCAGGCCGAGGCCGTCGCGGTACCAGGCGCTCAGGGCCGCCGGGTCGGCGGCGCGCAGGAAGTACCCACCAATTCCCAGCACACGTTCCATGCCCGCCATCCTGCCAGGACGGCGGCGGCCCGGCCCGGCACCGTCCGGCCCGCGCCGCCGCCGCGCCGCCCGTCAGCGGTCGGCCACCCAGGGGGCGTCGGACGGCCAGGAGCCGGTGGTGACGATGTGGTCGACGATCCGCAGCGCCCCGGGGAGCGGGACCGTGTCCCGGTCGGGGTACTCGTCGCACTGACCGTTGGCGAGCAGGAATCCGTCGCTCTCCCCATCCGCCGAGGGGTCCACGGCGTGCTCGCCCGGGTCGCCCTCGCCCTCCAGCAGGAGCACCATCGCCTGTTCGCCGTTGGTGACGAAGCCCAGCGAGCGGCCGGCCGAGCTGCTCAGCCATGTCTCCAGACACTCGGCGTCGATCCGCGACCGGAGGATCCCGGGCACCGCTCCGGGCAGGGCCGGTACCGGGGCGCCGCTGTCGTCGTCCATCACCCATGACTCGATCACGGCCACGACCATCCCACAGCCGCCTGCGGGACGGAACGCGAGGGCCGATTCCCGCCAGCCCGGGCCGGGGCGGCAGATGCAGAGTGGGAGGCGTGGGACAGCTCGGACGAAGGACCGGAGACCGGACGTGAGCGTGCAGACGATGATCGAGACCCCTGTGCAGCGGGTCGGCGCGGCCGACTGGGCGGCGATCGCCGAGGAGGTCGGGGAGTACGGGAGCGCGCTGACGCCGATGCTGCTCGACCCCGCCGAGTGCGCCGAGACGGCCGCGCTGTACGACGACGTGGCCCGCTTCCGGAGCACCGTCGACATGGCGCGCCACCGGTTCGGCTCCGGGCAGTACCGCTACTTCCGGGAGCCGTTCCCCGCGCCGGTCGCCGCCCTTCGGGAGGCCCTCTACCCCCGGCTGCTGCCGGTCGCCCGGGACTGGGCGGCCAGGCTCCGCCGCCCCGCGCCGTGGCCGGACAGCCTCGCCGAGTGGCTGGAGCAGTGCCACGCCGCCGGGCAGAGCAGGCCCACGCCGATCCTGCTGCGCTACCGCGCCGGCGACTGGAACGCCCTGCACCGCGACCTGTACGGCGACCTGGTGTTCCCGCTCCAGGTGGTCATCGGCCTGGACCTGCCCGGAGCCGACTACACGGGCGGCGAGTTCCTCACCGTTGAGCAGCGGCCCCGGGCGCAGTCGCGCGGGACCTCCGTCACCCTCCCCCAGGGCCACGGCCTGGTCTTCACCACCCGGGACCGCCCGGTGCGCTCCGCGCGCGGCTGGTCGGCGGCGCCCGTCCGGCACGGCGTCAGCACCGTGCGCTCGGGCCTGCGCCACACGCTCGGCCTGGTGTTCCACGACGCCGCCTGACGCACCCGGCTCCGGCCAGGTGGGACGGGAGCGGCGGGACGGCCAGCCGGGGCCCTCGATGCCACCGGCCACGCACCGCACAGAGACCATCTCCTCGAACCCCACGGCCACCACCTCCCGGATCGAACCCCGAGGTGCGGCGGTACCGGCCGCCGCACCTCCCTTCACCCGGATCGACGCGGGAACCGGCCGCCACCGGCCGACACCCGATCGGGTGATGCCGCGATGTCGGCGGACCGCTCCGGGCCCGGCCGCGCGGACGACGCTCAGACGTGCAGCGGGTGGTCCGGCGCGAGGCGCTCGACGATCCGCGCCGCGACCTCCTGCGCGGTGTTCCCGTCCGGGCTCCCGCACCCCGTGGTGGTGCTGACGGCGACCGCCAGACGGGTGTCCGGCTGGTAGGCCTCGATCGCGGCGTACCCGGAGAACGACGGGTTGGACAGGATCCAGCCGTCGCTCACGATGACCCCCAGGCCGAAGTGCCGGGCCTCGGTCTGGAGCAGGCAGACGTCGGCCGGGCAGCCGTCGGCCGGCCCGGGCAGGCCGACGGTGCCGGGGTCCAGCTGGGTGCGGAAGGACTCCGCGGTGAGCAGCGCCCCCGTGCCGACGGCCTCGATGGAGCGCCCGAAGTCGCAGATGTCGGTGGCCAGGACGGCGCCGGGGGCGGTGGTCCAGGACGGGTTCCAGAACGTCGACTCCTCGTAGCTGCCGCGCCCGGTGGTGAAGGCGTGCAGCACCGGGGAGGGCAGGTCGGGGGTGAAGCCGTTGACGGTCTGCCGCAGGCCGAGCGGCTCGAAGATCCGCTGCTCCAGCAGGTGGTCCAGGCGGGTGCCGGTGATCCTCTCCAGCGCCGCGCCCAGCAGGACGAAGTTGGCGTGCGAGTAGCTCCAGTTGGTCCCCGGCCGGTACCAGAAGGGGTGGCTGGTGGAGATCCCGACGAGCTCCTCCGGGGTCCACCGGCGGAACGGGTCGGCGCCGAGCGCGTCCAGGAAGCCCTGGTCGGTGACGTAGTCGGCGAGCCCCGAGGTGGTGTCGCCGAGCATCCGCAGGGTGATCTCGTCGGCGCGCGGCACGCCCGGCAGCCAGCGGGCGATCGGATCGTCCAGGCCGATCAGCCCCTCCTCGGCGAGCTGGAGCAACACGATGCCGAAGAACGGGAAGGCCATCGAGCCGGCCCGGAAGTGCATCGCCGGTTCGGCGGCGACGCCGGTCATCGACTCGCCGAGGGCGCCGGTGACGATCTCCCGGCCGTCCACGGAGACGCGCAGGATCACCGCGTTCAGGTCGAGTTCCTCCTGGACCCGGCGGGCGATGTCGAGGACCTCGCGGGCGCGGGGGTCGGCGTCGGGGTCCGAGCGGGCGCACGTGTGCGAGGGCGAGGGGGTCCTGGCGAGGGCGGCGGCGGGCGGGCCCGCGGGGAGCGCGACGGCGCTCAGGGCCGCGGCCGCCAGGACGGCGGCGGTGAACATCCGGGTGCGGGAGAAGGTCATGACGCACTATCCGCGGACGACCGGGCGGCCGGCGGGCGCAACACTCCGCGGCGTCCCCCGAGGGGCGCAGCCGCCCGGGCGGGACGGACGGGGCGCCGCCCCCGCCGCCGGGCGGTCGCACCGGGCCGGGCGGCACAGTCGGCCGATTCGCGGCGGTCGGCGGGCGGGGGTCGTGACGTAGGGTCGGCCCCGGGACGGCCGCGCGGGTGGGGGTTCGCGCCGGCGCCGTCCCCGGTGCGGCCGTCGTTCTCGCGACCGGTCACGGTACGGCCGCCCCGGGCACCGTGGTTCACCGTCGCTCACGGGTGTTCACCGGCGCCCACGCCGCTCACCGTTGCTCCTGGTCCACCGACGTTCCGGTCCCCGCCGCGCGGCGGCGCCGACACCGCGCGGCGCCGCGTCCGCCCGGGTGCCGGAGCGCCGTGGCGGCCACCGTCCACCCGTCCCGCGCGACGCACCGCAGCACGCCGAAGGGATTGTCATGTCCGAGTACACATCCGCACACCCCGACCCCTCGCCCACCGACCGCGGCAACCCGCTGCCCGTCTCCCGGATCGGCCGGCGGCGCCTGCTGCGCGCCGGGCTGGCCACCGGCGGCGCTTTGGCCGCCGTCCGGCTGCTGCCCGCGACGCCGGCCTCGGCCGCGCCCACCGTCGCCGTCCGCCCGCCCGCCGCGGGGTTCACACCGGCGAGCGCCGCCTCCCCCACCGTGGCCGCGTGGCCGGACTGGGCGCGGTTCGCCCGGCTGGCCGACGGCACCTTCGACGAGGTCGCCGACATGCAGGGCCGGATCAACCAGCTGAAGGCCCAGAACGTCAGCGTGATCGAGCTCGACACCGTGCTGTCCGACTGGCTCACCGACGCCGAGTTCACCGCCCACGCGGCCCTGGTCAGGACCTTCACCGGCAAGGCGCACGCGGCCGGCCTGAAGGTCGTCATGTACTACCCGTCCCTGGAGGTCATCTCCCCCGGCGGCGAGAAGGGCCGCTCCTTCTACAAGAACGACCAGGGCCGCACCTGGGTCCAGCGCTCCCTCGACGGCAAGCCCAACGTCTTCTACGGCAGCCTGGTGGTCTGGGTCGACCCGGGTGACGAGAGCTGCTGGGTGAGCCCCAACTCCCCCTGGCGGGACTACTACCTGAACCGGATCAAGCAGCTCGCCGCCACCGGCGTGGACGGGATCTGGCCGGACGTGCCGATCTACTTCGACGGGGCGCTCTCCTGGTGCGACGCCTCGACCTGGGGCGCCGCCGCCTTCACGGCGGACACCGGACTGGCGGCCCTGCCTAAGGCCGCCGACCACAACGACCCGGTCTTCCGCCGCTACGTCGAGTGGCGCCACCGCAATCTGCTCCGCTTCCAGCTCGACATCGCCGCCGCCGGTCGAAGCGTCAACCCCGACCTGGTCACCTTCGTCGAGACCGTCTCGATGGACTACCGCTACGCCACCTCGATCGGCCTGGACGGCGCCTACCTGCGGCAGGCCGCGGGCAACGTCAGCCAGGTCTGGGAGGTCGACATCCTCGCCAACGAGGACGGCATGCGGCACGCCACCGCCACCGACTGGACCTGCCTGATCTCGATGTACAAGTACGCGCGGGCGGCCAGCGGCACCAAGCCGGCCTGGGCGTTCTCCTACGGCTGGAAGGCCGACGACGCCTCGCTGGTGATGTCCGAGCTGATCGCCTCGGGCTGCAACCCGTACGAGGTGAAGACGCCGTACAAGAACGACACCACCGACGCCGCGACGCGCACCCGGATGTTCGGCTTCGTGAAGGCCAACCAGCAGCGGCTCTACGACGCCGTGTCGGCGGCCGAGGTCGGCGTCTACCACTCCAGCGCCTCGCGCGACTACGTGAGCCCGGGCGAGGGCAACGGCATGTACGCCAACGCGACCGCGCCCGCCGGGATCGCCGACTGGTGGGGCGGCGACGACCCGGAGATGAGCTGCACCACGATGCCGTGGCTGGGCGAGTTCCGCGGCACCGTCAAGGCCCTGGTCTACGCGCACGTCCCGTTCGACACCGTGACCAGCCCCGGGCTCGCGGCCGGGGACCTGGCCCGGTTCAAGGTGGTGCTGCTGCCCAACCTCCAGGCGGTCTCCGACGCCGAGGCGGCCGTCCTGCGCGGCTACGTCGCGGGCGGCGGCACCGTCGTGCTCACCGGGCCCGCGCCCACCGGCCTGGACGAGTACGGCACGCGCCGCGCCGAGTACGCGCTGGCCGACGTCCTGGGGCTGCGCCGGGCCGACCCGCTGCCGGCGAGCCGGCGCAACGTCTTCGGCGCGGGCGTCTGCTGGTACCTCGGCGGCGACCTGCCGGGGCTCGCCTACCTGCGCACCGCCGACCAGGCCGCGGGCGACCGGCTGCTGGCCCCGGTCCGCGCGGCGGCGCCGCCGTCGCTCGGCCTGTCCGGCGACCGGCGGATCCACCTGGAGGCGCGCCGGCTGGGCGAGGAGACCGTCGTCCACCTGGTGAACTTCACCAACTTCGGGGACGCGCCGGCGGCGTTCCGCACCACTCCCGCCTCCTGCACCCTGACCTACGCCGTCCCGGCCGGGCGCACCGTCACGGCGGTCACCGTGGCCACCCCGGACGGGACCGACCCGGCGCCGCGCCCGGTGCCGTTCACGGTGACCGCGGCGGTGGCGAGCGTGCCGCTGACGGTCGCGCAGTACTCGGTCGTCGGCATCACCGTGAGCTGATCCCCCGGGCTCCGGCCGGCCCGGCCCACCGCCGAGCCACCGCCGGGTTCCGGACACGCGAACGCCCCGGCGCCGAGGGCTCCGGGGCGTTCGGGCGACGGGATCAGCCGTTGGTCTGCTCGAACCACTCCAGCCAGCTGATGCGCGGGCCGACCAGACCCACGGCCGCGTTGCCGGCCGCGAGGCCCGACGACGAGGAGGAGGGCTGGTGGTCCCCACCGTGCGCCACCGCGGCGGTCGGCGCGATCACGGCCGCGGCGGCGGCGACGGTGGCGATCACGGCGAACTTGCGGAGCTTTCCACGAACCGACATCTCAGGTACTCCTTGATGGATGGTCAGTAGCCTGCACCGGCCGCCGCACGGGACGGCCGGGCGGCACTCACGCTTGCATACGAACGCGCGGAGCCGGGCCATTTCGCAACCCCGACGCGGGCGGGCGGGTGCGAAGTTACGCCTGACGGGTGAATCCGGCCGGACGCCGACCGGCTGACGCCCGGTCAGCCCGGCCGCGAGCCCGCCACCCGTCCGGGTGCTCCACCGCCGTGTCCCCGCCGCCGCGGACCGGTGGCGCACCGATGCTGGCCCCGGCACGGCCGCAGCCGGCCTGCCGCCGGCCCCGGCAAGGAGGCCGGCCCACCGGACGAGACGGGTGAACGCGATGTCCCGACGACCACTGTTCTCCAGGGCCCTTCGAGCGGCGTGCGCGGCGGTGCTGCTGGCCGCCGCACCGGCGGCCGCCGGGACCGGCCCCGCCGGCGCGGACCTCGCGGTGGCGGCCGCGAACCCCGCCCCGGCGCCCGACGGCGGCACCACCCTGCTGCACCCCGTGGTGGTCAACACCGGGGGCGGCGCCACCGCCGAGCCGTTCACCCTCTTGGTCCACCTGCCGCCCGGGGTGGTCGGTTCCGGGACCTCGCCCACCGGCAGCTGTCACACGCTGCCGTTCGGCCACACCGTGGCCTGCGACTTCCCCGCCGGGCTGGCGCCGGGCGCCACGGCCACCGCGGAGGTGCGGATCCGCCTCTCCTCCGGTCTGGGGCCCGGGGTGCTGCAGGGCACCGCCGAGGCCGACCTCCCGGGCGACCCGACCCCGGGCGACAACACCGCCGCCTTCGCCATCGTCGTCCTCTGACCCCGCCCCGCCCGGGGCCCGGCCCGCCCCACCGGGGGCCGGGCCCCCGCGCCGCACGACCGCCGTCCCCGTCCTGCACACGACAGATGGCCGAAAGCAGGACAACCCCGGGGCCGATTCACTACGGTCGTCCTCACGACAGCGGCACCGGCGGTACCGGACTCGTGGTCGGCGGGGCCCGCCGGGTGGGCGGCAGGGGGTGGCATGGCACAGGCACGGAGGCGTCTGTCGCGTGCGGAGGCGGTGCGCCAGCGCACCGGAGCACAGTTCATCGGCCGCAGAGCCCAGGTGGCGCTGTTCGTCGACAACCTCGCCCGCGACCCCGACCCCGACTCCGGGCCGGACCCGGCGGACTTCCTGTTCCACGTGCGCGGGGTGGGCGGGGTCGGCAAGTCCACCCTGCTCGCCCAGTGGCGCGAGGCGGCCCGGCGGGCCGGGGCGATCACCGCGCTGGTCGACGAGACCGACGTGCACGGCGTCGGGACGGCGCTCACCGCGCTCGCCCGCCAGCTCGCCGAACAGGCGGGCCCGCTGCGGGAGTTCGACAAGGCGGTGGAGCAGTACCGGCGTTCGCTGCAGGCCGCGGCGGACCGCGAGCCGGAGCAGCCGCCCGGCGGCGACGGCGCCTCGCTGCCGACCCGGCTGGTGACCCAGGCGGCGTTCGGGGCGGCCTCGGTGCTGCCGGGCACCGGCGTGGTCGCGGCGATGGCCAACCCGGACGCCGTGGCCCAGGGCGCCGAGCGCCTCATCGCCGGGGTGCGCCAGCGCCGGCGGACCGGCGACGTCGAGGAGTCGGCGCTCAGCCGCGCCTTCGTCGCCGAACTCGCCCGGCTCTGCGACCGCGACCGGGACCGCGGGCGGCGGCCGTGGGTCGTGCTGTTCCTGGACACCTGGGAGCTGACCGGCCGCTACCTCGACGGCTGGCTGCGGGAGATCCTCGACGACGCGTTCGGCCCGCTGCCGCTGGAGGTGGTCTTCGTGCTGGCCGGGCGGGACGAGCTCGCGGAGCGCGAGTGGGCGCCGTGGCGGCCGGTCCTGGTGGACGTGCCGCTGGAGGTGTTCACCGAGCAGGAGGCCCGCGGCCTGCTGGCCGCCCGCGGGGTGACCGATCCCGGGGTGGTCGACGCCGTGCTGCGGATGTCGATGCGACTGCCGCTGCTGGTCGCGCTGCTGGCCACCGCCGACCCCGGCGCGGTCGAGGAGGTCGCCGTCGTCGGCGCGGACATGGTCGACCAGGCGGTGGTGCGCTTCCTGCAGTGGATCCCCGAGCAGGAGCGCCGGGAGACCGTGCTGGCGGCGGCGCTCCCGCTCCAGCTCAACCGGGACCTGTTCGCCTGCGCCGTGCCGGACGCCGAGCCGGCGGCCTGGGACTGGCTGTCGGCACAGCCGTTCGTGACCGGCCGCGGCGACTTCCTGCAGTACCACGCCGTGGTCCGCACCAGCATGCTGCGCCGGCGCCGGATCCACACCCCCCGGGAGTGGACGGCCGCGCACACCCGGCTCGCCGAGCACCACGCCGCCGGGCGGACGGCGGTCGAGCGGTACCTGCCGGCGGCCCGGCGCGGCGCCGATCCGCGCTGGCGCCGCCACCTGCTGAACGAGCTCTACCACCTGCTCTGCGCGGACCCGCTGGCCCATCTCGCCCTGGCGCTGGAGCACACCGCGCGCACCGCCGGGGAGGCGCCGGACGCGCTGGCGCCGTGGGCGGAGATGCTCAACCAGGCCGCGCAGGACAGCGACGACGCCGAGCTGGTCCGCTGGGCCCGCCGGATCCACGCGGCGGCCGGCGGCGAGCAGCCCGTCCTGGAGGCGCTCGGCGCGCTCGCCGGACCGGGCCTGCCCACCCGGGTGCGGGCCTGGGCGCTCACCCACCGCGGCTACCAGTACTTCGTCGAGGACCGGGACGACGACGCGCTCGCCGATCTCGACCAGGCCGTCGCGATCGCCCCCGACCTGCCGCAGGCCCTCGCCTACCGCGGGCGCGTGCTCAACTGGCACGGCCACCACGAGCGCGCCCTGGCCGACTTCACCGCCGCGCTCGTCCTCGACCCGGAGTACGCCTGGGCGCTGTCCCGGCGCGGCGAGGCCCGGCAACTGGCGGGGCTGGTCGAGGAGGCGATGAGCGACTTCACCGCGGCGCTCGCGCTGGACCCCGACGACGCCTGGGCGCTGGGTTCGCGCGGCCAGGCGCACCGGCTGGCCGGGCGGCTGGACGAGGCGGTCGCCGACCTCACCGCGGCCGTCCTGCTCGACCCCGAGTACGCCTGGGCGCTCACCCAGCGCGGCGAGGCGTTCCGGACGGCGGGCCGGCTCGCCGAGGCGGTCGCCGACTTCACCGCGGCGCTCGCGCTGGACCCGGACGACGCCTGGGCGCTGAGCTCCCGGGGCCAGGCGTACCGGCAGGCGGGCCGGCTGGACGAGGCGATCGCCGACCTGACCGCCGCGCTGGCGCTCGGTCCGGACAACGCCTGGGCGCTCGCCGAACGCGGCGAGGCGCACCGGCAGGCGGGCCGGCCGGAGGAGGCGGTCGCCGACTTCACGGCCGCGGTCGCGCTCAACCCCGAGAACGCGTGGGCGCTCGGCTCGCGGGCGCAGGCGCACCGGCAGGCCGGACGGCTGGACGAGGCCGTCGCGGACTTCACCGCCGCGCTGGTGCTGAACCCCGAGTACGCCTGGGCCGTCGGCGAGCGCGGCGAGGCGCACCGGCAGGCCGGGCGGCTGGACGAGGCGATCGCCGACCTCACGGCGGCGCTCGCGCTGGACCCGGACTACGCCTGGGCGCTCGCCGAGCGGGGCGAGGCGCACCGGCAGGCCGGACGGCTGGAGGAGGCGGTGGCGGACCTGTCGGACGCGCTGCTGCTCGATCCGTCGGACGTGTGGGCGCTGCGGGCGCGCGGCCAGGCGCACCGGCAGGCCGGGCGGCTGGACGACGCGATCGCGGACCTCACCGCCGTCCTCGCGATCGACCCGGACTACGCCTGGGCGCTGGCGCTGCGGGGCGAGGCGCACCGGCTGGCGGGGGACCTGGAGGAGGCGGTCGCCGATCTGACGGCCGCGCTCGCGCTCGAACCGGACGACGCCTGGGCGCTCGGCTCCCGGGGCCAGGCGCGCCGGCAGGCGGGCGAGGTGGAGGAGGCGATCGCGGACCTCACGGCCGCCCTCGACCGGAACCCGGAGTACGCGTGGGCACGCGCCGAGCGCGGCCAGGCGCACCGGCAGGCCGGGTGCCCGGAGGCGGCGGTGGCGGACCTCTCCGCCGTGCTGGCCCGGGATCCGGCGGACGTGGCGGTGCGCTGCGCGCTCGCGGCGGCGTACCGGCACGGCGGGCGGTTCGAGGAGGCCCGGGAGCTGTTGGAGGGGCTGGCTCCGGAGGTGGCGGCGTCCTCGACGGTGTTGGTCGAGGTGGCGGTGCTGCGGTTGCTGACGGAGGGTCCGGAGGCTTCGGCGCGGGCCTGGGAGGCGTTCGCCGACTGCCCGTACGAGGATCCGCAGGACCAGTTCGAGCCGGGGGTGCGCAAGCTGCTGCACGGCCTGGTCGCCGGGGACGGCGAGCCGCAGGAGCTGGCGCGGGCCTTCCTGGCGGTGCCCGGGGTGCGGGCGGCGCGGGCGGACGTCTGCCTGTACCTCGGGGAACTCGCGCGGGCCGGGGCACCGGTGGGCCCGCGGGCGGCGGCGGCGCTGCGGTTCCTGGGGGTGCCCGTTCGGGCAGGGGATCTGTCGGAATGACGATCAGAAACGATCACTTGGATACATTCATGATCGCCTTTCGACCGGTCGCACCCCTCCCCTCAGGCTCCGAGACAGGATCCCCATGCCCAACCCCAGCTCCGCCGTCAGCCGCCGCACCCTGGTGACCGCCATCGGCGCCACCGCCGCGGCGCTCGCCGCCGCGCCGGCCGCCCACGCCGCGGGCCCGACCGCCACCGCCGCTCCGACCGCCCCGGCACCGACCGCCCCGGCACCGGCCACCCCGGCCGGCCCGGCCGCCCGCACCGTCACCGTGCCCGCCACCCGGGCCCGCTCCGCGGCCGGGCGCGCGGCCGCCGCGGCGCGCACCGACTTCCCGATCCACTACGTCGGCGTCAGCTGGGACGGCCCCCGGCGCGGCGGCGCGATCCGGCTGCACCACGAGGGCACCGGCCCCGGCGCCTGGCAGCCGCTCACCGCGGGCTGCGCGGGCGGTCCCGACCGCCCGGACGCGGCCGACGGCGCCGTCCAGGGCGCGACCGTGCTCGTCCCGGCCGGCGGGGCCGTCGGCTACGACCTGCGACTGCCCGACGGCGCCGTCAACCCGCGCTCCGCCGCCCTCGACACCACCGCGGGGCCGGCCCGCACCGCCACGCTCTCCCCGACCGCGCCGGTCACCTTCTGCGGCGTCCAGTACCTCAGCCGCGCCGCGTGGGGCGCCGACGAGTCCAAGCGCTTCAAGAACGGCGCGGAGAACTCCCCCGCCAAGTACTACCCGCTGCAGACCCTGACGGTGCACCACACCGACACCCCGAACGCGGACGCCGACCCGGCCGCCACCGTGCGGGCGATATACGAGTACCACGCCGTCACCCAGGACTGGGGCGACATCGGCTACCACTTCCTCATCGACGAGGCCGGCCGGATCTACGAGGGCCGCTGGTCCGGCGACGACGGCCTCCCGGCGCACGACGCCGACGGCAAGGTGGTGACCGCCTTCCACACCTCCGGCTTCAACTCCGGCAACCTCGGCATCGCCCTGCTCGGCACCCTGACCGGCCAGGAGCCCACCGCCGCGGCCCGCCGCTCGCTGACCCTGGTGCTCGCCCTGCTGACCCGCACCCACGGGCTCGACCCGCAGGCCCACGTCACCTTCGTCAACCCGGTCAACGGTGTCACCAAGCCGGTCGACCTGATCAGCGGCCACCGCGACTGGCTGGCCACCGACTGCCCCGGCGGCACGATGTACGCCACGCTGCCCGCCCTGCGGGCCGGGGTCGCCGCGCTGTGAGCCGGCGCGCGCGGGGTCCGGCGGCCGGCCGTCAGGCCCGCCCGGCGCCGGGCCCCGCGTCCAGGCCCAGCAGGCCGACGGCCCGCTCCCGCATCTCCACCTTGCGGATCTTCCCGGTGACCGTCATCGGGAACTCGTCCACCAGGTGCACGTAGCGCGGCACCTTGTAGTGCGCGATCCGGCCCGCGCAGTACGCGCGCACCGCCTCGGCGGTCAGCTCGGGCGCGCCCGGCCGCAGCCGGACCCAGGCCATCAGCTCCTCGCCGTACTTGGCGTCGGGCACGCCGATGACCTGGACGTCCAGGACGTCCGGGTGGGTGTGCAGGAACTCCTCGATCTCGCGCGGGTAGATGTTCTCTCCGCCGCGGATCACCATGTCCTTGAGCCGGCCGGTGATGGTGAGGTAGCCCTCCTCGTCCATCACCGCGAGGTCGCCGGTGTGCATCCAGCCGTCCGCGTCGACGGCCTCGGCGGTGCGGTCCGGCTGGTCCCAGTAGCCGAGCATCACCGAGTAGCCCCGGGTGCACAGCTCGCCGGGCGTGCCGCGCGGGACGGTCGCGCCGGTCTGCGGATCGGCCACCTTGACCTCCAGGTGCGGGCCGACCCGGCCGACGGTGGAGACCCGCCGCTCCAGCGGGTCCTCGGCGCGGGTCTGGGTGGAGACCGGGGAGGTCTCGGTCATGCCGTAGCAGATGGAGACGTCCCGCATGCCCATCCGGTCGACGACCTGCTTCATCACCTCGGTCGGGCACGGCGAGCCGGCCATGATCCCGGTGCGCAGGGTGGACAGGTCGTGCTCCGCGAAGCCCGGGTCGTTGAGCTCGGCGATGAACATGGTCGGCACGCCGTAGAGCGAGGTGCAGCGCTCGGCGGCCACCGCGCGCAGGGTGGCGACGGGCTCGAAGGCCTGGGCGGGGATCACCACGCAGGCCCCGTGCGAGAGCGCCGCCAGGTTGCCCATCACCATGCCGAAGCAGTGGTAGAAGGGGACGGGCACGCAGATCCGGTCCTCCTGCGTGTAGCCGCACAGCTCGCCGACGAAGTAGCCGTTGTTGAGGATGTTGCGGTGCGAGAGGGTGGCCCCCTTGGGGAAGCCGGTGGTGCCCGAGGTGTACTGGATGTTGATCGGATCGTCCGGGCTCAGCCCCGCGCCGATCGCGGCCGGCCGCTCGCGGTCGCCGCGCTCCCCCGCCGCGAGCAGGTCGTCCCACCCGGGCGAGCCGATCAGCAGCACGTCCCGCAGCCCGGGACAGCGCGGGCCCGCCTCGGCGAGCATGGCCGCGTAGTCGGAGGTCTTGAAGCCCGGCACCGCGACGACCGTGCGGATCCCCGACTGCCGCAGCACGTACTCGACCTCGTGGGTGCGGTAGCCGGGGTTGACGGTCACCAGGATCGCGCCGATCCGCGCGGTGGCGTACTGGGTGAACACCCACTCGGGGCAGTTGGGCGCCCAGATCCCGACCCGGTCGCCGGTCCGCACGCCGAGCCCGAGCAGTCCGAGCGCGACCCGGTCCACCTCCCGCTCCAGTTCGCGGTACGTCCACCGCCGGCCGCTCGGGACGTCCACCAGCGCCTCCCGGTCGGGGAACGCGGCGACGGCGCGGTCGAGCGCGGCGCCGATGGTGCGGTCCAGCAGCGGTACCGCGGTGCTGCCGGCGCTGATGCTGGGGGACAGGGAGGGCGAGGTCATGGCGAGGGCTCCTGGACTCGTCCGGCACAGGGCGACCGAGTCTACGCAGCACGTCCCGCCCCGTCACCCACCTGCGCACCGCTCCGTCGCAGGTGCGCGGCACGGGCGGTGGAGGGGTGCGGCGGGACGGGCCCGCCGCACCCCTCCGGTCAGGCGCACCCTCCGGTCAGGCGGAGGCGGCGTCGCGCACGGCCGCGCCCCGCGCGGCGCCGGCGGCGCCCTTCCGGTCGGCCCCGACGGGCGGCACCGGGATGGTGGCGGCCACCGCCGCGGCGACCAGGGCCACCCCGCAGCCGATCAGCAGGCCGACCCGGAAGCCGGTCTCGGAGGGCAGCACATGACCGCCCGTGGTGGTGGTCAGCTGGGCGAGCACCACACCGACCACGGCGGCGGAGACCGAGGTGCCGAGCGAGCGCATCAGGGTGTTGAAGCTGTTCGCCGAGGCCGTCTCGGAGAGCGGCACGGCGCTCATGATCAGCGCCGGCATCGCGCCGTAGGCGAGGCCCACGCCGGCGTTGCAGACCAGCGTCACGACCAGCACGCCCCAGGTGGAGCCGATCAGCAGCATCGACAGCCCGTACCCGGCGGCGATCGCCAGGGCACCGACGACCAGGGTGAACTTCGGACCGCGCACCGCCGAGAGCCTGCCGCCGAGCGGCGAGACGACCATCATCATCAGGCCGGAGGGTGCCATCCACAGGCCCATGCCGAGCATCGACTGGCCCAGGCCGTAGCCGGTGGCCTCGGGCAGCTGGAGCAGCTGAGGGATGATCAGCGCCTGCGCGTACATCCCGAAGCCGACCAGCACCGACGCCGCGTTGGTCAGCAGCACCCGCGGACGGGCGGTCACCCGCAGGTCGACCAGCGGTTCGGCGATCCGCAGCTCCCAGGCGCCCCAGGCCAGCAGCAGCACGACGGCGGCCGCGAACAGGCCGAGCGTCGTCCCGTCGGTCCAGCCCCAGTCGCCGCCCTTGGAGACCGGCAGCAGCAGGCAGACCAGGCCCGCGCCCAGGCCGAGCGCGCCGACGGCGTCGAAGCGTCCGCCGGCCGGCGGAGCCGCGGGGGCGGGCACCAGGAAGCGGATCATCGCGGCGATCGCCACGGTGAGGACGGCCGCGCCCCAGAACAGCGCGCGCCAGCTGGTGTACTGGGCGACCGCCGCCGAGATGGGCAGGCCGAGGCCGCCGCCGATCCCCATCGAGGCGCTGACCAGCGCGATCGCCGAGCCGAGCCGTTCGGGCGGCAGCACCTCGCGGAGCAGGCTGATGCCGAGCGGGACCACGCCCATGCCCATGCCCTGCAGCCCGCGCCCGACGATCATCGGCAGGACGGAGGAGGTCAGCGCGCAGATCACCGAGCCGACCAGGAGCGGGGCGCAGCAGGCCAGCAGCATCCGGCGCTTGCCGAGGAGGTCGCCGAGCCGGCCGCTGATCGGCACAAACACGGCGGCCGACAGCAGGGTCGCGGTGATCACCCAGGAGGCGTTGGAAGCGGAGGTGTTCAGGATCTTCGGCAGCTCGCCGATCAGCGGGGTGACCAGGGTCTGCATGATCGCGGCCACCGTACCGGTGAGGGCGAGCGTGGCGACGACACCCCTGGTCCGGTCGGGGGCGGTGGTCTGGGGGGCGGCCATAAGCGGGGGCTCCTCGGGTCCGTGCGGCGGGCAACAGATATGCATAGTACACACGATATGTACGATGCACATAGGCTCCGGTGCGCGCACCCCTGCCATACTGTGCGCAAACACCGCAGGTCAGGGCGCCGGAGCCAGGGACGGGAAGGACGACGTCATGAGCGGACCCACGGACGAGGTGGCGTTCGAGTACATGGTGCTCAGCCGGCACCACTATCTGAGTCCGGCCGGCGCCCGGCCGCACGGCAGCCGGCTCGACCGCAGCGCGTACATCCTGCTCAGCCGGATCCGGGTGCAGGGCCCGATGTCGATCGGCGAGCTCAGCGACGCCTTCGGGCTCGACGCGTCCACCCTCAACCGGCAGACCGCCGCGATGACCCGGGCCGGGCTGGTCGAGCGGATCCCCGACCCGGAGGGCGGGCTGGCCCGCAAGTTCCGGATCACCGAGGAGGGCGACCGGCGGCTCGACGAGGACCGCGCGGCGCACGCCCACGCCCTCGGCCAGGTGATGGACGACTGGCCCGCCGAGGACGTCCAGGCCTTCGCCGCGTACCTGCGGCGCTTCAACACCGGGATCGAGCGGCTCGACGGGCGGCCCTGGCCCCGCCCCTGACACCACGCCCCCGTCGGACCCGCCGCCCACCAGGAGCCCGCCCCATGGACCGCCCCCAGGCCCCCGCCCTCCTCCTCGACGCGCTCGCCCCCGCCCACCCGGCTCGCATCCTGGACGCCGCCGAACGGGCCGAACGGCGCGGCGCGGACCGGCTGGTGGTCTCCGAGACCGCCTACGACCCGTTCCTGCAGCTGGCCCGCGCCGCCGACCGCACCAGCTCCATCGAACTGGCCACCGGGGTCGCGGTGGCCCTCGCCCGGACCCCGATGACCCTCGCCTACCAGGCCTGGGGACTGCACGCGGCCTCCGGCGGGCGGGCCGTGATCGGACTCGGCTCGCAGGTCAAGCCGCACATCGAGAAGCGCTTCGGGATGCCCTGGGACCGGCCCGCCGCCCGGATGCGCGAGTACGTGCACGCGGTCCGGGCGATCTGGCACAGCTGGCAGACCGGTGAACGGCTGCGCTTCCGGGGCGACTTCTACACCCACACGGTGATGACGCCGGTCTTCTCCCCCGACCCGGTCCCCGCCGGAGTGCCGCGGATCCTGCTGGCGGGCGTCGGCCCGCTGATGGTGCGCACCGCGGGCGCGGTGGCGGACGGCTTCCTCAGCCACCCGTTCACCTCGGTCGACTACCTGACCCGGCAGGTGCTGCCGGCGCTCGCCGAGGAGCGCGGGCGGGCCGAGGCCGGGGGCGCGGCCTGGACCGGGCGGCCGTTCGAGGTCGTCGGCAGCGTGCTCACCGCCACCGGGCGCACCGAGGAGGAGCTGCGCGCCGCTCTGGCGGCCGTCCGCGAACGGCTCGCCTTCTACGCCTCCACGCCCGCCTACCGTCCGGTGCTGGCCCTGCACGGCTGGGAGGAACTGCACGAGGAGCTGCACCGCCTGTCGGTGCGCGGCCGCTGGCCCGAGATGGCGGCACTGATCGACGACCGGGTGCTCGACACCTTCGCCGTCACGGGCACGGTCGAGGAGGCCGCCCGGGAGATCCACCGCCGGTACGCGGGTCTGGCCACCCGGGTCTCGGTCAGCCTGCCGGAGGACGCCGCGCCGGACCTCGGGCTGGACGTGCTGGACGCGCTGCGCGCGCTGGACCGGCCCGCGTCCCGCTGACCCTGGCCACGGGTTCCCGGCGGCCGTGTCCTACCGTGGACGGACATCCGTACACCGTTGAGGGAGGAGCCTGCTGATGGGACGACAGGAGACCGAGCCGCACCGGGTGTTGGCCGACCTGTGGACGAGCTGGGCGGAGCGCGGTGCGGCCTTCGACGCCGAGCAGTGGGGGCGGAGCACCCGGCTGCCCGGCTGGGCGGTGCGCGACCTGTACGCGCACGTGGCCGCCACGCCGGACCTGTTCGCCCAGCTGAACGGGGCCGTGGTCGACGACCGCCCGGCGGCGGTGGACCGCGGCTCCGCCGTGCTGCGCGCCTACAACCGGCCCGGCGGGGTCGCGCACACGGCGGCCGGGACGATCGCGGACGGCGCCCGGGAGGTGGCGGCGGCGCTCGGTCCGCGAGCCCTGGTCGCCCGGTTCGCCGAGGACGGTTCGCAGGTACTGGCCTGGATCGCCGACCGGTCGCCGGAGACGGTGATCGCCCACCCCCTGCTGGACACCGTGACGCTCGGCGCGCTGACCGAGGTGGCGGTGATGGAGGCGACCGTCCACCTGCTCGACCTGACGGCGGCGGTCGGTGGTCCGCCGCCCCCGCCGGCGGCGCTGGACGCCACCCGCGCCCTGCTGGCGGAGGTGGCCGATCCGGTGGAGTTCATCGAGGCGGCGGCCGGGAGGACCGGCAATGCCGTGCTGCCGGTGATCCGCTGACGGTCCGCCGGGGGCCGGGGAACCGTCTTTCCGACGGACCGGACGGCGGCGACTACGCCGCGTAGTCGCGGCGCGACGGGCCGGGTGTCCGGGGAAACCGGACGCGCCGCATCATTCGGCGCTCGCTCCGGCCCCGCCGTCGGGGGCGGCCGTCCCGTCCGCCTCGTCCGTCTCCTGCGCCTCGGCCTCGCGGCGCGCGGCCGTCATCTCGGCGTGGACCCGCGCGCCGCGGTCCGGGGCGAGGTCGAGGCAGGCGAGCACCCCGGGGACGGCGATGCTCGGCATCAGGTGCCGGTAGAGCGTGGCGACCCGCTCGGCGAGGTCGGCGCGGCCGGTGAAGCGCTGGGACTGGAGCTGCACGCCCACCCACGACGCCGTCATCAGCCCGGCCGTGTCGGCCGGGACCACGTGCGGCAGGAGCTCGCCCCGCTCGCCCGCGGCGATCAGCAGCCGCTCCAGCCGGGCGATCCACCCCGGCGCGGCGTCGAAGCCCAGGTGGCCCTCCGCGGCCTGGTCGACCGAGAGCCGCACCCCGGCGCTGACCAGCGGGTCGATCGGCGCCAGGTGGGTGACCACCATCCCGGTGTCCACGAACTCCTGCAGCTTGCAGGGGCGCTCCGGCACGGCCTCGGCCTCGAACTGCTCCTCGATGACGCCCTGGGCCAGGTCCCGCTTGGACGCGAAGTGGAAGTAGACGGCGCCCCGGGTGACGCCGGCCCGGGCGACCACCTCGCCGATGGTCGCCCGCTCGTATCCGCACTCGTCGAACACCGAGGCCGCGGCCTCCAGAATCAGCCGCCGCGTCCGCAGCGCCCGCTCCTGTCGCGCCACCACGACCACCCCCACCCACACACACCGAAACAAAACCAAACAGCCCGTATCTTACCCGGGGCGGCCGGTCCGGCCGGGGGCGCTCCCCGGCCCAGCCCGCACACGAGGCGTCACAGAATACCGATCGTGCCGTCCGGGGAGCGGACCGGCGCCCCGGCCCCGGGCGTCAGCCCAGCACGGCGACCGCCTCGACCTCGACGAGCTGGTCGGTGTACCCGAGCACGGAGACGCCGAGCAGGGTGCTCGGCACGTCGTGCTCGCCGAGGTACGCGCGGTAGACGTCCCAGACGGCCACCAGGTCCGCCTGCCGGGAGGAGGCGACGTACACCGTGGTGCGCACCAGGTCGGTGAGCGCGGCGCCCTCGTCCTCCAGGACGGCGATCAGGTTCCGCATCACCTGGTGGGCCTGGCCGGCGTAGTCGCCCACCGCCACGGTGCGCCCCTCGGCGTCCAGCGGGCAGGCTCCGGCCAGCCAGAGCGAGCGGACCGGCGCCTCGACGGAGGCCGCGTAGGCGTAGTCGACGGCCTGGGTGAGCCGGTGGTTGCGGATCAGTCGGACGGCAGTGCTCATGGGTCCCTCCCGGATGGTCGTTCGGTCGTACCGCGCCCCATCGTTGGGATCGCCCGCCGGACCGTCAATCCATTTCCGGGCGCCGGCCCCGGCGGCCCGGGGCCCGCCGCCGCCGAATTCACCGGTGCGGGTGATGGCGGGTGCCCGCCCCGGCCGGGATCCTGGTGGTTCGCCGACGACCGAGGGGGCTCACGTGCCGTTCCCGCACCTCACCAGGACCTGGGGCCGCCGCCGGTTGCTGGGGCTCGCGCTGGGCGCGGGACTCGCCCCCGCCCTGGGCGCCGGGCCCGCCGCCTCGGCCGCGGACGCCGCCGGGGGCCCGGAGCAGCACCTCGCGCTCGGCCGCCGGGTGGCCGCCGTGGCCGCCGCGCAGATCGGGGTGCCGTACGCCTGGGGCGGCGGGGACCGCCTCGGCGCGAGCCTCGGCTTCTGCGACGAGGAGAACGGCTACCTGGACGGCCAGTGCCTGGGCGAGAGCACGGTCGGCTACGACTGCAGCGGGCTGTCGCTGTACTGCTGGTACCGGGCGAGCGCCGGCGCCGTCGAGCTCGCGCACTACACCGTCGCCCAGTACCACCGCTCGGCCCCGGTGGAGCGGTCCGCGCTGCTCCCCGGGGACCTGCTGTTCTTCTCCCGCCCCGACGCGCCGCTGCACCACGTGGGCCTGTGGGCCGGCGACGGCGCGATGATCCACGCCGAGCACACCGGCACCCTGGTCGCCCGCCTGGAGGGCGTGTTCGACGTCCCCCGCTGGTCCCGCGAGTTCGCCGGCGCCCGGCGCCCGCTGCCGCTCGACTGAGCGGCCGGGCGGCGCCGCGCTCTCAGGGGGCTCCCGGCAGGTGCGCGTGGACGCGGCCGAGCAGGTCGTGCAGGACCTGCCGTTCGGCCGCGCTCAGCGGGGCCAGCACCTCGTCCTGCACGTCCCGTGCCTCGGCGCACAGCTCGGCGAGCAGCGCCCGGCCGGCGTCGGTGACGGTGACCACGACGCGGCGGCGGTCCGCGGTGTCGCGGGCCCGTTCGACGTAGCCGTCGGCGGCCAGTCGGTCGGCGACCTTGGCCATGTCGCTGGGGTCCACCCGCAGCCGGCGGACCAGTTCGCGCTGCGCGTGCGGACCGAAGTCGGCCAGCACGGCGAGCACCGCCATGTCCCACAGCCGCAGCCCCCGGCGGGCGAGCCGCTCGGCCAGCCGGCCGCGGACCGCCTTGCCGGTGCGGGAGAGCAGGTAGGTGCTGAACTCCAGCAGGGTCGGTGGGGTCGCCAGGGCCGACGGGGCGGGCGGTGCGCCGTCCGGCGCCGGGGCGGTGACGGTGGATTCCTCGGAGGGCATGGGACGAGTCTAGGGTCTGCCCCTATAGTGGGTGCCGACCCACTATTGTCGTCGAGTCGAGGATGCCCGCCTTGGACGCCCTGTACCCCCGCCTGCTCGTCGCCGACTTCCCCGCCTGCTTCGGCTTCTACGACGCCGTCCTGCCACCGCTGACCGGCGCGGCCCTGGTCAAGGGCTCCCCCGAGGGCCCGTACGCCACCTGGGACCTCGGCGGCCAGGCCCTGCTCTCGCTGTTCGACCGCGGGCGGCTGGCCGCCGCCGTCGGCACCGCCGCGCCGCCCTCGGGGCCGGGCGCCGGCGCGCAGGACGACACGGTACTGGTCCTGCGCGTCGACGACGTCGACCGGGCCTTCGCCCGCTGCCTGCGGCACGGCGGCGCGCCGGTCACCGGCCCCGCCGACCGCCCGCAGTGGGGCCCGGGCCTGCGCACCGCCCATCTGCGCGACCCGGAGGGCCGGCTGGTCGAGCTCCAGTCGTACTGATGCCCGGCCGGCCGCCCGCGCGGACCCCGGCCGCCGTCACCCCCGCTCGCCGCCGGCGGCCTCCGGCCCGTCCCACAGGTCCGGCGCGCAGGCGCCGACCAGCGCGCCGATCCGGGCCAGGGCCTCCCCCACCGGCAGCGGGTCGAGCCGGCGGCCGTCGCGCAGGCGCAGCGCGAGCAGGCCGCCGACGGCCTCCCGGGGCCCGATGACCGCCTGGTACGGGACCAGCCGCGACTCCCGGATCCGGGCGCCGAGGCTGCCCCGCTCGGGTCCGGCGACCTCGACCCGCAGCCCGAGGTCCAGGCAGTGCCCGCGCACCCGCTCGGCCTGCTCCCGCTCCCCCTCGGACAGCGGCAGCAGCACCAGCTGGGTCGGCGCCAGCCAGGCCGGGAAGGCTCCGCGGTACAGCTCGATCAGGTGGGCGACCACCCGTTCGACGCTGCCGATGACGCTGCGGTGGACCATCACCGGCCGGTGCTTGGCACCGTCCGGCCCGGTGTAGCGCAGGCCGAACCGCTCCGGCTGGTGGAAGTCGATCTGCACGGTGGAGAGGGTGGACTCGCGTCCGGCCGCGTCGGCGATCTGGACGTCGATCTTCGGGCCGTAGAAGGCCGCCTCCCCCTCCACCGCCTCGAACGGCACCCCGGAGCGCCGCAGCACCTCGGTCAGCAGCGCGGTGGCCCGCTCCCAGAGCGCCGGGTCGGCCACGTACTTGCCGCCCGCGCCCGGCAGCGAGAGCCGGTGGCGCACCGGCCGGATGCCCAGGGCGCGGTGCGCCTCGCCGATCAGCTCCAGGGCGGCCACCGCCTCGTCGGCGGCCTGCTCGGGGGTGCAGAAGACGTGTGCGTCGTTCAGCTGGATGGCCCGCACCCGGGTCAGCCCGCCGAGCACGCCGGACAGCTCGGAGCGGTACATGCCGCCCAGCTCGGCGATCCGCAGCGGGAGTTCGCGGTGGCTGCGGGCGCGCGAGCGGTAGATCAGGGCGTGGTGCGGGCAGAGGCTGGGGCGCAGCACGACCTGCTCGGCGCCCAGGTCCATCGGCGGGAACATGTCGTCGCGGTAGTGCTGCCAGTGGCCGGAGATCTCGTACAGCTCGCGTTTGCCGAGGACCGGCGAGTAGACGTGGCGGTAGCCGGCGCGGCGCTCGCGGCCGCGGATGAACTCCTCCAGGGCGTGCCGGATCGCCGCGCCGTCGGGCAGCCAGTACGGGAGGCCGGATCCGATCAGCGGGTCGGTGTCGAAGAGTTCGAGTTCCCGGCCGAGCCGGCGGTGGTCGGGGGCCGGTGCGGGCGCGGCCCCGGCCGCGACGGGGTTGCTGCTCATGGCGGTGGTCTCCACTCGGGTCGGCGGGCGAGTGGACCGGTACGGCGAAGCCCCGGGGCACTCGCCCCGGGGCTTCGGACTAGATCAGCAGTCAGCGCGCCGGGACTCTCTCCGGCGTCGTCGTGAGGACGGCTGCGGCGCGCTTCATGGGAACGACGTTAGCAGCCCGGCGCCCGCGCGGGCGAGCGGCTTTCCCCGCGGGCCGCCCCGGGCGCCCTCAGTGCAGGACCCGGACGCCGCGCGCCACCAGGGCCGCGAGCAGCGCGGGGGGCGGCTCGACCGGATTCCAGCGCAGGTCCAGCTTCTCCAGCGCGGGCAGCGCCACCGGGTCCGCGAGCCAGTCCGGCAGGGCGGAGATCCGGTTGCCGCGCAGGTCGAGCCGGCGCAGCAGCGGAAGGCCGGCCAGCACCGGCGGCACCTCGGTGAACGCGTTCTCGCGCAGTTCGAGCTCGCGCAGTTCGGCGAGGCCGGCGAAGGAGTCCGGCAGGGCCGTCAGCGCGTTGCCGCGCAGCCAGAGTTCGTGCAGCGCGCGCAGGCCCCCGAGCGATCCGGGCAGCGCGGTCAGCCGGTTGTGCTGGGCGCGGAGTTCCACCAGGCCGGCCATCGCGCCGAGGGCGTCGGGGAGTTCGGCGAGGCGGTTCTCGCCGATGTTGAGGTAGCGCAGCGCGGCGAGCCGGCCGAGGGCCGCCGGGAGCGCGGTGAGCGCGTTGTCGTGCAGGTAGAGGAAGTCGGTGAGGCCGCCGAGGTCGCCGATCTCCTCCGGGACGGCGGTGATCCGGTTGTGCCCGAGGTCGAGGGTGCGCAGCCGGTGCAACCGGCCGACCGCGGGCGGGACTTCGGTGATGCCGGTGTCCGCGAGGACCAGCACCGTGAGGTCGGTGCGGTCCCAGACCCCGTCGGGCACGGTCCCGAGGTGCTGGCGCCAGAGGTTGAGGATGGTGTCGGTCACCCGGTCATCCTGCCGCACGGCTCCGTCCCGCCGGCCGGCACCGGCGGGGGGGGTCAGGGTGGTCGTCACACGGTGCTCCTGGTCGGAACAGGGCGGGAGGGGGTGCGCGGGGGCGGGCCGGCGGGCGGTCAGTCCTCGTAGGACACGGCGTAGCGGCAGTGCGCGGGGGCCGGGCGGCGCTCCTGGGCCACGGGCTCCGGGCCCGCCGTTGTACCGGCGCAGGGCCGGGGGGCGAGGAGGGTGACGCCCGGCGGGCGGCGGAGCACGGTCTCCCGCGCGGCGTCGGACGGCCGGTCGTGGCGGGTGTCGTCGGTGAGCGTCCGGTCCTCGGGCATGGTGTGGTGTCCTTCCGGTCGCGGCGGGGGCCTCGGACGGTCCCGCCCGCTGCTCCAGTCCATCCCCGCCGACGGCCGAAGGCACCGGCTCTTGACGCACGGGCTACGCGGATCCGGCCCGCTTTGACGGCACCTTGACGAACCGTGTCACCGGGCGGGTGGGAGCGGGAGGGGAAACGCGAGGGGCCCGTCCGGCGGGGGTGGTCCCCCGCCGGACGGGCCCGGCACCGGAAGGTGCGATCACATGTTGATCATGTGGCCGGCCAGTCCGTGGATGGCCTCCTTGACCGCCTCGCCGAGGGTCGGGTGGGCGTGCACGTTGCGGGCGACCTCGTGCACGGTGAGGTCCCACTGCTGGGCCAGCGTCAGCTCCGGCAGCAGCTCGGTGACCTCGGGCCCGATCAGGTGGGCGCCGAGCAGCTCGCCGTGGGTGTTGTCGCAGATGACCTTGACGAAGCCGGTCGGGTGGCCGAGGCCGTGCGCCTTGCCGTTGGCGGTGAACGGGAACTTGGCGACCTTGACGTCGTGGCCCAGGTCACGGGCCTGCGCCTCGGTGTAGCCGAAGCTCGCGATCTGCGGCTGGCAGTAGGTGGCGCGCGGGATCATGGCGAAGTCCACCTCCATGGTCTGCGCGTCGCCGATGGTCTCGGCGGCGATCACGGCCATCGCCTCGGCGGCGTGCGCCAGCATCAGCTTGGCGGTGACGTCGCCGATGGCGAAGATGTGCGGGACGTTGGTCCGGCCGCGGCCGTCGACCGCGATCGCGCCGCGCTCGGTCAGCTTGACCCCGGTGTTCTCCAGGCCGTAGCCGTGCACGCGCGGGGCGAAGCCGATCGCCTGGAGCACCTTGTCGGCCTCCAGCACCTGCTGCTGGCCGTCCTTGGCGGTGACGGTGACCTTGACCTTGGCGGCCGGGTCCTTGTCGTCGATGGAGTCGACCCGGGTCGAGGTGAGCACCTGGATGCCGAGCTTGCGGTACTGCTTGGCCAGCTCGGCGGAGACCTCGGCGTCCTCCAGCGGGACCATCCGGTCGAGGAACTCGACGATGGTGACCTGCACGCCGTAGTTGTGCAGCACGTAGGCGAACTCGACGCCGATCGCGCCGGCGCCGGCGATGATGATGCTGCCGGGCAGGTCCTCGGTGAGGATCTGCTCCTCGTAGGTGACCACGCGCTCGCTCAGACTGGTGCCGGGCAGCAGCCGGGTGGTGGCACCGGCGGCGATGACGCAGTGATCGAAGGTGACGACCTCGAAGCCGCCGCCGTTGAGGGCGACCTGCAGGGTGTGATCGTCGACGAAGGTGCCGCGGCCGTCGTACTCGGTGATGCCGTTCTTCTTCATCAGGTAGTGGACGCCCTTGACGCGGCCGTCGGCGACGGTGCGGCTGCGCTTGAAGGCCTCGCTGTAGTCGAAGGTCACCTGGCCCTCGACCTTGATGCCGAAGGTCTTGGCCTCCTTGGTGACGATGTGCGCGAGTTCCGCGTTGCGCAACAGAGCCTTGGAGGGGATGCAACCGACGTTCAGGCAGACCCCGCCCCAGTACTTCGACTCGACGACGGCGACCTTCAGGCCGAGCTGGGCGGAGCGGACGGCCGCGGTGTAGCCTCCGGGGCCGGCGCCGAGGACGACGACGTCGTAGTGCGTGCTGCTCATGGTGCTGACTCCTCCGAGGGTGTCACGGTGTCGTGATCTCGGTGCCATGGTGTCAGGCCACTGCCCCGCGCACCCATCGGACCCCCGCCGTCGCAGGTCCGACCGGGTTGCCGGCCCGGCCCCCCGCGCCCACCGTGCGGGGGCGGGGGGCCGGGCCGGGCCGGGTCAGGCGTCGACCTCGTGCGCGTGGCCCTCCTGGAGGCCGCCGCCCTCGGTGCGTTGCGGGGTGACGGGGGCGCGCAGCGAGGAGAGGTCCCAGGCGTAGGTGCCCACCGAGTCCGCGATGACGTCGATGTTGACGTCGAAGGCGGTCATGTCCAGGTTCCTCAGGTCGTCGCAGGCTTTGTGGTAGCAGGGGTCGAAGGCCTGGCCGGCCGTCCCGCCGTACTTCGCGGCCTGGGCGGGGGTCTTGATCACCTCGGCGCCGGTGTCGGTGCCGCCGGCCGGGATGCCCGCGTCGATGAACGGACCGTAGTCGGAGCGGCCGGTGAAGTCGGTGCCCTCGTGCGGCAGGCCGCGCCGGTCGAGGTAGTCGGTGATGTGCCGCTCCAGCTGCGCGGAGCCGTCCGGGCCGGGGCCGGATCCCACGTGGTCGGAGTCGTCGCCGTCGTAGACGAACTGCGCGGAGTTGGGCGAGGCGATCATGTCGAAGTTCAGGTAGAGCTTGATCTTCTTCCGGTCGGCCTCGGAGAGCGACTTCACGTAGGCCGCGGATCCGCGCAGGCCGAACTCCTCGGCGGACCACCAGGCGAACCGGACCTTGTTCTTCACCGGGTGGTCGGCGAGGTTCCTGGCGACCTCCAGGATGCCGGCCGAGCCGGAGCCGTTGTCGTTGATGCCGGGGCCGGCCAGCACCGAGTCGAGGTGCGAGCCGATCAGGACGGTGTTGGCGGGGTCGCCGCCGCGGGTCTCGGCGATGACGTTCCAGGTCGTGCGCTTCTCCATGAAGGTGCGGATGTCCAGGGCGACGGTGACCGGGCCGGCCGCCGCCTTCGCCGCGAGCGCCTGCCCGGCGGCCTGGGAGACGCCGCCGGTCGGGATCCGCCCGAGTCCGGGCTCGCCGAGGGTGCCGTTGAGGTCGCCCTCGACATTGTTGTAGATCACCGCGCCGAGGGCGCCCGCGTCCGCCGCCGCGGCCTGCTTGACCGCGAAGCCGCAGCCGCCGCGCCGGATCAGCGCGATCCGGCCGGTGAACGCGCCGGGGGCGTAGTCGGCGGCCTCGCAGCCGGTGGTGGCGTCGACCGGGACGACCGCGAGGGCGGCGGTCAGGCCGCCCTCCGGTCCGCCGGCCGAGTAGGTCATCGCCTTGATCGCGATGTCCTCGGCCTGCGGGGAGACCACCGAGAGCCGCTCGGACAGCTCCTGGAAGAACGTGTACTCGAACTCCTGCTTGGAGACCTTGAGCCCGGCCCGGCGGGCCTGCTCGTACACGTAGCGCGCGGACTGGTCGTGGCCGGCCGAGCCGGCCACCCGGTTGCCGCCGTTGCGGCGGGCGATCCGCTGGAGCGCCTGGAGGGTCTCGTGGGCGTCCTCCGCGCTGCTCTCCTGCGCCAAACGGGTGGCCAGCCTGGCGCCCTTGCGGGCCGGGTCCGGGTCGGCGGCGGCGCTGCCGGTGCCGACCAGCAGCAGCGGGGTCACCAGCGCCGCCACCGCCAGCGCGGCGCCCGCGGTGCGGCGGGTGGGGGCGGCGTGGGGGCGGAGGATGGCGGCCGGGCGACCGGTCCGAGCGTTCAAGGCTTGTCCTTCCGACGGTCCGTGGGACTCCCGATTTGACATGCTCCCCGATCCCTTGCCAACCCCGGTGCCCAAGCTGACCGGATGCGGACACCCCCCGGTGCGGCGATGCTGGGAGAGGTGGGGCCGTCTCATCCGGGAGTGTGACCACATGTCCATGCTGGATAAGCTCAAGAACATGCTCAAGGGCCATGAGGACCAGGCCGAGAAGGGCGTCGACAAGACCGGCGACATGGTCGACGAACGTACGCAGGGCAAGTACAGCGGCCAGGTCGACACGGGCCAGGAGAAGCTCAAGGACCAGCTGCGCGACGACCGCCCGCCGCAGTAGCCCGCCCCCTTCCCTCACGCGGGCCGTCACGCAGTCCGGCCCGCCGCCCCGGTTCGTGTGCGCGCTTCCCGTGCGCCCACGGGCCGGGGCTCTATTTTCAGACTTTACACACTCATTACTATTAGTCCGGTTGCGCGTTCGCGTCTCACACGCGGTCAGGCGCCGGCGTCCCCGTGCTCCTGCGCGCCCGCGTCGCGCGCAGCCTCCTGGGAGCCCCCTGACGAGAGGACAGCCGCCGTGTCGATCGCCCGTGTCCGGACCACCCCGCTTCCCGGTGTCGGCGTCCAGTACGACCTCACCACCCGAGAACAGCGGCACCTGTCCGTGATCGCCCACCGGGACGGCTCACGCAGTCTCAACGTCTACCGCTCGGACGACCCGGACGCCTGCTCGCAGGCCTTCCGGCTCACCGCCGAGGAGTCCGCCGCCCTGGTCGACGCCCTGACCCCGGCCCACCACAACCCGGCCATGCTGCACACCACCGACCTCGGCCTGGTCGCCGAGCGGCTCCCGGTGGACGGCGCCTCGTACTGGAACGGGCGGCTGCTCGGCGAGACCCGGATGCGCACCGAGACCGGCGCCTCGATCGTCGCCGTGCTGCGGCGCACCGGCGCCGTCCCCTCCCCCGCCCCGGACTTCCGGCTGGCGGGCGGCGACACGCTCATCGTGATCGGCACCCGCGAGGGTGTGGACGCGGCGGCGGCGATCCTGGAGCGGGGGTGATCGGGGGGTGCACACCGCCACCGTCTTCATCGAGCTCGGCTCGGTCATCCTCGTCCTCGGCCTGCTCGGCCGGATCGCCGGCCGCTACGGCTTCTCACCGATCCCGCTCTACCTGCTCGGCGGCCTCGCCTTCGGCACCGGCGGCCTGCTGCCGCTGAGCGCCAGCGAGGAGTTCGTGGCCACCGGCGCCGAGATCGGCGTCGTCCTGCTGCTGCTGATGCTGGGTCTGGAGTACACCGCCGCCGACCTGGTCACCAACCTCAAGGCCCAGTACCCGGCCGGCGCGGTCGACTTCCTGCTGAACGCGATACCCGGCGCGGTCGCCGCGCTGCTGCTCGGCTGGGGCCCGGTGGCCGCCGTGGTGCTGGCCGGCGTCACCTGGATCTCCTCGTCCGGCGTGATCGCCAAGGTGCTCGGCGACCTCGGCCGGCTCGGCAACCGGGAGACCCCGGTGATCCTCAGCATCCTGGTGCTGGAGGACCTCGCGATGGCCGTCTACCTGCCGATCCTCACCGCCCTGCTGGCCGGGGCCGGCCTGGTCGCGGGTTCCGTCACCCTGGCCATCGCGCTCGCCACCGCCGGCGCGGTGCTCTTCGTCGCGCTCCGCTACGGCCGGCTGATCTCGCGGTTCGTCTCCCACGACGACCCGGAGAAGCTGCTGCTGGTGGTGCTCGGGCTGACCCTGCTAGTCGCGGGCATCGCGCAGCAGCTCCAGGTGTCGGCGGCGGTCGGCGCGTTCCTGGTGGGCATCGCGCTCTCCGGCGAGGCCGCCGAGGGAGCGCACACCCTGCTCAGCCCGCTGCGGGACCTCTTCGCCGCGGTGTTCTTCGTCTTCTTCGGCCTCAGCACCGACCCGACCAGCATCCCGCCGGTGCTGCTCCCGGCCCTGCTGCTCGCCGTGGTCACCGCGCTCACCAAGGTCGCGACCGGCTACTGGGCGGCCCGCCGCGCCGGGATCGCCACCCGCGGCCGGTGGCGGGCCGGCGGGGCGCTGGTGTCACGCGGCGAATTCTCCATCGTCATCGCCGGGCTCGCCGTCACCGCCGGGATCGAGCCCGGCCTCGGCCCGCTGGCCACGGCGTACGTGCTGATCCTGGTGGTCACCGGCCCGCTGGCCGCCCGCTACACCCAGCCGGCGGTGGAGCGCCTGGGCGCCGTCCTCGCCCGGCGCCGCCGTCCCTGGACGCCCGAAGCGCGCATTCCCGCGCAGAGCACGGGCGCGGGCACGGACGTGGGCACCGGCACGGACGCCGGGGCCGACGGCGCGAGCGCGGACGGCGCGGAGCCGGTGGAGGACCCGCTGGACGACGAGTCCGGCCAGCCGGTCGACGGCCTGTCGCGCTGATGCCGAGCGGTTCCTGAACGGCGCGCCCGCGCGCCGGCCGGACACCCTGCCCCCGGGCGGGTCACCTCGGGTGGTCCCCCTGGGGGCTTCGTCCGTCCTCGGCCCGCCCGCCGTCCGCCGCCGGCACCCCGACGGCGGGCGCGCCGCTGCCGCAGTGCTCGCAGGGGCCGGGGCCGGACCGCTCGCGCAGCCGCCCGCACTCGTCGCAGACCCGGTCCAGCCAGCAGGCCGGTTCGCCGCCCTCGTCCATGCCGCGATTGTGCCCGCCGGACGGCCACCGGCGCGAGAGGCGCGGACACGAGTAGACAGTGTCTACTCGATCTTGATAGACACGTTCCATGACCTCACGGGACACCACCACCGGCCTGCGCGCCCGCCTGGTCGCGGCCGGGGTCGAGCTGCTCGCCCGGGAGGGCGTGCACGCGCTCACCCTGCGCGAGATCGCCCGCCAGGCCGGCGTCTCGCACGGCGCGCCGCGCCGCCACTTCGCCAGCCACGCCGAGTTGCTCGCGGCCATCGCCGGGCACGGCTTCGGCGAACTGGCCGAGGCCCTCGGCCTCCGGGGCGGCGGCGCGCGGGACAACGGCACACGGGAGGGCGGTGCACGGGAACGCGGTGCACGGGAGGCGCTCGCCGTCCACGGGCCCGCCGAGGCGCGCGACCGGCTCGAACGGCTCGCCCGCGGCTACCTCGCCTTCGCGGCCGACCGGCCGGGGATGTTCGAGCTGATGTTCCGCCACGACGTCCTGGAGGGCAGCGGCACCGAGCTGCGGAGCACCTCGCTCCCCCTGTTCGAGGCGCTCACCCGACTGGTCGCCGCCGTCCACCCGCCCACCGACGGCGACGCCCCTTCGCCGACGGCGGTCGCGGCCGCCCTCTGGGCCAACCTGCACGGCCTCGCCCAGCTCCGCGCCTGGGGCAGCCTCGGTCTCGCGACCGGGAGCGACGACCTCGAACCCGTCCTGCGGGCCACCCTCGACGCCCACCTCGGCCCGGCGCCCCGCTGAGCCGGGCCGACCCGGAGCCGCCAGGTGCCGCCGCCGGCGGCCGGGCCCCGTCGGCCGCGGAACGGCCCGGCCCGGCCGCGGTTGCGCAGCCGGGCCGAGCGGGGGCCACGCCGGTCAGCGGCCCCGGGTGGCGCCGTCGCAGGAACGGGCGAGCACGTTCGACGCGTCCCCGTCCGGCTCGTCGCCCCGGATCACCCCGCCGATCCGCCGTCGGGCGCGTCGGCCGCCGGCCCTTGAGCGTCCGTGCCGACAACGGGCCAGCCCGCGCCCTTGCCGAAGGCGAGCCAGCTCGGATCCGCGGCGGCGGACCAGTTCGGATTCGGGGCGGCGGCGGACCAGTTCGAATCCGTGGCGGGGGCCGGCCATTTGCCGTCCGTTCCGGCGGTGGGCCAGGTGGCGTCCGCAGCGGCGGCGGGCCAGTTCGCATCCGTGTCGAGAGCGGCGGCGGCACCGACGCCGGTCAGGCACAGGACCGTGGCAACGGCACCGGCCACGCACAGCAGTCGTCTCATGGGAGGACCTCCTCGATGGGGTTGGGACTCCGCCAACGGTTCCCGTACGATCCACCCCGGTAACCGGCCATTCGCAGGAACACGTCAGGCCAGGACCTCCACCACCCTCCGGAGGACCCGCGCCGTGCGCCCGCGCGGTGGTTCAGCGGCGGGTGCAGAAGGTGGCGGTGTCGCGGTTGCCGAGCCAGCGGAGGGTGAGGGGGCAGTGGGACACGGGCCGCCAGTGGGCGGCGATTTCGGCGAAGAACGCCGGATCGGCGCACATGCCGCCGGGGCGGTCGCCGAGGTAGAGCAGGCCCGGGCCCCGGTCGGCGCGCAGGGTCTCGGCGGCCATCGGGTCGCGGTGCGGAGGCCAGAGCAGGGCGAGCACCCGGCCGGGGTGGGCGGCGGCGTCCTCGGCGGCCCGGCCGGGGCGGACCTCGGTGTACCGGAAACTGTCGGTGAACCCGTTGCGCTCGGTACGGGCCTCGACGTCGGTGGCCAGCACGTCGAGGCCACGGGCCCGCAGCAGCCAGGCCCAGTAGCCGCTGCCCGCGCCGACCTCCAGCAGGCCGCGGCCGTCGAGGCGGTCGGCGATCCATTCCACGGCGGTGCGGGAGGCCAGGGCCCAACTGTAGACCCGGGACAGCTCCTGGCGCCGGGGCAGCGGCGGGCCGCGTTCGGCGGGGAGGTGGTCGAACACCTCGACCACCGGCCGCGCCCGGCTGCCGTGGCGCAGCGCGGGATACCACAGCAACGGCACCATCTGCGGGTTGTGCGCGGCGAACTCGACGTCCTGCGCGGGCAGCAGGTCGCCGAGTTGCCGGACGGGCCGGCCCCAGCCGGGGTGGTACAGCTCGGTGCGGCCCGCCCAGAGGCGGATCAGCCGCTCGGCCGTTCCGGCGACCATCAGGGCGGTGGGGTCGCCGGGACGTTCGGGCCGCACCCTCGTCTCGGTCACGGGCGGTGTCCGGTGGCGGGTCAGAGCGCCATGTGGTCCTGGACGGCGAGCCCGTCCGGGCCGTCGCCGGCCTGGCCGAGCATGGCCATGTCCGCCTCGACGACGATGCCGGGCGCGGTGGCGGACTCCTGGACCGCGCTGATGCCGCTCACCACCGCGGCGGCCGCGAGCGCGGCGGTGGCGGCACCGATCAGGGCGGTGTGACGACTGCCCAGCTCCATGGCTCCACCTTCGGTTTCGGAGATCGATCGTGTGCAGGTCAGGCGGGTGCCTTTCGATCGCTCAAGCGAATTTCTGACGCCCGTTCAGGAAGGCCGTGGGCGGCTCCGGCGGCCACGGCGGTCGCGGCCGCCGGTCGGGGGCGGGGCAGCAGGAGACGGAGCAGGGCGAGCTGGACAACGGCCCCGAGCGCCATTCCGGCCCAGAGGCCGTGGACGCCGAGCGGAGCCGACAGCGCGGCGCCGCAGCCGAGCTGGGCGGCGAGGCCGAACAGCACCGCGAGCACCAGCGGCCGGCCGGCGCCGGTCGCCTGGTGGACGCCCCCGAGGGCGACCACCAGCGCGTAGGGCAGCAGGTAGAGGCCGGCCATCCGCAGGAAGCCGACCGCCTGGCCGGCCACCGCCGGGTCGTCGGTGAACAGGGCGGCGACCGGCACCGCGGCCGTCGCGCAGAGCACCGCGGCGCCCGTGCCGAGGGCGGCGGCCAGCCGGGCGACGTCACGCCCGAGGGAGCGCACGGCCTCGGCGGAGCCGGTCCCCGCCGGGCGGGCGGCCCCGGTCAGCCGGGCGGCCTCGATCGCGGCGGCCTGCCGCACGGCGTAGAAGGCCATGGTGACGACCAGCAGGACGCGGTAGCCGACCCCGTACCCGGCCACGGCGGACACGCCGAAGGAGGAGACCAGCGCGAGCTGCGCCGCCCCGACGCCCATCCGCGCGGTGAAGTCCAGGCCGAACGGCGCTCCGGTGGCGGTGATCGCCCGCGCCTCGGACCACAGCCCGCCCGCCGGAGCAGGCAGCCGGCGGCGTCGCCGGAGCAGCAGGGTGACCGCGAGGGCGGCCGCCCGGGAGGCGGCCAGTGCGAGCGCGGCGCCGGTGACGCCGAGCGCGGGGAACGGACCGGGTCCGAGGATCAACAGCGGGTCCAGGACGAGCAGCAGGGCGTTGGAGAGCAGCGCGGCCCGCATCGGGGTCCGGGTGTCGCCGACGCCCTTGAACAGCTCGTCGGCGACGCGCTGGCCGAAGAACAGCACGAAGGCCGGGAAGGCCACGGAGAACCAGTCGGCGGCGAGCGCGGCGGCCTCGCCGTCCAGGAAGGCTTCGGCGAGCCGCTGACGGAGCAGGAAGCCGGGGACGGCGAGGGCGAGGCCGCCCAGGGCGCAGAGCCGCCAGGCGGCGCGGGCGACGCGCCCGGCCCCGTCCCGGTCCCCGGCGCCGTGGGCCCGCGCGAGTCGCACGGTCACCCCCGAGGAGACCACCAGGACCAGGCCGAGCAGGACGTTCTCCACGGTGCCGGCCAGGGTGACGGCCGCGACCGCCGGTCCGCCCAGCCCGGCCACCCAGAAGGTGCCGACGACCGACGCGACCACCCCCGACAGCAGCTCGCCGTAGACCGGTCCCGCCAGTGCGACGAGCCGTGGCAGATGCCCCCGCATGGTTCCTCCCCCGTTGTCCGTCCCCGTGGTCCCGCCCGCTGGCGCCGCGGTCCCCGCGCAGCGCCGGATCCGGCGCTGCGCCTCGAATAGAGATACCTCGAATCGATGCACCTCGACAAGAGGTAGGATTCCTCCGCACGAGGGCGCGCGGTGCACGGGGCGCGCTCGCCGGATCGGACGGAAACGCCACGACGACGGGAGGGCCTCGACGGTGCTGACGCTCGCGATCCTCGGATTCCTGTACGACGAACCGCTGCACGGCTATCAGCTGAAGTCCCGGATCACCGGCCTGACCGGCCACGTCCGGCCGGTCAGCGACGGCGCCCTCTACCCCGCCATCGCCCGCCTGGAGAAGGCCGGCCTGCTGCGGCGGCGCAGCGAGCCGGGCAGCGGGGCCGTCCCCCGCCAGGTCCTGGAGCCGACCGCCGAGGGGCGGGCCGAGCTGGAACGCCGGCTGACCGATCCGGAGGAGGTCGAGATCTCCGACCAGATTCGTTTCTTCACCGTCGCGGCCTTCCTGGACCGACTGGCCGACCCGGCCCGGCAGGCCGCGGTGCTGCGGCGCCGGCTCGCCTTCCTGGAGGCACCGAGCAGCTTCTTCTACGACGCCGAGGGCCGGCCGGTCACCGCCGAGCGCGAGCCCAACCCGTTCCGGCGGGGCATGCTGCTGGTCGCCCGCGCCTCCGGGGCGGCCGAGCGGGCGTGGCTGACGGAGACCATCGCCGAACTGGAGCGCGCGGCACCGAACGCCTGAGCGGGGAAAACCCCTGCTCCGCCGGGGTTCCGAACCGGTGCGGCGTGGCTATGATGAGCCGCCACACACCACGGCCGATCCGTCCGGTACCACGGCACCGCCGCGCGTGACCAGGTCGCGGGCCCACCCGCGAACTCCGTCCCGTCCCGAGGGAGACCGCCGTGCCCAGTGCCGAGACCGCCGCCGCCGACCGGCCCGCATCCACCCGGCCCGCCGCCGACGCGCCCGTTCCCGTCACCCGTGTGACGGACATTCCCGGCTGGTTCTTCGAGCTCGACCAGGAGGCGTTCCGCCACCTGCTCACCGCCCAGAGCGCGGCCGGGCTCAGCGGCGACATCCTCGAACTCGGCAGCTACCTGGGGCGCAGCGCCGTCCTGCTCGGCGACCACCTGCGGCCGGACGAGCGCCTGACGGTCTGCGACCTGTTCGACTCCGAGGCGGGCGACGCCGACAACGACGCCGAGATGACGATGTCCTACCGGTCGACGCTGACCAGACGCGGGTTCGAGGCCAACTACCTGGCGTTCCACCCGGAGCTGCCGACCATCGTGCAGGCGCCGACCTCCGTGCTGGCCGACGGCCGGATCCCGGCCGGCAGCTGCCGCTTCGTCCACGTCGACGCCTCCCACCTCTACGAGCACGTGACCGGGGACATCGAGGTCGCGCGGCAGGCCCTGGCCGAGGACGGGCTGGTGGTGCTGGACGACTACCGCTCGGAGCACACCCCGGGCGTGTCGGCGGCGGTCTGGCAGGCGGTGTTCACCGGCGGACTGCGGCCGGTGCTGCTGACGCCGATGAAGTTCTACGGGACGTGGGGCGATCCGGAGCCGGTCCGCGAGGCCCTGCTGGCCCGGGACTGGCGGGCCGAGGGGTTCACGGTCGACGAGGACGCGATCGCGGGGTACCGGGTACTGCGGCTGAACAACGCCGTGCGGCCGGCGCCGCCGCGCTCGGGTCCGCGCCGTGTGCTGCTGGACCTGCTGCCCCCGGCGGCCACCCGGGCCGTGCGCCGGGGGCTGCGGGCGGTCCGGGAACGGCGGGGCGCCCGGTCGGACGGGGCCACCGCACCGCGCTGACCTGGGGCTTCGCGCCCGGCCCGGCTCGGACGGGGCGGGCGGTCGGCGCCCGGTCGTCGGTCGGCCGTGCACCGACCCGCCACCGCTCTCGGGCACCGGCCGTTCCGCGGCCTCCGGTGAGCGCCTCCGTTCCGCCCGGGCCCCGCCCTCCGCCGCCCCCTCGCCACGCGAGACGGGCGACGCGCGTCATCAGCGAGGCGCCGGCGCCCGTCCCCCGGTGACCGCCCTGCCGCTGGTCGTCGGCGCGCACTCCGCGGGCGGCCGGGCCGGGGGCGGCCGGGGGCTTCTGGCAGCGCTGTTCTGCGGGGTGGTGCCGCTCGGTGCCGTCGCACCCGGGGTGCGGCACGGCACGCTGACGCGGGGATGTCGCGGAGCCGGTGACGCACCGTCGACCGCTCCGCCAGTGGCCACCACCGGGGCAGGCATCCGCTGCCGTCCGCCATCGCCGCTTCCAGCGTCTCCAGCGCCCGGCCGGGCTCGTCGGCCAGGTGGAACAGCACGGCCGCCTGGACCCGCGTCCAGTCCGGGACACCGGGGCCCGCGGCGCCCATGGCCCGGGCCGCGAGGTCGACGACCTCGCGGGCGGACGCGCCCTCCACGGCGCTCAGCCGGGCCCGCACGAGCAGGCTGCCGCCCTCGGCGGTCCCGGCGGGCTCCCGCGCCACGGCGGCGGACGCGGGCTTCTCGTGCAGTCGGCGGACAGGACGGCCGACTCGATCCGCCGGTACAGGTCACATCCGGCCTCGTCGCCGTCGGGGCCCAGGGCGGCGCGCAGCGTGTCGCGGGCGCGCGAGAGCACGGTGAGCGCCGGGCGGCCGACGGCCTGCGCGGTCATCCCGAACTGCAGCGCGACCGAGGCCCGCGGCCGGGCGTCCGCGGTGCGGTCCAGCAGGCTCCGTAAGGTGTCCAGCGCGGCCTCGGGGTCGGTGGCGGCCAGTGCGCCGGCCAGTTCCAGCCCGGTGCGCACGCGACCGCGCTCGTCGCTCTCGTCCGTCAGCAGCCGTCGCAGGTACGGGGCCGCTTCGGACCGGTCGTCGTGCCGCCGTGCCCGCCCGGCCGCGTCGCGCAGCACGCCGCGCATCCACCCCTCGTCGAGCCGGGGCAACGACAGCAGGTGGGCCGCCACCTCCATGGCCGGGAAGCCCTCGTCGTTGAGCAGCCGGGCCGCGCCGGTGCGCAGCCGGACCAGTTCCGCGGCCGGGGTGGCCTCCAGGACCGCCACGTGCAGGGCCTCCGGGCCCGCGGCGGCGTGGATCCGGCGCCGTGCGGCGTCGACCTCGTCGACCTCGTCGACCTTGTCGACGGCACCGGGGCCGGCGCAGGGGACGCTGGTCGCACCACTGGGCGCCGTCGACGACGAGCACCAGGGGTCCCGCCGACGGAGCCGCCGGGACCAGCCGCTCCCGGCGAGGCGGCACGCCCTCCCGCAGGTTTCCGAAGAGCCGGCCGCGGACAGCACGGTGGCGCCGTCCGGGCCGCCCGCGCCGGAATCCGTCGAGCAGCGCCGTCTTCCCGGTCCCGGCGCTCCCGCGCACCACCACACAGCGCGCCTCCCCGGCACGGCTCTGCTCGGCGCAGGCCCGCAGCACCGCCAGTTCCGAGGAACGCCCGACCAGCGCCCACCCCCCTCGGCACGGGGGTCCCCACCTCTCCGGACATCACACCCGCTCCTCTCGACGCCGCCGACGGTGCAGCTCACGGCCCTCCCGCCCACCGGCAGGAGCAGTCCCATCATCCTTCATGCCCATGCCCATCACGGGACCGCCAGGACACCGCCCAGGACCACGGGCGACGCCCCGGGGCACTGAGGCCTCTCGGCGCGGTCAAGAATTCATCTGATTAATCAGAACCATATGACCGCATTCACCCTGGCGAGGGAACTTCCTTTAAAGATTTGCCCACGGAACGTTAAAGAGCGCATAGTGATGGCGTCTCAGTTGGCCCTGGGAATGGCCAACTTATGGCAAAGGACCGTGCATGTCCCGCACGGGTCCCTGGCAGACGAGGAGATGGCGTTGCGTCACGGGAACCTTCACGACGGCTACGGGCAGCGGCTGCGCGAGCGGATCGCCGCCCCGGGAACGACCCCGCTCATCGGTGTCTACGACATGTACTCCGCCTCCATCGCGGCCGCGCACTACGACGGCATGTTCGTCTCCGGCTTCGGCTTCGCGGCCTCCTACTACGGCCTGCCCGACATCGGCTTCATCGCCTGGCCGGACATGGTCGCCTTCGTCGAGCGACTGCGCGGCGCCTTCCCCCGGCACCACCTGCTGGTCGACATCGACGACGGCTACGTCGATCCCGAGGTGGCCTGCCACGTGGTGCGGCGGCTGGAACGGATCGGCGCCTCGGGCATCATCCTCGAGGACCAGAAGCGGCCGCGCCGCTGCGGCCATGCCGACGGCAAGCAGGTCCTGCCCCTGGACGAGTACCTGGAGAAGCTGGACCAGGTCCTCGCCGCCCGCAGCGACCTCGTCGTGGTGGCCCGCACGGACGCCACCGAGGAGGCCGACATCCTGCGCCGGGCCGAGGCCCTCGCCGCCACCGACGCGGACGTGGTGCTGGTCGACGGGGTGCGCAGCGAGGAGTGGATCCGCCGGATCCGCCGGGTGGTGGGCGACAAGCCGCTGCTGTTCAACCAGATCGCCGGCGGCAAGTCGCCCCGGCTGTCGCTCTCCGAGCTCGGCTCGCTCGGGGTGGACGTCGCCATCTACAGCACGCCCTGTCTGTTCGCCGCCCACCAGGCGATGGACGAGGCGCTGGCCGGGCTCAAGGTGGCGGACGGACGGCTGCCGGCCGCCGCCGGGGAGCGGCAGGAGATCGGCGTGCGCGAGTCCACCGAGCTGCTGGAGCGCAACATCCCGCGCCCGCAGGCCCGTGAGGAGGTGGGCGTGTGACGCTCCGCCTGCCGGGAGCTCCGCCACCGACCGCCGCGCAGCGCCCGGGCCGGCGGGGCCACCGGGCCGCGGTGGCCGGGCTGGCGGGGGCCTGGGCGGTGCTGGGCTGCGCCACCGCGCCGGCGGCGGCCTCCGCCGAGCGCAGCCTGATCACGGTGATCGACAACTCCCAGGCGGATTCGATCGTCGAGGTCGACCGGACGGCCGACCTGCAGATCGGGCGCGGCTCGGCCGGCAGCGACCACGACGGGGCCACCGCCCTGGTGAGCGGCCTGCTGGGCCCCGGGCCCACGCTCCCGGGGCCGGAGGAGGGGGGCGGGGAATGAGCACGGCTCGTCAGCACCGGGCACCGCCGGCAGCGCGAGGCCGCCCGGCGGGCGACGGCGAGCGACGGCCGTGGTGGCGCGTGCTCGACCCGTATGTGGCGGCACTGGCCGGGGCGGTGGCGCTGGCCGCGGTGCTGCCCGCCAGCGGGCGGGCGGCGCGCGGCGCGGAACTGGCCTGCGATCTCGCGGTGGGGCTGCTCTTCTTTCTGTACGGCGCCCGGCTCTCCACCCGTGAGACGCTCGCCGGGCTGCGCCACCCGCGGCTGCACGGGCTCGTCCTGGTCTGCACCTTCGTGCTGTTCCCGGTGCTCGGGTCGGCCGTGACGGCGCTCGCCCCCGGACCGCTCACCGAGCAGCTGCGGACGGGCGTGCTGTTCCTGTGTCTGGTTCCGTCCACGGTGCAGTCCTCCGTGGCGCTCACCGGGGCCGCGCGGGGGAACGTCCCGGCCGCGATCTGTGCCGGCACCTACTCCAGCCTGGTGGGCCTGGTGCTGACGCCGCTGCTCGCGGCCTGGCTGCTCGGGGCCCGGACGGCGCTGTCGGCCGACGGCCTGCTGCGGATCTGTGCCCAGCTGCTGGCACCGTTCGTGCTCGGGCAGCTGCTGCGGCCGTGGATCGGCGGCTTCCTCGGCCGGCACCGCCGGGTGCTCGCCCCGGTCGACCGGGCGTCGATCCTGCTGGTCGTCTACACCGCGTTCAGCGGCGCGGTGGCGCAGGGCATCTGGTCCGCCGTCACCCCGGCGGCCCTGCTCGCCCTGGGGGCGGTCCTCCTGCTCCTGCTGACGGCCACCCTGCTCGCCGCCCGGCTCGGCGCGCGCCTGCTGCGCCTCGACCGGGCGTCCGGGATCGCGGCCGTGCTCTGCGGCTCGCAGAAGAGCCTGGCCGGCGGTCTGCCGATGGCCGCCGTTCTCTTCGGACCGCAGGCCGGGCTCGTGGTCCTGCCGCTGATGGTCTACCACCAGCTCCAGCTGGTCGCGGGAGCCGTGCTCGCCGGCCGCTGGGCCCGGGCGGCGGGCAGTGCACCGGGCGGCACCGACCGTGGGAGAGGGGGCGATACCGCCTGTGGTCCTGCCGCTGCCGACCGGGAGGTCACGGGCCGGGGACTCCATCGGTGACCGGCGCCGCGGGGGAAGCGGCGGTTCATGCCCTCCCGGCCGTGGAGGCCACAGCATCCGGTGGTGTGCCTGAGGAGGTCGGGGCCTCAGGGACGGCGGGGACCTCGCACCGCGGAGGGCGGCGCGAGGTCCCCGGGGAGGAGGAGCGGGTTTGGGGTCAGCTCCGCGGGGCGGCGTCGAGGGCGCGGGCGTCACCGGCGATCAGGCGGGCGCGGTCGGCCGGGACGCTGCGGCCGGCCTGGTTCTCGGCCCAGTGGGCGAGCGGCTGGTACTGGCCCTGGCCGAGCATCACGGTCAGGGTGGCGACGGCGTTGCGGTCGGCGCCCGAGGTGAGCACCAGCGAGGCCAGGCCGGTCGGGGTGGCCGTGACGGTGAACTCGGTGGTCGTCTCGGCCCGGCCGCCGGGGCCGGTGGCCTCGGCGCGCAGGGTGTGCGTGCCGAGCGCGAGCGCGGTGGTGTCGAGGGCCGAGCCGGCCGGCAACTCCTTGCCGTCCAGGGTGAGCCGGACGGTGTCGGCGCCGCTCGCCTGTACGGCGGTCACCGGCTGCTGGGCACGGTCCAGGGTCGCGCCGGAGGCCGGCGAGGTGATCGCCACGGTGGGTACGGCCGGCGGAGTGGTGACGGTGCCGCCCTGCAGCCACGCGGCGTTCCAGCCGGACAGCTCGGCCGGACGGTTGGTGATGATGCCGTCGACGCCGGCGGCCTCCAGGGCCTTCCAGCGGGTGGCCGAGTCGACGGTCCAGACGTTGACCGCGACACCGGCCGCGTGCAGGTCCTTCACCACGCCGAGGCGGGCCGCGAGGGCGCCGTCGGCCGGGTTGTAGGCGGAAAGGCCGAGCTCCTTGGAGATGGCCACCGGGTCGGCGTCGAGGCTGCCGCGCAGCAGGCCGAGCGGGAGTTCGGGGGCCAGCTCACGGGTGTGGCGCAGGGCGTCGACCTCGAAGCTCTGCACGAAGACCCGACCGGTCATGCCGTGGTCGCGGATCTCCTTGACGATCCGGGCGACCTCGTCGCGGCTGTGCGCGCCCTTGATCTCCAGCAGCAGGCTGCCGCCGCGGGTGCGCAGGTCCTCCAGCTGGGCGGCCAGGCTCGGCACCCGGGCACCCGCGTACGTCGGGCCGAACCAGGAGCCGGCGTCCAGCGCGTCCAGCTGGGCGGCCGTCAGGTCGCGGATGCGCCCCTTGCCGTTGGTGGTGCGGTCGACGGTGTCGTCGTGCAGCACATAGGGGACGCCGTCCTTGCTGGGCTGGACGTCGTTCTCGATCCACTCGGCGCCGCCGCGGCGGGCGACCTCGTCCGCGTCCAGGGTGTTCTCCGGGGCGGCGGAGGAGGCGCCGCGGTGGGCGAACACGGTGAGCGGCGAGCCGGTGGGGCGCAGCCACCCGCCGGGGGCGAGCGCGGTCACCTTGAGGTCGTCGAAGGAGACCTTGGAGCCGTTGACCAGCAGGGCCTGTCCGCCGTCGGCGCTGCGGGCGACCTGGGTGGTGCGCGTCACCTCCTTGCCGTCGAAGATCCAGCGGGCGGTGGTGCCGTGCACCTCGACGGCGACGCGGACGTCGCGGCCGGTGCCGGCGGCGGTCGGGGCGGCGGCCGTGTTGGTGACGTTCCAGCTGTTGGCGGGGGTGCGCTGGGCGAACTCCAGGCCGTTGGCGGCGGTGGTGCCCGAGCGCATGGTGGCGATCGACCACGGGGTGGCGCCGCTCGCCGGGACGTCCAGGCCGAGGGCCGTCCAGCGGGCGGCGTCCTGGACGCTCTCGAAGCGGGCGGTGGCCTCGATGCGGAAGTCATTGAGGTGGCGGCCGAAGGTGATCCGGCTCTGCTGTCCGGAGTTGGCGGAGGTGCCGACCAGTCGGCCGTTCTCGACCTTCCAGTCGCCCTCGATGGCGCTCCAGCCGACGGGCAGCGAGGACCCCGCGAAGCGCTCGTCGACGACGATCTCGCCGGCGGCCGGGCCGCCGGGCGCCGCAACGGGGGCGGCCTCGGCGGGGGCGGCGGGCTCGGCTGAGGCCGCGCTCGGGGAGGTCAGCGCGACGGTGGTGAGGCTCAGTGCGGAGGCGACGGCGGCGGCCAGCAGACCGGTCCGACGTGCCCGGTGGGGGCGGTGACTCTGTGTCATGGGCGGCACGCTAGGGACGGCGGCCGAACCGGAAGCCACCACTCCGAAAACCGCTCGTGACCATTGCGCGTGCGGTTCGTGGCGGTGGCGGATTCCTTGCGCTGAATGGCCGGTTCGCTTCCGCACCGCACCCCGGATGCCCTCCTGGAAGGCCCGAAGCCGGAGCGCCCCACCGACCTGTGACGTTGCGCTCCGTGCAACACGGTGGCCGGCGGGACGGCCCCTGACCGAACGGCGGAACGGCGGAACGGCGGAAGGACGGAAGGACGGAAGGACGGAGCGACGGAGAGACGGGAAGACTCAGGCGGACAGCTTCCTGAGCAGCTCGGCGGCGAGCGGAGCGGCGGAGGCCGGATTCTGACCGGTGACCAGGTTGCGGTCGACCACCACGTGCGGCGCCCAGGACTCGCCGACCCGCACGTCGACACCGGCCTCGACGAGACGGGTCTCCAGCAGCCACTTGGCCTTCTCCGCGAAGCCGGCCTGGGCCTCCTCGTCGTTGGTGAAAGCGGCGACCCGGTAGCCCGCGAAGGCGTTGCCGCCGTCCTCCCCCACCGCGGCCAGCAGCGCGGCCGGCCCGTGGCAGACGACGCCGAGCGGCTTGCCGGACTTCAGGGCGCGGACCAGCAGGCGGCCGGAGTCGGCGTCGACCGCCAGATCCTCCATCGGGCCGTGGCCGCCGGGGTAGAAGACGGCGTCGTAGTCGTCCAGCCGCACGTCCTCCAGCCCGATCGGGGACTTGAGCTCCTCGGCGGCGGCCAGCACCTCGGCGACCCTCCGCGCGCCCTCCTCCCCGCCGTTGAACTCGGGGGCGAGGCTGCCCGCGTCGACGGTCGGCACCACGCCGCCCGGGGTGGCCACGGTCACGGCGTAGCCCGCGGCCTTGAACGCCTCGTACGGCGCGGCCGCCTCCTCGGCCCAGAAGCCGGTCGGGTGCTCGGTGCCGTCGGCGAGCGTCCAGTGGTCGGCTCCGGTCATCACAAAAAGGATCTTCTTCGACATGGTGGGGTCTCCGGGTCTCCGGGTCGTCGGCTCCTCGGACCGCCGTCCGACCAGCTGGTCGGCCGCTCGGCCACTCGTCCCGACCGTCGACGCGGCCGGTGACCTCGACGTTATGGCCGCCCGCCGGTGCGCACCAATCGGAACGCCGACACCGGACGCACCGGCCCCCGGAGGAGCACCCGGCCGGGAGCTGCGCGAACGCCGCACCCGGGGCGCCGTCCCGCTCCCCCGCGCGGAGGAGCTCGCCGCCCGGTCGGCCGAGCCCCTCGACCGCCCGGGGGACCACCGCCGCGCTCACTCCTCCCGGCGGGCGGCGGGCAGCGGACCGCGCGAGGCGAAGGCCCAGCGGTTGGCCGCGAGCGCGTCGTCGGGTTCCGGGAGCGGCCCGCGGCCGTAGTGGCGGGTGAACTCGAAGGGCGTGTGGCTGACGGTGGACCAGCCCCGCTCCGCCAGGTCGGCGGCGGTGTCGGGCCGCGGCTCGTCGTCGAACAGCGCGAGCAGGTCGATGCCGAGCCGGTCGCGGGCCGCGAGGTACACGGGGTTGCGGCGCACGGCCGCGGGCTCCAGCCCCAGCTTCACCTCGTAGGCCAGGCTGCTCCCCGGCGCGCTCGACCGGTCCACAGTGGCGACCAGGCGCCGCTCCGCGGCGGCCGGCAGGTAGAGCAGCAGGCCCTCGGCGAGCCAGGCGGTCGGTTCCCCGGAACGGAATCCGGCGGCGGCCAGGGCGGCGGCCCAGTCGAGGCGCAGATCGCAGGCCAGCGGCACCCGCCGCGCCGTGGGCCGCGCGCCGATCCCGTCCAGGACCTGCTGCTTGAACGCCAGCACCTGGGCCCGGTCGAGTTCGTAAACGGTCGTGCCGGACGGCCAGTCCAGCCGGTGGGCCCGCGTGTCCAGCCCGGCACCGAGCAGCACCACCTGGCGGGCGCCGAGCTGGGCGGCCCGCAGCAGGTGGTCGTCCAGGGCCCTGGTCCGCAGCGCGAAGTAGCCGCCGAGCCGCCCCCACAACGGGTCGTCCGCGCCGCCCTCGCCCTCCGGGACGTCCCCGGGGTGGATCGGCCAGTGCGCGGACGCGCGGGCGGCGCGCACGAAGTGCTCGGCGAAGGGGTCGCGGGCCAGGGCGTCGGGGCGCCGGCTCTCGATGGCGCGGGCGGCGGCGACCAGCAGGGCGGTCCGCCCGACGCCCTCGTCGACGCCCGCGGTGGCTCCGGAGGCGGGGACGGCCGGGACGGTGCCCGACGCGGCGCCCGCGGTGGTGCAGGCGGCGCCGCGGGCGCCGGCACCCGCCGAGGCACCGGTCGTGACGTGGGCGCCGCCGCGCCGGGCCGCTGTGGTGGTCATGCGCCCTCCAGGTGGTCGGGAAGCCGTGTCCAGACGGCGGATCGGTCATGGGTGGTGACCCGGGCGCCGTACACGCGGCTCATGAAGCGCAGCACGTCCTCGTCCGGGTAGTGCAGCGCGGCCGTGCAGTCGCGGAGCACCGTCACGTGGAAGCCCTTCTGGAAGGCGGTGCGCGCGGTGCTGTCCACGCAGACGTCGGCGAACACGCCCGCGAACACCAGGTGCCCGATCCCCCGCCCGGTGAGGTAGGAGCCGAAGTCCTCGCCGAGGAAGGCGTCGAAGTACGCGTACTTGGTGAACACCGCCTCGCCCGGTTCCGGCGCCACGGCGTGGAACTCGGCGCCCCAGCTCCCGTCGAGGCACTTGGGGCGCTTGCCCTGCGTGGCGTCCCGGTGGCGCCAGGCGGTGTTCTGGTGCGCCCGGTCGCCCAGGAACCGGACGAAGAGCACCTCGGTGCCGTGCTCGCGCGCGGCCGCGACGGCCAGCGCGGAGTTGGCCGCCACCGTGGCCAGCCGCTCCGGGTCCCCGGGGTAGCGGGCCGCGGCGACGGGGCCGGCACAGAAGTCGTTCTGCAGATCGACCACGACCAGCGCGCTCCGGTCGGCCCCGGGGGTCACGGCCGCCCCGGAGCTCACGGCCGCTCCGCGGGGGTGCCGGCGGGCAGCGCGTCACCGGCGCGGGGGCCGGCGACCCGCGGCGGCCCGGCCGCCGCCCCCGCCGTCAGGGCGCCGAGCACGGCGTCGACCACGTCGGTGGTGGAGTGCCGTCCGCCGACGTCGGGCGTCCGCACGCCGTACTCCTCGGAGACGGCCAGGGCGGCCTCGACGGCGGCCACGGCGTCCGGACAGCCCGCGTGCCGTTCGGCGATCGCCGCCGCGGCGCGCAGGGTGGCGACGGGGTTGACGGTGTCCTTGCCCGCGAGGTCGTCGGCGGAGCCGTGCACCGTCTGGTACTCGACCAGCTCCGCCAGTTCCGGGTGGAGGTGCACGTTCTCCGTGCAGCGGCTCTCCTGCCGCTCACCGCCGAAGCGGTCGAGCAGAACGACGTGCATGATGTCGGCCCACTCGTTGCCCGCCACGAGGACCGTGCGGTCGGCGAGGCCGTGCGCGATCAGGTTGCGGTTGACCGTGTCGGGCTGGAACAGCCGCACCTCGACCCCGAGATCACGGCCGAGCTCGCCCACCCAGTCGTCCAGAGCGCCGTCCAGCAGGTGGAACTTGTAGGCCATCACCACCTGGGCGGGTCCGTCGTCCGGCCACTGCCGCCGGGCGCGCCGCACGGCGAACTCCAGCACCTTGCCGGTGATCTCCCGGCTGAACTCCATGGTGCGGGTGACCACGCCGGGGGTGTGCCGGTTCTCACCGGTGTAGAAACCCTGGGCCTCGTCGCGGACCAGCAGCAGCGAGGCGCCGCCCGCGGTGATCGGCTCGACCTTCACGGCCTGCAGACGCTGACGGACCAGGTAGAGCGACTGGGCGTTGACGGCCGTGCGGAAGACGGCCGTCGTGCCGAGCCGCGCCCGCTCGCGGCAGAACCGCTCGTAGTGGCGGGCGTCCTCCTCGGTGAGCCGGCGGATCCGCTCGGTGCCGCCCACCTCCTCGCGGAGCGAGACGTACGAGTGGTAGGTCCGGGGGGACCTGACGATCTCCACCCCGGCGCCGTGCACGGCCGCTATCCGGTGCAGAGCCCGTTCGAAGACGGCCGCGAGCTCCGCGCCCGTACCGCGGCCCACGGCGAGTCCGACTGCTGGTTTCACACTGCTCCTCGGCTGGTCGTCGACTGGTCCGGTACGGGCGGGGTGCCGTGGCCGGACGGATCAGGTGGTCGGGTCGCCCACCAGGTGGTCTCCCGGGATGCCGGCCTTGTCCGGCGCGTAGTAGTCGCGGATGCCCTCCGCCCAGGTGGCGACCGGGATCCGGTCGTCGGTGGTAGGCCCGAAGGCGTCGAACAGGGCGTCGACGTTGGCGTGCCCGAAGCCGATCGCGATCATCAGTGCGACGAACCGCTTGCGTTCGACCAGGCCGTCGCCGTCCGGGTCGCCGAGCGCGGCGAGGGCGTCGGCGAACTGCCCGATCGTCGGCCCGAAGCGCTCGGGCGACAGCACGAAGCCGCGGAACTCCTCCCGGGTGACCACGCCGTCCCCGTTGGTGTCCAGCTCCGTCTCCAGGGTCACCCAGTAGCGCCGGAAGGCCGCGCGAATGGCCTCCTTGGCGGCCTCGTCCGAGTCTGCCGCGGCCGCCACCACCCGCTTGGACATCAGGTCGAAGTCACCGATGTCGATGACGCCGTTGCCGTTGGCGTCGAACAGGCCGAAGACGAGCTCGACCCGCTGGGTGGCCTCGGTCCGCATGTGCTGCTCCTTCTCTCCGTACGCGCGCGCCGGTCCCGGCGGCGCCGGGGCCGCTCCGCCCCGATCGGTCTCCCACTATCGGCGAGTGGCGGCGGGGCCGACGAGCCACCGCCACCTGCTTCACCTGATGGAGTGAAGTTCTGGGACTCGTGCGGCAGTTGGGGAACCTCCGCCGGATCAGCGGACGTAATAGGGGCGGTGGTGGGCCGCGACCGGGGCGGACTGGTACGTCCACACACCGGCGGCGGGCGCGTCGCCGACCAGCCGCGCGAGGTCGGCCGCGGCCTGCCGGGTGCGGTCCTGCGGTGCCGGTTCCCGCTCCGGGCCCGGCCGCCCGAGGGTGAGCCGGATCCGGTCGGCGGTGCGGGTGTCCAGCGGGTGGAAGCGGTACGGCTGGTGGACGGTCAGCGGGCCGGCCAGCAGCCGGCCGTCGGCGTCGGTGCCGTAGCCGGTGACCGGGGTGTTGACGACCGGCTCGCCGTCGAGGCCGGCGAGGTCCGCCTCGACGGCGAAGAGCGCCTCCTCGTACCGCCGCAGGCCGTCCGGCCCGAGGCCCGCGCGGTGGCAGACGAAGGACCAGCGGTCGTGCACGGCGGCCGCGTTCAGGGAGGGCAGCACGGCGGTGAACCAGCCCGGGTGCTTGGGCTCGGCGTACAGGCGGCTGCCCGCGTCGATGGCGAGCGGGTTGTCGCAGAGCACGTGGAGACGGGCGATGCCGAGCAGCCTGGTCTGGTCGTGCCCTCGGGCGTACTGGCCGTAGTCCACCGCCGGGAGCCGGTCGGCGGCGGACCTCGGGTGGGCGATGACGTTGATCTCCACCTCCTCGGTGATCCCGCCGCCGGTCGGGTACTGGGCGAAGTACAGCTGGTAGTTGAGCGAGACGCAGGCCCGGCCGTCGAAGTCGGCGGCGGCCAGCGCGGGGTGGTGTTCGGCGAGCAGCTCGCGCACCGGTCCGGGGGCGACCAGGAAGTCCACGCCGATGTTGTGCAGCGCGCCGTAGTGGAAGGGCAGGTAGTACGGCTCCGGTACGGGCGGCAGCGGCAGGCCGGTCATGAGGGCTCCCTGGGCGGGGTCGGGGTCGAGGACGGCCTCGGGGACGGATCCGGGGACGGATCCGGGGACGAGGACGGGGCGGTGGCGGTGAGCGGGACCGGGCGGCGCAGCGCCGTGAGGTCCCGGTGGATCCGGTCGGCGCTGCGCAGCGCGAGCGCGGCCATGGTGAGCGAGGGGTTGGAGGTGCCGAGCGAGGGCATCGAACCGCAGCCGACGGCGTAGAGGTTGGGATGGTCCCAGCACCGCTGCCACTGGTCCACCACGGAGGTGCCGGGTGCGTCGCCCATGACGTGGGTGCCGCCGGCGTGGCCGGCGCCCCGGTAGCCGTAGGCGCGGCCCTCGTGTTCGAGGTGCCCGGGCCAGCCGGGGCCGGCGTCGTAGCGGGTGTGGTCCTCGGCGCCGAGCAGGGCGAACAGCTGGTCGGAGACGGTCCGGGCGGAGGCCATGCCGTGCCGGACGTAGCCGGAGAGGTCGTAGTGGAGGGCGGGGCGCGGCAGTCCGAGCCGGTCGCGGCGGGTGTGGTCGAGGGTGACCCGGTTGGCCGGGTCGGCGGGCTGCTCCAGCTCGAACTGGAGCGAGAACTGGCGGCCGAGCCGGTCGCCGAGGCGTTCGCGGAGCTCCTTGCCGCGCGGTCCGGCGCGCAGCAGGTCCGCGGTCTCGGCCTGCGGCGGCCGGCCGGCCCAGGACCAGCCCCAGTTGCCGATCTCGATCCGGAAGGGTGCCCGGCGGGTCCGGACGGCGCCGAACCGGAAGGCCTCCAGGCCACTGGTGGAGCCGGGCCCCCGGTAAGGGCCGGTCGGCTGCGGCAGCAGACCCCAGGTGAGCAGCGCCGGGTGGTCCATCAGGTTGCGGCCGACCTGGTCGCTGCGGTCGGCGAGGCCGGAGAGGAGCAGCAGCCGGGCGTTCTCGATCGCGTGGGCGGCGAGCACGACCAGGTCGGCGCGGGCCCGGCGGGTGGTGCCCGCGGCGTGGTACTCGACGCCGGTGGCGCGCCCGGTGGCGTCGACGAGGACCCGGCTCACCACGGCGTCGGTGCGCAGCCGTACGCCGGGCGCCCAGCGGGCCTGGGTGCGCAGCGGGGTGTACTTGGCGCCGGTGGGACAGACCGGGACGCAGGCGGCGGCGCCCTGGCAGAGCGGGCCGACCGGGTGGGCGGGGAGGGCCGGGCTGCCGGGGGCGGCGGCGCGGGCGCCTTGTGCGGCCGGGGTGGGCGGGGCGTTGCGGGCGTGCGGGGTGGTGCTGACGGTGAGGTGGGCGTCCTCGTCGGCGGCCGGGTCGCGGACGGTGCGGCCGTCGAGGGCGCGGGCGAGCGTCCGGTCGAGGTGGCTGCCCGGGACGGCGAGCATCGGGAAGGCGTAGTCGTCGGGGATGGGCAGGCCGACGTCGCGGCGCTGCTGCGCGGCGTCGGCGGCGACGCCGAGTTCCTGTTCGGCCTGGCGGTAGTACGGTTCGAGGTCGTGGTAGCCGATCGGCCAGTTGCGGCCGTGGCCGAGGTCGGCGGTGCGGAAGTCCTCGGGGTGCATGCGGGGGGTGAGGCCGGTCCAGAGCAGTCCGGTGCCGCCGTTGGCCCGCAGGTAGCCGCTGGCGTAGGGCAGCGGGCCGTGCTGGACGAGGTACCCGGTGGCGGTGAAGCCGCCGCCCGGTAGGCCGCTCAGGTCGTCGACGTCCGGGGAGGGCGCGTCGGCGCTGCGGGGGTACGGCGAGGTGGGGGTGCCGCCGCCGGCTCCCCGGTACGCGGCGCCGGTCGCGGTGGCGCCGGGGACGGCGTGGCCGGCTTCCAGGACGAGGACGCGGTGGCCGTGCGCGCCGAGGCGGTGGGCTACCAGGGAGCCAGCGAAGCCCGCGCCGACCACGATCACGTCCCAGGGCCGGTCGCCGTCCGCGTCCCGGTGGTGCGGCGGGCGGCTCACCGCTCGCCTCCGCCGCGCGGGGCCTCGGCCCAGCTGCCGTGTCCGGGGGCGGTGCTGCCGGGGGCGGCGCCGTGGAAGGTGCGCCACATCAGGCCCCGGTCGTGGGCCCGGGGGGAGGCGGGCGGTTCGTCCGGCCAGGCGCCGACGTACCAGAGGTGGAGGAGGGCGTGTTCGTCGCGGACGCGGTGGGCGAGGAGGGTGCGGTGGTGCTCGTGGGCCATGCCGGTGTCGCGCAGTTCCGTCTCGTCGAAGCCGGTGAGTTCGGCGGAGATCCGCAGGAAGGCGTCGAAGTCGGTGAGGTCCGCGAGGTCCGCGAGGTCGGCGGGGTCCGTGGGGCCGGCCGGGGCGGGCGGGCCGTCCCCGCCGGCAGCCCCCACGGACCCCACGGACCCCACGGGCAGCTGGTCGTGGTCGTCGATCCCCGGCAAACCGGCACCCCCATGGTGTGTGCGCCCCGAACATGACAGCCGGTCGGGCGGGGCCCGATCGGCTGGGAGCGATGCTGCCCCGCCGGCCGCCGCCGGAGGTGTTTCGACCGCAATCGTTCGAAGCTGCCCGTCCCTTGCCCGAGGTGGCGCCGAAAGACAACCGGGCATTCGTCAGATCGGATGTCGAAATGATCGCTCCGGACCGTCCGGGCCATACCGTCCGGGCCATACCGTCCGGGCCATACCGTCCGGGCCCTATGGACTTCCGGACCGCCCGGACCCCCTCGCCCGAACGGCGCAGCGCAGCGCGCGGGCGCCCGGCGGGGCTGCCATGTTCGGAGCACACGCGGCTTCGTCGCGCCGTCCGCCCGGTGCCGAGACCTGGAGGCCCCCGATGTGGCAGGCTCCCCCCGCAGCCACCCCCCACCCGGACGAGTGGCTGCCCGCGCTCGACCTGCCCGCCCCCGGACCGCAGAACCGGTGGACCGTGCTGCTGCGGATCCTCCTGCTGATCCCGCAGTTCGTCGTGGTCTGGGTGCTGTCGGTGGTGGCCTTCTTCGTCACGGTCGTCGGCTGGTTCGGCGCGCTGGCCCTGGGCCGCCTGCCCGGCTTCGCCGCCGACTACCTCTCGGCGTACGTGCCCTACGAGACCCGGGTGAGCGGCTACCTCCTGCTGACGCACGACCGCTATCCGCCGTTCGCGTTCCGCGCCCCCGACCACCCGCTCCAGGTGGGGCTGCGGCCGGACGGCCTCAACCGCCTCGCGGTGCTGTTCCGGCTGATCCTGGTCATCCCGGCGGCCGTCGTCCAGGGGCTGCTCTTCGCCGGCTGGTGGGTGGTCGGCTGGATCAGCTGGCTGGTGGTGCTGATCCTCGGACGGATGCCGCAGCCGCTGTTCGAGGCGACCGCGGCGGTCCTGCGCTACCGCATGCGGTACATGGCGTACCTGATGATGCTGACCTCGGCCTACCCGAAGCGGCTGTTCGGCGACGAGCCGGGCTCCGAGCCGGGCGGCCCGGTGTCGGCGACCCGCCCGCTGGTCCTCGGCGGCGCGGGCCGCGGCCTGCTGGTGGCCTTCCTGCTGCTCGGCCTGCTGTCGGGGGCGACCAGCTCGATCACCGCGAGCGTCACCTCGGACGACGACGAGGCCGAGCACGTCACCGGCCCGCTGCTGCCGGGGCCGTCACGGGACTGAGCGCCCCGCGGAGCCGGGGCCGGCCGGTGCGGACGAGGACGAGGCCCCCTCGGTCGGGCACCGGCCGAGGGGCGCGGCGGTGCGCGGGCCGTCCGGCCGACGGGACGCCTCATCCGCCGGACGGGTTGCCTCCCCGTTCCGCCCGCTCCCGGACGGGGACCGGCGTGCGCGGCGGACGGGGCCCGGGCGACCGGCGGCGGTGCCAGAAGGGGTGGGCGGGCCAGCGTTGTTCGAGGCCGTAGTAGGTAGTGCGGTTGCGCCGGTAGGCGGCGACGACTCCGGTGACGCCGGCGGTGTAGCGGCCGAGGGCGTGCGGGTCGCCGGCGAGGTGGGCGTCCACCGCGAGGCCGGCGGCGCGGCCGCTCCACAGGGCGGTGAGGATGCCCTGGGAGGACAGCGGGTCGAAGGCGGCCGCGGCGTCCCCGGCGGCCGTCCAGCCGTCACCGTGGACACGGTCGAGGCGGGCGGTGTGGGCCGGCGCGCGGACGGGCGAGGCGTGCGGCGGGAACGGGTGGGCGGCGGCGCGGGCCGCGGTCGGTCCGGTCGCGGCGAGCCGGCGCCGGAACAGGGCCGGGTCGGGGCGGGCGCCCGGCAGGTCGGCGTCGGTGAAGGCGGCGAGCAGCAGCCGCCCGCCCGGCAGCGGCGCGGTGTACCACCAGCCGTCCGGAACGGCCTCGACGAGCGTGGTGGTGTCCGCGGGGCCGTCCCCCGGGGCGAGCACGAGGTGCAGCGCGACCAGCCGGTCGCTGAGGATCCGGCGGGCGCCGTGGGGGGTGGCGACGGCGGCCCGGCGGCCGGTGGCGTCGACGACCCAGCGGCAGCGGACCTCGGTGGCGGGGTCCGCGCCGTGCAGGGCGAGCGTCCAGCCGCCGTCGGCGTGCCGCCCGGCGGGGCGCGCCGTCACCGGGCGGAGGTGCGCCCCGGCGGCCTCGGCGGCCTCGCGCAGCCGCCGGTCGAACAGCGGCCGGTCGAGGTGCCAGCCGGTCCCGTGGGGGTCGAGGATGCCGTCGACCGAGGCGGGCTCCGCCGACCCCCACACCGAGCGGTTGCCGTAGCAGGGCAGGTGCCCGTCGCCGGGGACGCTGCCGGCGGCGCCGAGGTCGCGCAGCAGCATCCGGGCGGCGGCGGGCAGCGCCTCGCCGACGGCCGGCGGCCCGCCGGGGGCGTCGGCGAGCAGGACGCCGCGCCCCCGGCCGGCCAGCGCGAGGGCGGCGGCCGCACCGGCCGGACCGCCGCCCACCACGACCACGTCGTACGCCGGTGTCACGAGCCGCCCTCGGCCGGCTCCCCGGCGTCGTGGCCGAAGGGGTCGATCTTGTCGAAGTAGCCGATGAGGACGTCCTCGCCCGACAGGCCGGTGTGCTCCAGGACCGCGCTCGCCGTCTGGGCGACCAGGACCTCCTCGGCGGCGGTCGCGGCGGGCACGTGGATGGCGACCAGGTTGCGGTTGTCGGAGACGCCTTCGAGCGGGAACCCGGGGACGGACTCGACCTGGATCCGCTCCGGGAAGCGGCCGTCGCCCACGGTGTACTTGCGGACCTCGACGACGCCGAACCTGTCCCACTCGGCGGCGGCCTGCGCCAGCTGCTCGTCGGGGGTGCCCTTCAGCCCGCGCAGCCAGGAGGCCCGTCGCGCGAACGCCGCCTCGCGGCCGTCCTCGTCGGTCTGGGTGATCTCCTTGTTGACGATCCGGAAGTCGCTCTCCTTGAGGACGTGGTTGGGCACCCGCGCGGGCCAGAAGGTCGGCAGGTACGGGTCGTAGCGCGGGCCGAGGTTGTGGACGGACTCGTAGCCGGAGCGGCAGCTGGCGGTGTCGGTCTGCCAGGGCACGGCCATCCAGCGGGTCAGGTCGCCGGGGCCGGACTGGTGCAGGGGGCCGTCGGCGCCGAGCGCCCGCGCCTGGGTGAGGTGGTCGCCGTAGTCCGGTTCGAGGGTCCCGGCGGGGCGCACCCGGATGCGCAGCGGCTCGCTGTACATCGAGCGGTAGCGGATCGGCCAGGTGACCTCGCAGCCGGGATGGAAGGCGTCGCCGAGGCAGAAGTCGAGGGCGGCGCGGTCCAGCAGGCCGGGCTGGTCGGCGACCGGCGCGTCCGGCAGGTGCTGCGGGAAGCCCGGCCAGGGCGTGGTCTCGAACGTGCCCTGCATCCAGGAGAGCAGGATCTTGTCCTGGGTCGGGGACAGCGTCAGGTACTGGAGCAGTGCGGTGGGGGCGGGCGTGCTCCGCATGCCGTCGCCGTAGATCCAGGGCCAGGGCACCGGGGAGATGCCGTCGCGCTTCGGGTCGCGCAGCGAGGTGTAGACCTGGCGGCGCAGCTCCTGGTAGGCCTCGGAGGGGTTGCCGAGCCTGGCGAGGTGGTCGGGGGCGAGGAAGTGCTCCGGTCCGCCGAAGCCGAAGTGGGTGGCGAAGCCCTTGTTCACCCACTGGAGCTCGCAGAACCGGTGCAGGATCGGCTTGACGTCCCGGTCGAAGTTGACGGTCTTGGGCGGCTCCAGCTGGCCCCCGGCGACGAAGAGGTCGTACAGCACGTCGTACAGCGTCCGCACGGTCTTGACGTCGGGCGCGTAGTTGGGCGGGGCGACCACCACCCAGGCCGGGTCCACGCGCAGCGCCTTGCCGTCGACGGTGACGGTGGCGCCGACCGGGCCGTCGGAGGTGTCGTCGCACCAGCCGTCGTTGTTGCCGTAGTTGTGGAGTCCCCCGCCCCTGGGGTTGCGGGACTTCCCGACGCCGCCGAGGACGACCAGGCGGCCGGCCTCGTCGGTGTGCATCCGGCCGAGCGGGACGGGCGTGCCGAGGAAGGAGCCGCCGGTGAACTCCACGACCGTCTTGCTTCCCGCCACCAGCGTCTTGGGGCCGGGGTCGATGACCAGGGTCGCCCGGTCGGCGTCCTTGATCGTGGCGTTGCGGCGGGGCTCGGGCTTGTCCTTCATGTCGGGGATGTCCAGCGGAAGGCTGAACTCGTACCAGGCGGCCTTCTTGTTGGCCACGTGGACCGACCACTCGATCGTCACCTTCGGGTCGGCGAGGGTGAGCTCGCGCACGGCCCGGCCGTCCGCGGTGTAGCCGTAGATCCGGAAGCGGGCGGCCTGCCGCTTGATCGCGCCCTGCTCGTCCTTGTAGAAGCCGGGCTGCCCGGCGGGCGGGTCCGGGACCTCCGGCCCGTAGAACCAGCCGTCGTCGCGGGTGCTGTTGCCGACCCGGGCGATGCCGATGGCGGGGTGGATCCTGGCGTAGGCGATGTCGTCGGTCAACGGACGGTCCTCTCTGCGGCCGGGGGGCGCGAGGGTCGGCACCGCCGGAACGCCCCACTGCCCTGGTTCATCGGTAGACGAACCAGGGCAGTGGAGGGCGCACTCGGGTGAAGCGCGCGCCGCGCCGGGGCCGTCCGCGCCGCCCCTCCGCACTGCCCGTCGCAGGGGCGGCCGTCCGGGGATCAGAAGGGGATCAGAAGGTGAGGTTCCAGGCGTCGACGGTGCCGGTGTCGCCGGAGGCGCCGTCCTTGACCCGCAGCTTCCAGGTGCCGTCGGCCGGGCTCGCCGAGGCGTTCACCGTGTACGTCTTGCTGACGTCGTCGGCGCTGTCGCTGTTCGCGAAGTCCTCCAGCAGGTACACGGTGCCGTTCGGGGCGACCAGGGAGAGGACCAGGTCGCCGCGGTAGGTGTGCTTGACGGCGACGCCGACCTTGAGGGCGGTGGGGGCGTTGCCGCCGACGCCGGTGACGGCGATCGGGCTCTCCACGGTGGCGTTGTCGGTGATCGCCACGTCGGTCTGGTTCTCGAAGTACTTGCCGGTCGGCGGGGTGCCGCCGCCCACCGCCTTGAGCGCGTCGACCTGGCCCTCGCCGAAGAAGCCGTTGACGGCGGTGGTGCCGGTGCAGCGGCTGTCGGACGCGGGGCAGGCCACGTCGTTGGCCTGGGCGGCGAGCTTGGCCCGCAGGTCGGCCGGGGTGGCCGAGGGGTTGGCGCTCGCGAGCAGCGCCGCGACGCCGGTCACGTGCGGGGAGGCCATCGACGTGCCGCTCTTGGTGCCGTACCTGCCGCCGGGCAGCGTGGAGTAGACGCCGGTGGCACCGTCCCCGCCGGGCGCGGCGACGTCGATGACGCCCCGGCCGTAGTTGGAGTAGGAGGCCTTGGCGGAGCCGCTGGCCATCGCGGAGACGGTCACCACGCCCGGCAGCTCGGTCGGGATGTCCAGGCAGGCGTTGGTGATGGTCCGGGTGACCTTGGTCGAGTCGTTGGGGCTGTCGCTGTCGGTGGTCTTGTTGGCGAGGTCGTAGGTGGAGTTGCCGGCCGCGGCGACCTGCAGCGAGCCCTTGCCCTCGGCGTACTCCTGGGCGCGGCGGACGCCCTCGATGATGGCCGCCTGGTCCAGGTTGTCCGGGCAGTTGAACTGCCAGGGATCGGTGTAGTAGCTGTTGTTGGTCACCTTGAAGCCGTGGTCGCCCGCCCAGACGAAGCCGCAGACGGTGTTCTCGGCGAAGAACAGCGTGCTGCTCGGCTCGGCGATCCGGACCGAGGCGATCCGGACGCCGGGGGCCACGCCGACGACGCCCTTGCCGTTCTTCGCCGCGGCGATGGTGCCGGCGACGTGGGTGCCGTGGGTGTCGACGTCGCGCCAGGCGCCGGCGCGGGTGTCGGGCTTGCCGTAGGCGCAGGAGACCGAGTCGGCGGCGTCGAAGTTGGGCGCGAGGTCCTGGTGCTGGTCGTCGACGCCGGTGTCCAGCACGCCGACCTTGACGGTGGACGAGCCGGTGGAGACCGCCCAGGCCTGGTCGGCCTTGATCTGGGTCATGTCCCAGCGGTTGGTCTCGGTGAGGGTGGTGGCCGACTGCGCGGGATTGGCCGGCAGCGCCGGGTTATAGGCGTCGGCCGGGACGTCCGAGGTGCGGGTGGCACCGACCTGCTGGACGCCGGGCACGGCGCGCACCGCGGCGGCGAAGGTGCCGGCGGTCGCGTGGGCGACGACGACGCCGATCGCGTCGTAACTCGCGAAGACCGTACCGCCGTTGGCGGTCACCGCGGCCTTGGCGGCGGCGACGTCGGCGGGGGCGCTGATCACCAGGTAGGCGCGGGTCCCGGCGGCCCAGGCGGCCGGGGCCTGCGGGGCGCTCGCCGCGGCCGGGGCCTGCGCGGCGGGGGCGGCCGCGACCGGGGCGGTACCGGCCGGGGCGGCGGGCGCCGCGGTGGCCAGGGTCGCGGGAGCGGCCAGGGCCGCGGCGGCGAGGAGGGCGAGCGCGGCGGTGGGGCGGCCGACTCGCCGGGATATCAGGGGTGACACGTGCGTCCTCCGATCGACCCGTGCGGGAGGGGATCACACGGGATTGAACGCAACATGCCAGAACGGCGAGCGCTTGGGGAAGGCTTTACGCATGACCCGTTGTCACAAACGTGCCAATATTTGGCTTCTTTAGATCGCTTTCTACCGATTCGATCGTGTGAATGATCGGGTTCTAGAGTGGTCGCCATGGACAGGGACGAACCGCGCTGGCTCACCGCGCCCGAACTGGAGGCCTGGAAGGCGTTCAGTGCGATGATCATCAAGCTGCCCGCCGCCTTGGACGCCCAACTGCGGGTCGACTCCGGCCTGAACCAGTTCGAATACCTCGTCCTGGCCGGCCTCTCCGACGCCCCCGGCCGCATGCTGCGCATGAGCGATCTCGCCGTCCTCGCCAACGGCTCGCTCTCCCGCCTGTCCCACGTGGTCAAGCGGCTCGAAGCGCAGGGCTACGTGCGCCGCGAGCGCTGCCCGGGCGACGGCCGCGCCACCAACGCCTTCCTCACCGAGGACGGCTTCCACAAGCTCGTGAGCAGCGCCCCCGGCCACGTGGAGCAGGTGCGCTCACTCGTCGTCGACCCCCTGGACCCGGAGCAGCTCGACCAGCTCCGCCGCATCTGCCTCCGGATGCTGCAGGCCATGGATCCCGGCCTCTCCTGGCCCCCGCCCGACTGCCGGCCCGAGGCCGGGGACGCGACGCCGGACGCGCCCTGACTCCTCGTTTCGGATCACGCCGGGCCGTCGCGGCCGGACCCCGGCGGCCGACCGCCGGGGTCCGGCGCCGTCAGGCGCGCAGGTGGGACGTCACGACCTCCAGGACGCCCGCGCGCTCGTGGGTCAGGTAGAAGTGGCCGCCCGGGAAGACGTGCAGGTCGAAGGCGGCGGTGGTGTGCCCGGCCCAGTCGCGCGCCTGCTCCACCGTCACCCGCGGGTCGGCGTCGCCGGTCAGCGCGGTGACCGGTACCGCGACGGTCTCCCCCCGCCCGGCGAGGTAGGTCTCGATCGCCGTGTAGTCCCCGCGCAGCGACGGCAGGATCAGCGCCCGCAGCTCCGGGTCGGCCAGCAGCCGCGCGTCGGTGCCGCCGAGCCGGGCCAGTTCGGCGAGCAGCCCCTCGTCGGGCAGCAGGTGGACCGCGGAGTCGCGGGGCTCGGACGGCGCCCGGCTGCCCGAGACGCACAGCCGCACCGGGCCGCTCACGCCGTCGCGCTCGAAGCGCCGCGCCACCTCGAAGGCGACCGAGGCGCCCATGCTGTGCCCGAACAGGACCAGCGGCCGGTCGGCCCACGCCCGCAGCGCCGCGTAGACGCGCTCGGCGAGTTCGGGCAGCACGTCGACGGCCGGCTCGCCGATCCGGTCCAGCCGGCCGGGGTACTGGACGGCGAGCACGTCCGCGTACGGCGAGAGCGCGGCCGACCAGTCCCGGAAGAACCCGGCCGAGCCACCGGCGTGCGGGAACATCACGACCCGGGCCGGCGCCGCGTCGAAGGGGTGGAATCGGCGGAACCAGAGACTGTCGGTGACGGCGGTGCGGCCGGACATAACGGGGGTACTCCCTCGTGGCTGACGGGTCGGCAGGGTCGTTTCCGGGCCCAGTCTCCCCGGCCGACCCGCATCCGCGTCAACCGCGCGCCGTCCGGCCTGCCCGCTCAGCCGCCCGCCGCGCCGGCGCCGAACCTCGCCTCGGCCGCCCGCGAACGGGAGGCGCCGTCCAGCAGCAGGACGGACACCGCCTCCGGAACCGGCGTCGCGGCGGCGCCGCGCGCGTGCGCGGTGAGCGCGGTGAGCAGCCGGCCGAGGCCCCGCCGGTGCCGGGCGAAGGCCCGCCGCGAGGCCCAGCGGCCGCGCGCCCGCTGACCGGCCAGGGCGGTGGCCTCGCCCACGTCGAGCAGGACGAGGTGCAGCTCCCGCCCCCGCAGGCCCGCCTCGCGGGCGAGCCAGCGGCGCATCCACGCCCGGCTGCCGCAGTCGTGCACCAGCAGCGGGCCGCCCCGGTGCACCGAGCGGCGCAGCAGCCGGAAGTGCTCCAGCCGCGCCCAGGGCCGGTAGACCGCGTAGGGCAGGCGGTCCGGCATCACGGCGGCGCAGGCCTCGTGCACCGCCCGCGGGTCGACGGTGGCGGCGTGCGGGGCGCGGGCGGACCAGCGGTGCAGCAGGGTGCTCTTGCCGCTGCCGGGCAGTCCGGAGACCACCACGACCGCGTCGGCCGGGTAGTGGACGGCGAACGGCGCGCCGTGCTCGCCGCGCAGGTCCACCAGGCCCCGCGGTTCCATCCCCGCTCCCGCCGTCGGGCCCGCACCCGGTGGGGCCGCCCCCGCCCCGTCCGCGACGGCCGACCTGTCCATGCTGCCCTCTCGTCCCGTCCGTGTCCGACCCGGAACGATAACAACCCACGCCGCCCGGCCCCCGCGCGGTTCCCCGGCACCGGACGCCGCGCGGACCCGCGTGCCCCGTGCCGCCCTCCCGGACCTCACCCGAACGAGACCCTCCGAATCCCCCCGCCGGTCCCGGCGCCCTAGGGTGGTCGCCGGTTCGTGAGAGGGAGAGGCCGTCAGTTCCCGGTGGACCCGCGCGGATCGGGTGGACCGGGTGCGGCGCGGCGGGTGGAGGGCTGGGCGTGACGGAGGCGGCGGGGGCCGGGGCGGCGACGCACACCGGGCTGGTGCCGGCGGGGCCGGCGCGCGCCCCGCTCTAGCGCACGCCGTTCGCGCTTCGACCGCCCGCGCACGCGACCGTCCGCGCGGCGGCCGCCCGCCGGAACCGCCCGTGGGCACTCGACCCACCGGGCCGGTCTGCCGATATCACCGGCGGAACTTCCTCGCGCCGTCCCCCTGGAGGCACCTTCCGTGACCTGGCTCCGCGTCCTGACCGCCCTGGGCATCCTCGCCGCGGCGGCGAGCGCCCTGCTCGTCTTCGCCCTCTGCACGGCCGCGGCCCGCGGCGACCGCGGCGACCAGGACGCCCCCGGCGGCGACCTGCGCTCGGACGCCGAGCGCTCCGGGCTGATCCGCCGCACGGGCGGCGGGAGCTGACGGGCCCCCACGCCGCCCGGGGGCACCCGGCCGGGGCTCCGCCGTCGACAGCAGGACACAAGGTGTCCTATGGTGAACAACGTGTTCGTCGACCGGTCCCCCGGCCGCCGGACACCGGTGTGCCGCCCGCCCCCGGGCCTCGCGGCACGCCGTCCACCCGGACGAAGGAGAACCCGTCATGGCCGACACCATGGCCACCGCCAAGGCGGACCTGGTCGACCTCGCGCACCGCAGGATGCGCACCGCCATCCCCGACAACGGCTGGACCATCCGCCAGAAACTCGCCCTCACCTGCCGGATCCTGTTCGACGCCGGCCACGACTCCGGACTGGCCGGGCAGATCACCGCCCGCGCCGAACGCCCCGGCACCTACTACACCCAGCGGCTCGGACTCGGCTTCGACGAGATCACCGAGGACAACCTGCTGCTGGTCGACGAGGACCTGGAGGTGCTGGAGGGCGAGGGGATGGCGAACCCCGCCAACCGCTTCCACAGCTGGGTCTACCGGGCCCGGCCCGACGTCTCGTGCATCATCCACACCCACCCGCCGCACATCTCGGCGCTCTCCATGCTGGAGACGCCCCTGGTCGTCTCGCACATGGACCTCACCCCGCTGTACGACGACTGCGCCTTCCTGGACAGCTGGCCCGGCATCCCGGTCGGCAACGAGGAGGGCGAACTGATCTCCGCCGCGCTCGGCGACAAGCGCGCCCTGCTGCTCGCCCACCACGGGATGCTGGTGGCCACCGGCGGCGTCGAGGAGTCCTGCACCCTCGCCGTGCTCTTCGAGCGGGCCGCCCGGCTCCAGCTGCTCGCCTCGGCGGCCGGCCGGATCCAGGAGATACCCGCGGCGCTCGCCCGCGAGGCCCACGACTGGACCTCCACCCCCAAGCGCAGCCAGGCCAACTTCGCCTACTACGCCCGCCGGGCCCTGCGGGCCGGCCACGGCGACGCGCTCACCGCCACCGGCGCCCGCACCGAGGGAGGTGCCTGAGATGGCCGGACGCGTCCTGGAGGGGATCATCGCCTACCCGGTGACCCCGTTCGCCCCCGGTGAGGCGGGCGGGGTCGACACCGCCGCCCTCACCGCCCTCGTCGAGCGGCTGATCGACGCCGGCTGCCACGCCGTCGCCCCGCTCGGCTCCACCGGCGAGAGCGCCTACCTGGACGATCAGGAGTGGTACACCACCGCCGAGACCGCGCTCGCCGCGGTCGCCGGCCGGGTGCCCGCCGTGGTCGGCGTCGCCGACCTCACCACGCGCAACGCCGTGCGGCGCGCCCGGTTCGCCGAACAGGCGGGCGCGGACGCGGTGATGGTGCTGCCGCAGTCCTACTGGAAGCTCGACGAACGCGAGGTGGTCCGGCACTTCACCGAGGTCGCCGACGCCGTCTCCGTCCCGGTGATGATCTACAACAACCCGGCCACCAGCGGCATCGACCTCTCCCCCGAGCTGATGGTCTCGCTGGTCCGGCGGGTGGAGAACATCACCATGGTGAAGGAGAGCAGCGGCGACGTGCAGCGGATGCACCGGCTCGCCCAGCTCACCGACGGCGAGCTGCCGTTCTACAACGGCAGCAACCCGCTCGCGCTGGAGGCCTTCGCCGCCGGCGCGGCCGGCTGGTGCACCGCCGCCCCGTGCCTGATCCCCGGTCCGGTGCTCGCGCTCCACCGCGCGGTCCGCGCCGGCGACCTGGACACCGCCCGGGACGTCTTCTACCGCCAGCTGCCCGTCCTGGAGTTCATCCTCCGCGGCGGCCTGCCCACCACCGTCAAGGCCGGCCTGGCCCTGCTCGGCCTCGACGCGGGCGCCCCGCGCCGCCCGCTGCTGCCCCTCGACGAGCCCGGCACCGCCCGCCTCGCCGAACTGCTCGCCACCACGGCCTGAGCCCCGCCCCGCGCGCCGCCCGGACTCCGAATGGGTGTCCGGGCGGCGCACTGTCTAGGCTCGTGCCTTCCGACACGAAGGGAACGGTGGGCCAGGTGGGCAGGTGGGAGCGGGCGCTGGACGCGGCGGGGGTCCGGGAGCCCGGGTTGCGGGCGGAGTACGGGCGGCAGCGCGAGCAGGTGACCCGGTACCGCCGGGAGGTCGCGGTGGCGGCCGGACTGCTGCTGCCCGAGCGCACCGTCCCGCACGTGATCGCCGCGGCCGCCTTCATGCACCGCACGGACACCCTGCTCGACAGCGGGCCGGAGGCCGGCCGCCGGGAGGCGGCCGCCCGGTGGCGGCGGGAGGTCACCGACGGCCTCGCCGACGGCCGCACCGACGACCCCGGGCTGCGGCCCCTGCTGCACAGCGCGGCGGCCCACCCCGTACTGCGCGAGCGGGTCCTGGAGTACCTCGCGGCGGCGGACGCCGACCTCGACTTCACCGGGTTCGACACCGAGGAGGACTACCAGCGCTACGTGGACGGCTACTCGCTGCCGGGCTTCATGGTCGTCGCCGCGCTGCTCGGCCCGCCCGGCGACCAGCGCGCCTACCGGGCCGCCTGCCGGACCTTCATCGACGGCAGCCAGCGGCTCGACTTCGTCAACGACCTCGCCGAGGACCTCGCGGAGGGCCGGCTGACGATCCCCGCGCGGACCCTGGAGCGGCACGGCGTGACCCGGGCCGATCTGGAGCAGGCCCGTGACCGGCCCGCCGTCCGGGCCCTGCTCGGCGAACTGCTCGACACCGCCGAGCGCACCCTGGCCGAGGGCCGCGCGGTCATCGGGCTGGCCCCGGCCGCGCACCGGCCGATGGTCCGCTGCGTCGTCGAGGTGGAGACGCTCACCAGTGCCGCCGCGCGCGCCGACCTCGGCGCGCTCCTGCACCGCTCCGCGGGCCCCGCCAAGCCCGCCGCGCTGCGGCTGCTGGCCCGCGAGTACCTGCGGGCCCGCCGCCACCGCCGCTGAGGACGGGGGCGGCGGTCGAGGGCGGGGGCGGCGGTCGAGGGCGGGCGGCGTCAGGGCAGGGTCGGGACGCGCTCGCCGGGGCCGGCCGGGTCGTCGTGGATCACCACGAGGATCGCGGCCGGCCGCTCCCCGGTGGAGCGGCAGCGGTGCGGCAGGGCGGCGTTGAAGTAGACGCTGTCGCCCGGCGCGAGCGCGACGGTCCGCTCCGGGAACTCCAGTTCGGCGGTGCCCTCGTGGACGAAGAGGAACTCCTCGCCCGCGTGGGACTTGAACGGCGCCCCGGCGGGCTCCAGGGGCGGGTGCATCATGAAGGGCACCATCTGCTTGCCGGCCAGCCCGGTGGCGATGCCCTCGTAGCGCGTGCTCCCCGGGCCGGTCCCCGCGGCCATCGGGGTCCGCTCACCGGCCCGCACCACGGTGACCAGCTCGGGCTCGACCTCGTCCGAGAAGAGCCGCCCCACGTCCACGTTCAGGGCGTGGGCGAGCTTGAGCGCGGTGGAGATCGACGGGTCGCTCAGGCCGCGCTCCACCTTGGAGAGGTAGCTCTTGGTGACGCCGACCTGCGCCGCCAACGCCTCCAGGCTGAGCCGGTTCTGCTTCCTCAGCACCCTCACCCGGCTGCTCATCGGCCGCCCTCACCACCTGTCGCCACCGCGGAACGTTGCGGTCCAGTATTCCAGCACCGGAGCGGGCCGCCGTCAGTGCCCTTCGAGGTCGTCGGGGCGCACCGCGATGTGGTCGGGGGCGAGTTCGACGGCGACGCGGTGCTCCATGCCGAGGGCCTCCAGGAACTTGGCCGGCAGCTGGACGCGGCCGGTGCGGTCCAGCATCACGTACTCGGTCTCGTTCACCGACTCCTCGCCGTGCTCGTCGGTGAGGGTGCGGCGGAGCACCTCGCTGCTGGTGCGGCCGTCGCGGATGGCCACGGTGCGGCGGACCTCGCCGGCCACCATCGGGTCGTGGGTGACGATGACGACGGTGGCGCCGAGGTCGCGGTTGACGGTGCGGAAGGCCTCGAAGATGCTCGCCCCGGTCTCCGAGTCCAGCTCGCCGGTGGGCTCGTCGGCGAGCAGCACCGGCGGGTTGTTGGCCATGGCGACCGCGATCGCGACCCGCTGCTGCTGGCCGCCGGACATCTCGCTCGGCCGGCGGCGGGCGAGTTCGCCGATCTCCAGGGCCTCCAGCAGCTCGGCGACCCGGGCGGCCTGCCGGCGCCCGCCGCCGCTGGTCCGCCGGCCGCCGCGCAGCTGCATCGGCAGCGCGACGTTCTCGGCGGCGGTGAGGAAGGGCAGCAGGTTGCGGGCGGTCTGCTGCCAGATGAAGCCCACCACCTCACGGCGGTAGCGCAGCCGCTCGCGGGGCGACATCTCCAGCAGGTCGCAGCCGGCCACGGTCGCGGTGCCGGCGGTCGGCACGTCCAGTCCGGCGAGGATGGTCAGCAGGGTGGACTTGCCGCTGCCGGAGGCGCCGACCAGGGCCACCAGGTCACCCTGGCGGATGGTCAGTTCGAGGCCCTGCAGGGCCTGCACCTCGACGCCCTGGGCGCTGAAGATGCGCACCAGCCGGTCGCAGACGATGGCGGCGTCCGCGCCGTGGGCGCTCCTGGGCCCGGCCGCGGCGGCGCGCGCCCGCTCCTGGAGTTCCTGGAAGGTGGGGACCGGGGCGGTCTGCTGGTCCTGGGCGCTGCCGTTCACCGCGGCTCTCCTCTCGTCGGAGCTGGTGTGGTGGTGGTGTCGGATTCGGCCGGGCGCGGGGGCGTCATCGCTGGTCCCCCGCCCGTAGTTCGGTGGCGATCTGGCGCCGGCCGGCGATCAGCGCCTCGGCGACGACGCCGGCCGCGACCAGGGCGGCGAGGCCGGCGGTCTGCAGCGCGACCGGTGGCACGTCGACCGGCAGGCCGCGCGCGATCTGCGCGCCGACCAGGATCGACAGGTCGAAGGACGGGCCGAGCAGGGCGACCGCGGCGAGCGCGACGAGGCCGCCGCCGACCGCCGCGACCAGGGTCTGCGGCAGGGTCTCGACCAGGATGAGGGCCAGGCCCTGCCGGGGGCGCAGGCCCATGGTGCGCAGCCGGGCGAGCAGGGCGGTGCGTTCGGGGGCGGCGCGGACCAGGGTGAGCAGGACGGCGAGCAGGGCGAGCGCGCCGGAGCCGAGGACGGCGGCCCAGAACAGCCGGGCGGCGGAGTCCTGGAGGGGGTCGTCGGCGAGTTCGGTGACGACGGCCGCGCTGGTGCGCACGGTGTAGCCGGTCGGCAGGGCGTCCCCCTGGGCCCCGGACCCGGCGATCGTGGCGCGGGTGGCGCGTTCGGCGTCGCTGGCGATGCGTTCGCGCACCAGGCTCCGCAGGGCGTCCTGGTCGACGGAGCCGGTGGCCAGCCAGAGGTTGGCGCGGCCGAGTTCGGGGGCGACGGCGACGGCCGGGGCGGCCGGCAGGACGACGAACAGGCGGTCCTCGCCCTGGAGGGCGGGGGTGGCGTCGACGGTGCCGGCGGTGGCGGTGAGCAGTTCGCCGCCGTTCGGCAGGCGCAGGCGGTGGGTGTCTCCATTGCCGAGCTGCTTGGCGAGCGCGGCGGAGACCAGGACGGGCACGGGGGTGTCCGGTCCGCCGGTGCCGCCGGCCAGCAACGCGGGGTCGAAGGCGCCGCGGCCGAGCGAGCGGGAGATCTCGGCGTAGGAGGCGGGGTCGGCGACGACGGCGAACACCCGGGTGGTGCCGTTGGCGCCGAGCACGAACACCTCGGTGTCGGCCCAGACCGGGGCGGAGGCCCGGATACCGGGCAGCGCGGCGGCGGCCTCGGCGAAGGCGGGCGGGATGGTGACGCCGACCGGGACGACCACGGAGGCGTCGCCGCCGACGCTCAGCCGGGCCGCGCGGGTGCGCCCGGTGTCGACGGCGCCCAGGACGGTGGCGCCGAAGCCGGCGGTGGTGACGGCGAGCAGCAGCGCGAGCAGCGGCAGCACGGAGGACCCCCTGCGTTCGCCGGTGCCGCGGGCGGCGCGGGTCAGGCCGAGGAACCCGACGGCGCCCGGGCGCCGGGCGGCGACCCGGGTGAGCGCGCCGACCAGCAGCGGCTGGAGGCGGGCGAGCAGGAGTCCCCCGGTGAGGGCGAGCAGCAGCGGGGCGACGACCAGCAGCGGGTCGGCGCCCTCGCCGCCGGTGGCGACGCCGCGCCGGCGGACCTCCGCCACGGCGGCGACGGTCAGGGCCAGGACGGCGAGTTCGCCGACCAGACGGCGCCGGCCCACGCCGGGCCGGGGGCGGGACCAGAGCCGGGCGGCGCGCAGCGGGACGGCGAGCAGGGTGAACAGGGTGACGGCCGTGGCGGCGAGCAGGGCGCTGCCCCAGCGCGGGGTGGGCAGCAGCCACAGGGCGAGCGCGGTCGCGAGGGCGGAGGCCGGCAGGACGGTCACCGCGCCCTCGCCGAGCAGCCGCAGCAGGACGCCGGAGCGCGAGCCGCCGCGGGCCTGGAGCAGCCGCAGTTCGGCGGCGCGCCGGTCGCCGGTGAGCGCGGCGGCCAGACAGAGCACGACCACCCCGACGCCGGCGAGGCCGGCCGGGCCGATCGCGGCGAGCGGCGCGGCGGCCTCCTGCCGCTCGCCGGCCTGGCGGAACAGCGTGGGCAGCGGGGAGGTGATGTGCAGGCCGGGGCGCTGGGTGGCGTTCGCCAGCGCGTTGGCGGTGTGTCCGGTGAGGTAGGAGGCGACCTCCCGGTCGGTCTCGGCGAGCCGGTCGGCCCGCAGGGCGTCGATGTCGACGGGCAGCCGCCAGAAGTCCTGCGCGCCGGTCTGCCAGGTCCGCACCCGTTCGAGGGCGGAGCCGTCGACGAGTCCGGCGGTGCGCCAGTAGGCGGCGGGCTCCTTGCCGGTGGTGTAGTTGAGGCAGGCCCGGCTGAGGCAGGACAGGTCGCTCCAGTAGGGGTCGCTCTGGTCGGCGACGTCGACGATGCCGACCACCAGGGCCCGGGGCGCCTCGTCGTCGCTGGTGGCCGAGGAGGTCTCCAGGATGTCGCCGAGGTGGATGCGGACGGTCTCGGCGACGTCGCGGCTGATCGCGATCTGGACCGGCTGGTCCGGCGAGGGGGCGCCCGGCCAGCTGCCCTCGGCGAGCGTCACGTGGTCACGCAGGCCCTGCAGGTAGAACAGGTCCATCACCGGGTCGGCCTTTTCGGGCCTGGCCAGGCCCGGGTTGGTGAGGGAGCGCGGCTTGCCGGTGCGGCTGCCGTAGACCGGTCCGCCGGGCGCGACGCGGAAGGTGTCGCCGGTGTGCGCGGTGAGCAGGGCGGCGGCCTCGTCGAGGCCCTTGGCGTCCCCGCGCAGGTCGGCGGTGGCGAAGATGCTGGTGGCCGCCGGACCCCGGTCGCGGAGGAACTCGCGCAGGCCCTGGTCGGCGGTGCGGTCCAGCAGGCGCGGGAAGGCCGCCGCGAGGAAGACGGTGCCGAACGCGAGCACGGCGGTGAGCAGCGCGGCGAGCGGGGTCGCGCGCAGCCGGGTGCGCACCCACGCCGCGGGGCGGTGGGCGCTCTCCGGTCCGGCGTCGGCGGGCCGGGGGGCCTCGGATCCGGCCGGGCTGGTCACATCTCCTCCAGGTGCCGCAGGCGTTGGGCCACGTCGCGCCGGCGGCGTCCGCCGAGCAGGGCCGAGAGCAGGGGGACGGCGGCGATCGCGGCGGCCAGCAGCACGGCGGTGCCGAGCGGCAGGTCGACAACGGCGTCCGGGACGGGGCGGCGGGCCGTCGGGGTGAGCACCACGAGCGGCACGATCAGCCGCACGATCAGAGCGCCGAGGGCGAGGCCGACGACCGTGCCGAGGCCGACCAGGACGGCCTGCTCGGCGGTGGCCGTGCGGATCAGGCGGCGCCTGGGGGCGCCGAGGGCCAGCAGCAGCGCGGAGTCGCGGGAGCGCTCGCCCGCGGCGGCCGCCGAGGCGGCGCCGAAGCCGATCGCGGCGAGCACCGTGGTGACGAGGGCGATGGCGGCGAGCGCGTTCTGCGGGGCCGCGCTCAGCGGGTCGCCGAGCAGATCGGCGGCGACCTCGTCGCGGAGCTGGAGCCCGGGTGCGCTGGGGGCCGCGCGCAGGGCGGCGGCCGCCTGGGCGGGGGCCTGGTCGTCCGGGCCGGCGGCGGGCAGCCACCACTCGGTGGGGATGGGGGTCTCCCGGCCGGTGGCGGCGAGCGCCCGGCCGACGGTGCCCAGGTCGACCAGCAGGGCGGTGCCGCCCGCGACGGGCAGCGACTCGACCTCGCCGGTGATCCGCACCTGCACGGTGGCGAGGCCGAACGGCACCCGCAGGGTCGAGCCGACGCCGGAGCCGGTGGCGGCCAGGTAGCCGCGGGTGGCGACGCCGGTGATCTCGGTCGGCGGCTTGGCGCCGGCCGGGGTGATGGCGGCGCGCTGCGTGCCGCGGTTGCCGGTGACGGACCAGTAGCGCGCGCCCAGCAGCGGCCGGTCGCCGGCCCCGCCGGGGAGGATCTCCACGTGGGCGTCGTGGTCGGTGCCGTCGCCGGTGGTGGCCCAGTCGAAGCCGGCGGGGACGGTGGCCGGCACGGCGGGGGACGTCGCGTCGTCGGCGGCGGCGAGCCGGCGGACGGTCAGCGTGCCGCCGTCGGTGGGGCCGAAGGAGAGGGTCACGCCGACGACGGTCAGCGGCGCGGACACCGAGCTGCGTCCGCCGTCGGTGAGCCCGGCGAGGTTCGCGGTGGCCCGGCCCTCGCCGGAGGCGGGGATGCCGTTGAGCGGGACGACGAAGGAGATGTCGTGGCGGTCGCGCAGCAGCAGCCAGACGTCCGGGGCCCTGACCGGCGGCGGCAGGGCCTCGCCGGGGGACGGCCGCCGCGCGTCCGGCGTGAAGGTGACCTCGGCCTCGATGCGCTGCGGACGGCCGGGCAGCGGGATTCCGGCCGCGGCGCCGGTGGGCGCGTTCTCGGCGAGCGGGGCGAACAGCCGCTTCGGGTCCTGTCCGTCGAGCAGGTCGGAGCGGACCGGGACGCGCTCGGCGAAGGCGGCGGCGTCCAGGGCGAGGATCTGTCCGTGGCCGTTGTCGGGCAGTGACTGCTCCTGGCGGCTGACGGGGACGATCCGGTCGCCGCCGGGCAGGGCGGCGAACCGGCTGCCCTGGCCGAGCGGGTCGGTGTGGATGCTGTGGATGCGCAGGCCGCCGGCGGTGGCGAAGGAGGCCTGGTCCTGCTGGGAGGTGTTCCAGGTGTCGTGCTGGCCGAGGGCGAGGACGCCGGTGGAGACGCCGAGCACCAGCAGCAGGACCGGTCCGCCCGCCTGGCCGGGGCGGCGGGCGAGCTGCCAGCCGACCAGGGCGGGCCCGAGACCGCGGCCCCGGGCGGCGATCCGGGCGCCGAGGCGCGCGGCGAGCGGCAGCAGGCGCAGCGCGAGCAGGGTGCCGGCGCCGAGGGCGAGGGTGGGGGTGGCGACCAGGACCGGGTCCAGTCCGAGGCGGCCGTCGGCGTCCGGCGACAGCCCGCCGCTGTACTGGGAGAGCTGCTGGTAGGCGAGGACGGCCAGGGCGAGCAGGGCGAGGTCGGCGCCGGAACGGGCGGCGCCCGCGGCCAGGGCCTGGCGGTTGCCGGCCCGGCGCAGCACGGCGGCGCCGGCGCCGCGCAGCAGGGCGGGCACGGCGGCGAGCAGGACGCAGCCGAGGGCGCAGGCGACGGCGACCGGCCACAGGGTCCAGCGCAGCGAGGTGTCCAGCGGCACGTGGCGCAGCGGGCCGAAGCCGCCGAGGACGCTCAGCAGCGGCGGGGTGAGCAGCGGGGCGAGCAGGGCGGCGGGCAGCGCGAGCAGCAGGGCCTCGGTGGCGCTGAAGGCGCCGAGGCGCAGGCCGGAGGCGCCGCGGGCGGCGAGCAGGGCGTTCTCGGCCTGCTGGCGGGTGGCGATGAGGTGGACGACGAGCAGCAGGGCGGCGGCGGCCAGCACGATCAGCTGGAGGGCGCCGATGAGCAGGGTGGAGCGGGCGACCATGGCGCTGGAGTCCAGCTCGCGCAGCAGGTCGGCGAGGTCGGTGCGGGCGATCAGCCCGCCGTTCTTGTTGAGGTCGTCGCCGGCCGGGGTGATCCGGCCGCGCAGGGCGTCCACGGCGGAGGCGCCGGCGCCGGTGAAGTCGGCGTCGAGCAGCCAGCTGCGGCCGTTCTGCGGGATGCCGGCGGCGGTGAAGGCGGTGTCGTCGACGAGCAGCGGGCCGTAGGTGGTGAATCCGCCGACCAGGACCTCGCGGCCCTGCAGCGGGTCGAGCCGCCAGTAGAGGTCGGCGGGGTCGGTGGCGCGGTAGACGCCGGTGATCCGGACGGTGAGCGGGGCGCCGCCGTAGCGGTCGGTGAGCCGGACCTCGGCGGGGAGGGCGTCGGCGGTGAGGCCGAGGCGGGTGAGCGCGGCCTGCGGGGCGGCGGCCTGGACGGGGCCGGGGGTGCCGGAGGCGGCGGGGACGGGCCAGTTGCCGGCGAGCAGCTGGGTGTACTGGCGGTCGAGGGCGGCGAGGAGGGTGAGGTCGTCGTCCTTGGCCGGGCCGGGCTGAGTGCCGGGCTGGGCTCCGGGCTGGGCTCCGGGCTGGTTGCCGGCCGCCGGGGCGGGGCTCGCGGGGGCGGCGGCGGACTGGGGGGCAGCGGGTGTGCCCGCCGGCTTGCCCGTCGGGGCAGCCCCCGGGGCGCCCGGCAGGCCGTAGGAGCGGCTGCGGGACAGGCCGCGGGTCTCGGTCGGCAGGTCGCCGAAGAGGGCGCGGGCGTAGTCGCCCACCGCCGCGTCGTCCTTGGCCCGCTGGCCCAGCCCGTGCTCCGAGTTGACCACCACGGTGGTCCTCGGGTGGCCCCGGCCCTGGAGGGCCTGGCGCTGTCCGACCTCGCCGACGGTGCGCTGGAAGGCGACCAGCGCCGTGAGCACCGCCGTCGTGATCAGTACGGTGAGCAGCGCTGCGGCGGCCAGGGGCAGTCGCCCGCGCAGACGGCGCACGACGAAGCCGAGCATCCCGTTCCTCCCCCGGTCCTCCTGGTGTCCGCGCCGCGTCGCCCGTACCGGGCGCACGCCTCCCTGCGCGGCTGGGCGCCCGTGGTGGCGCCGCATGATGATCACCGGCGCTTGATCACCGGATAGCGGACGATGCTGTCAGATCCGGTCAAGGAAAGGAAGGGACTTGCGCGAAGGATGAAAGTAGTGAACAAATGCTCCGAACCACTGCCGGACCATGCCTGACGGCACGTCAGACGTGGTCGCGCCAAGCCATGAACACTTCAATGGAATACCCAGGGGGGACGCCGAATGACGCAGCACCCGGCCGCCACCGTGACCGCTCCCATGGTGGCCGTCACCGACGTCCACCGCAGCTTCGGGACCGGCGAACGGGCCGTGCACGCCCTGCGCGGCGTCTCCTTCACCATCGGCCGGGGCGAGCTCACCGCCCTCAAGGGCCGGTCCGGCTCCGGCAAGACCACCCTGCTCAACCTGGTCGGCGGCCTGGACAGCCCGACCGGCGGCACCATCACCCTGGACGGCACCGACCTCGGCGGCCTGGACGAGGACGGCCGGCTGGCCCTGCGCCGGGACCGGCTGGGCTTCGTCTTCCAGTCCTTCGGTCTGCTCCCGGTGCTCACCGCCGCCGAGAACGTCGGTGTCCCGATGCGGCTGCGCAAGGTGCCGGCCGCCCAGCGCGAGGAGCGCGCCCGGACGCTGCTGGCGCTGGTCGGACTGGCCGACCACGCCAACCAGCGCCCCGGCGAGCTGTCCGGCGGCCAGCAGCAGCGGGTGGCCATCGCCCGGGCGCTGGCCAACGAGCCGGACCTGATCATCGCCGACGAGCCGACCGGCCAGCTGGACTCGGAGACCGGCCGGTCGATCATGGAGCTGCTGCGCGCGGTGGTGCGCAGCGAGGGCGTCACCGTGCTGGTCGCCACGCACGACCCGAACCTCATGGAGCTCGCGGACCGGGTGGTCGAGCTGCGCGACGGGCGGATCGTCGAGGAGGCCGCCGCCGAGGAGGCCGCCGCCGGGTGACGGCGCCGTCGGGGCCCTCGCCCGCGCCCCCGCCCAGCCGGCCCGGCGAGCGCGAGCAGGAGACCAGCAGGGTGTCGGCAACCGGTCGGCAGCGCGTGGACGCCCCGCCCGCGCGCACCGCCGCCGCCGACGCGCCGACCGGGCGTGCGTGCAGCCGGCACCGGCGCAGCGCCGATCGGGCGTTGGCATCCCTGCAGTCGGGGCCGCACGGCCCCGGACACGTGGAGAGGCGGAGACCGCCATGGCAGTCGAGATCCAGGTCGAACCCCTGGGCGACCACAAGCACCTGGTCCGGGTCCGCGAGGGCGCGGCCGAGGCCGAGACCCGGATCCGGGTCACCGACGGCGTCCTCGACCAGCCGCAGATCACCGGCGCCGACGAGACCAGGATCGTCCACGAGACGGTGGCCTTCCTCGTCGAACGCCAGCCCGTGATCGACATCCCCCCGATGATCGACCTCGACGACCTCGCGGACGCCTACGGCACGCCCTACCTGGAGGATCTCGGCCGGCGCCTCACCGCGCGGTAGGCCCCGGGGCGAGCAGCGGGTCGGTGATGCCTCCGGGCGAGGCCTCGCCGCCGATGTTCCAGTCGGCGAGGTGGGCCGCGGACTGGTACACGGACTCGTAGAAGTCGAGGACCGCGGCCCGCGGGTCACCGCCGCCGCGGACGTCGTCGTACTCCAGGACGGCCAGGTGGCTGCCGCCGCGCTCGACCCAGCGGGCGGTGTCGGGACGCAGCGGGCGGTCGGCCAGAGCGGCGGGTTCGGGCGCCGCGTAGGAGTAGAAGGCCGGCCGGGGGAAGGCGTCGTCGCCGAACCAGAACCCGGAGCTGATGACCTCGCGGGAGTAGGCCTCGCGGGTCACCGGGTCGACGCTCTCGGGCTGGTCGGTCTGGCGGCCGGAGAAGCGGGTGACGGCGATGTCGAAGGTGTGCCAGAAGTGGTGCACCGGGCTGGTCTTCCCGCAGAAGCGGGCGGCGAACTCCTCCAGGACCAGGTTGACCTGGCCGAGCACCTGCCAGTACCGGTTGACCCAGAACGGGTCGTAGGCGGCGTGCTCGGTGTCCTCGGTGAAGGGCCGGCCGGCGTCGGGCAGGTCGAACGGGTGCGGGTTCGGGAGGGACGCCGGCACGCCGACCGTGGCGAGGGCGTCGAGCGTCTGGCGGTAGAACGACGCCACGGACTGCCCGGCGAGCGGGAACGAGACCCGGCGGCCGTCCGACGAGCAGACCAGCAGCCGGTGGTCGACGAAGTCGAAGTCGACGCAGAAGGTCCCGCTCCCGTCGGCCGTGGCCATCGGGCGCGTGGTGATGCCGCGCCCGGTGAGGTAGTAGGGGACGTTCCACCAGTGGTTGCGCCGAACGCTGTACGCCAGGCGGACCTTGCCGACGACCTGGGCGAACCGGTGCACCGTCGCCTTGGAGTCCTGCCAGGACGACAGCGGGATCGGGGGGAACAGCTCCATGGGGCCACGCTAGGCCCGCGGGCGCGCTCCCGCATCCGCGCCCGGACCGGACGGGGCGCAATCCGCGGAAACCGACCACCTGATAATTCATTCGATTATTCGAATCGACGATCATTCCATTGACTCGAACGAGTGAACTCAATAGCGGAATCTTTGCCATCGATTCGCATACGGAGCCGATTGCCGCAGGTGAACCGCGCCTTCGAGCAAGATGAACAGGGCAGAATACTGATTGACAGTGGATTTTCCCGGGCTCATGATAAACGCCGTCCGACGATCGGCTGCGAGGTGGCGGATGACGTACACGAAGCTCGACGAATCGCTGATCGCGCGCGTGCACGCACTGAAGCAGGCCGCCCTCCGCGAGGACGAGGACGACGGTGCGAGGATGGACCGGACCGAACGGATCAAGGTCCTGCTCCAGTTCACCGGCGACCTCGCGGTGGTGGAGGAGGCCGGTTTCTGGACCGAGTTCCGCACCGCCCGGGTCGCGGCCGGCACCGTCGCCGCCGAGGACCTCGAACGGGTCTGCGCGCTCGACAACGTGATCACCGTCCACGGCAGCCGACCGACCCGGCCCGGAGGACCGGCGGCACCGCCTCCCGAACCCACGGGCGCCGAGGCCACGGGCGCCGAGGCCACGGGCGCCGAGGCAACCGGCGCCGGGGGCGGTGCGCCCGGTGCGCCGTTCGCCTCGGACGACCCCACCGTTCCCCCCGGATTCACGGGGCGCGGCGTGGTGGTCGGCGTGATCGACACCGGAATCGACATCTTCCACCCGGCGTTCCGCAAGCTCGACGGGACCACCCGGATCGTGTCGCTCCTCGACATGACGCTGCGCCAGACGATCACGCCCACCGGCAATCCGACCGGGGGCTCGATCACCCTGCGCTGGAAGCCCCCGGGCCAGGTGCCCGACCAGGCGACCGGCCCCCTGGCGCTCCCGCTGACCGCCGCCACCGCGCAGTCGGTGCTGAGCGCGCTCGGCGGAATGAGACCGGGCGACGTGGTCGTCACCGGCGGCCCGCTGCCGGCGCAGCCGCTGGTGATCGACTTCGAGGGGCAGTTCATCAAGGCGCCGTTCGACACCGCGCAGATCAACCCGATCCGGCTGACCGACGTCACCCTCACCGGGGGCACCGGAGCCACCGTCAGCGTCATCCGCGGGCGGGTCATCACCCCGAACGAGATCAACGCCGCCCTGGCCGCGGCACCGCCGCCGCCCACGCCGCCCCAGGCCTTCATCTCGCGCGACCCGGACGGCCACGGCAGCCACGTCGCGGGGGTCGCCGCGGGAATCGGCCTGCCGGGCTGCTGCTCCCCCGACCGGATCACCGGCATCGCCCACGAGGCGGATCTCGCCATCGTCCGCTCGCTGTTCGACACCGTCGAGGATCTCCGGGCGGCCAAGTACGTCCTCGAACAGCCCTGGGTTCCGGCCGGTACTCCGAAGCCCCCCGTCGTGCTGAACATGAGCCTCTTCGGGACCGGAACGGCGCACGACGGCACGGCCCCCGAGGAGCAGGGGCTGGACGACCTGCTGATCGGGGCGACCCGCCGGTCGATCGTGCTCATCGCGGGAAACACCGGCGGGCTGGCCCCGCCCAACCAGCTCGCGCAGTTCTCCGAGGGCCAGCACACGTCCGGCACCGTTCCCGCGCGCGGCAGCGTCACTCGGGGGGTGGACATCCTGTCCGGCGACACCGCGGCCGACTTCCTGGTCCTCTGGTACCCGGGGCCCGGGCGGCTGAACTTCACCCTCACCCCACCGCAACCGGTCGGCGGGCCGGCCATGGCCCCGGTCACCCCCAGCACGAACCCGAACGCGCCGTCCGTGCGACGGACCGTCGGTCAGGGACCGACCGAGCACGTCCTGTTCGTCACCTCGCACGTCGGGGTCGAGCCGAACCGCAAGAACCGGATCGTCGCCCAGCTCAACCCGGCCAGGGCCGTCGCCCCCCTCACGCCCCAGATCGCCCCCGGGGTGTGGACCGTCACACTCACCGAGACCCAGGGCACCGCCACACCGTTCGACTGCTGGACCAACCCCAGCCTGACGGAGCAGCCCGCCCGCTTCGTCCTCGCGGACCAGGAGCCGACCCGGACCGTCGGCTCCCCCGGCACCGCCCGTCTCCCCCTCACGGTGGGTGCCTACGACCCGGCCAGCGGGAAGCTCGCCCCCTTCTCCGGCCGCGGCCCCACCGCGGACTTCCGGCTCAAGCCCGAAGTCTGCGCACCCGGCAGGCGGATCTACTCGGCGAAGTCCGGCGGCCTCCACCCGGACCTGCTGGTCGCGATGAGCGGGACCAGCCAGGCCGCGCCGTACGTCGCCGGGGTCATCGCCCTGATGTTCCAGGCGAACAACGACCTCGACCACACCACGATCGTCGGCCACCTCACCTCCACCTGCCTGCCCCCGGTCCCGCCGGTCCCGCCGACCCAGCTGGACAGCGGCTGGGGCTTCGGCCGGGTGAACCCCGAACCCGCCGTCCTCGCCTCGATGCCGGCCCCGCTCGCGGAGTCCTTCGCCGCCGGCGGGGAGCCGCTGATCCTGCCGACCGCCGCCTACCCCGCCGCGCACGTCCCGCCGACCGTCCGGACCCGCCAGGTCCTCGACCGCCTCGCCGGGAGCACGACCGGACGCCGGGCCGCCGAGCTCTGCACCGCGCACCTCGACGAGGTACGGCGCCTGGTGGACACCGAACGGCGTGTCACCGTCGCCTGGCACCGGATGCACGGCCCGCTGATCGTCCGGCGGCTGCTGCTCAGCGAGCTCGCCCACGACGAACCCGTCCCGCGCACGCTCGGCGGCCGCCCGGTGGCCGACGGGCTGGCCCGTCTGCTCGACGAACTCGCCGCCGCCGGGAGCCCGGCACTGCGCGAGGCCGTCACCACGCACCGCGACTTCCTGCTCCGACTGCCCGGTGCGCGACTGTCCGACCTCGACGACCGAGCGGAGTTGAGCTGAGATGGCCGCCGGAACCCTGGAACTGCTCGCCCGGGAGCTCGCCAACGCCCTGCGGCCGCTGGAGCAGCTGCTGAGCGCCGAGCAGCGGCAGTCGTTCCTCACGGAGCTGGGCCTGTGGCTGCCGGGCGGGCTCGGCGCCGCCGACGGCCCGCTCGGCACGATCGCCACGCAGGCCGGAGGCCTGGGCCCGATCGTGCTGCGGCTGGACGCGGCGATCGGGGACGACGTCGCCGAGCGCATCACCCTGGAGGGGGTGTCCCTGGTGGGCGCCCTGGGGCAGGTGTTCGGCGCACTCGACGCCCTGGGTCCCGCCCTGGACACCGCGGTGAGCGGCGCGCCCGGTCTGACCGACGCCCAGCGGGCCAGGATCCGGGCCGAGGCCAGGGAGCTGCCCCGGCGGATCCTCGACTGGGCGCTGCTCACCCACATCGAGGGCCGGAGCCGCAACGCGCTCGGCGTGCTGTCGCTGCTCGGGATCCTCACCGATGCCGGGCGCGCCTCCGACCCGGCGGACCAGACGGTGGTGCCGGGCCGGCGCCGTACGCTCCACCTCGACCGGCTGCCCACCCTGTTCACCGCACCCGGCGACCTGTTCCGCGACGCCTTCGGCTTCGGCACGCCCGGGTTCGACGGCGCCGAGCTGTTCCGGCGGCTCGCCGAGCACCTCCACGCGCACGGCCGGTACTTCGACCTCGAGGCACCCGCCGGCGGCCCGCGCGTGCTCGACGCCTTCCTCCTGCGGCTGACCGTCGACCCGGCCGGCCCGCTGCCCTCGCTGCTCGCCCGGGCCGACGTGGTGGCCGCCGCGGACCTGGTCCGCGAGTACCGTCCCGGTCCGCTCTGGAAGATCTCCTTCGAGGCGCGGAGCAGGTTCGCCCCGGGGCTGGAGGCCCGGGTCCAGCCGCCGCTGAGCATCGAACTCCACCCCACCACCGGCTCCCTGCAGCTCGGCGCCGCACTCGGGCTGACCGCCGAGAAGGCCGACGGCACACCGATCGTGCTGCTGGGCAAGGCCGGCGGATCCCGGGTGGAGATCCACCGCTTCACCGCGGCCCTCGGGCTGACGGCGCAGGCCGGGCCGGGCGGCAGCGCCACGGCCGAGCCCACCGCCCGCCTCGACCTCGCGGGCGGCCACGTCCTGATCGACCTCTCCCAGGGCGACGGCTTCATCAGCAGGATCACCGGCGGCGGGCGGATCGAGTCCGACTTCGAGCTGCGGGCCCTCTGGTCGCCGTCGGGCGGGCTGCGCCTGGAGGGCAGCGGCTCGCTCGACCTGGCGATCCCGACCCACCTGGAGCTGGGCCCGGTCGAGGTCACCACGCTCTACCTGAGCGTGGGGGTCGGCGCGGACGGCTCCGTGCCGCTGGAGCTCTCCGCCGCCTTCGACGCCGAGCTGGGTCCGGTCAAGGCGGCGGTCGACCGGGTCGGAGTGATCGTCAGGTCACGGTTCCGCGAGGGCGGCAACCTCGGCCCGCTGGACATCGGCTTCGAGTTCAAGCCGCCCACCGGCGTCGGGCTCTCGGTCGACACCGGGGTGATCTCCGGCGGGGGCTTCCTGTCGGCCGACCCGGCGCGCGGCGAGTACTCCGGCGCGCTGGAGCTGAAGTTCGCCGGTTTCGTCGATCTCAAGGCGATCGGCCTGATCAGCACCCGGATGCCGGACGGCACCGACGGCTTCTCAATGCTGATCGTGATCACCACCGAGTTCGGCGGCCTCGGCCTGCAGCTGGGATACGGCTTCACCCTGCTCGCCGTCGGCGGCCTGATCGGCCTCAACCGCGGGATGAACCTGCGGGCGCTCGTCGAGGGGGTGCGCACCGGCCGGATCGAGTCGGTGATGTTCCCGCAGGACGTCGTCGCCAACGCCCCGCGGATCCTCAGCGATCTGCGGGCCTTCTTCCCGCCCGAGCAGGGGAAGTTCCTGATCGGGCCGATGGCCAGGATCGGCTGGGGCACGCCGACGCTGGTGAGCGTCTCGCTGGGCGTCGTGATCGAGATCCCGGGCAACCTGGCGATCCTCGGGGTGCTGACGTGCGCGCTGCCCACCGAGGAGCTCGCGCTGCTGGTCCTGAAGGTCGCCTTCATCGGCGCGGTCGAGTTCGACAAGTCGCGGCTGTGGTTCTTCGCCCAGCTCTTCGAGTCGCGGGTCCTCACCATGACCATCGACGGCGGCATGGGTCTGCTCGTGGACTGGGGTGACAACCCCAACCTAGTGCTCTCGGTCGGCGGGTTCCATCCGTCGTTCCGGCCCCCGCCGCTGCCGTTCCCGGTGCCCGACCGGCTGGCCGTCGACATCCTGAACCGGCCCGGGGCGCTGATCCGGGTGTCCGGGTACTTCGCCCTCACCAGCAACACCGTGCAGTTCGGGGCGGCGGCGGAACTCCGGCTGGGCTTCGAGGACTTCGGGGTCGAGGGCCATCTCTCCTTCGACGCGCTGTTCCGCTTCTCCCCGTTCTCCTTCGTCATCGAGATCGCCGCCGACATCTCGCTCAAGGCGTTCGGGGTGGGGCTGTTCTCCATCGACCTGCGGTTCCGGCTGGAGGGCGTGTCGCCGTGGCGGGCGCGCGGGCGCGGCTCCATCTCGCTGCTCTTCCTGGAGATCTCCGCCGACTTCGACATCAGCTGGGGCGAGGAGCACGACACCACACTGCCGCCGATCGCGGTGCTGCCGCTGCTCGCGGGCGAGATCAGCAAGGTCGAGGGCTGGCGCACCAAGCTGCCCCCCGGCGGCGGCGACCCCCGGGTGACGCTGCGCGCGCTGCCGGAGACCGACAAGCTCGTGCTGCATCCGCTCGGCACCCTGTACGTGCAGCAGCGGGCGATCCCGCTCAACGTCCGGATCGACCGCGTGGGCGCGCAGCGGCCGAGCGACGGCCGGCGCTTCGGCGTGGCTCCGGCCTCGGACAGCGGCCTGGTCCAGCTCTCCACCCCGGACGACAAGTTCGCGATGGCCCAGTTCCAGGACATGGACGACGCGGCCAAGCTGTCCGCCGCGCCCTACCAGGACCAGGACGCCGGGCTGGAGCTGAGCGCGGAACGGGAGGCGCTCGCCTCCGCGCGGGTGGTCCGCCGCAGCACCCGCTACGAGCTGCACATCATCGACTCCCGCCGCAGTGCCGGTACCCCCGCGGGCGCTGCCGTGCGGCCGGCCCGGGCGGCGGGGGTGACGAAGGCGACCCGAGCTGTCACCGCCCCGGCGGGGACCCGCCGCGCCCGGTTCCACGACGTCCCCGCCGCCGTCTACGAGCAGTTGCTGGAGGGCAGCAGTACCAGCCGCTCCACCCTGTCGCGGCGGGACGCCGAGCGCCGCCGGCCGTTCACGGGCGGGGACACCGTGCAGCTCACCGGACAGCGGTTCGCCGTCGCCTACCGGCGCAACAACCTGCAGGCTTTCCCGCCGACCTCGGACGTCGACCGGGGCGCGACCACCTTCCGCAGCTACGCCACGGCGGCCGACGCGCTGGCCGACTGGGTCGCCGCGGACCCGGGCCTGGCCGACGCGCTGCACGTCATCCCGCTCTCGGAGGTCGCCGCCCCGCTCTCCGTGCCCGGGGCGTGGTCCGCCGCCGCTCCGCTGCCGGTGGCGGCCGCCGGGCTGGAGGCGGTCCGGCTGGTCGGCGGCACCGTGCTCGTCGCCGGCGGCGCCGACGGCACCGGCCGGGCGATCGGCTCCGCGGCCCGGTTCGATCCGGCGGCCAACACCTGGTCGGCCGTCCCGGGCCTCGCCACCGCGCGCCGCGGGCACTCCACCACGGTGCTCGACGACGGGCGGGTCCTGGTGACCGGGGGCTACGGCGCGGACGGGAAGCCGCTCGGCTCCAGCGAGGTCTTCGACCCGGTCGCCGCCACCTGGAGCCGGGCGGCCGCGCTGAGGACGCCCCGGGCCGGGCACTCGGCGACGCTGCTGAGCACCGGCGCGGTCCTGGTGGCCGGCGGCACCGGGGCACGGGGCGGCGGCGAGGGCACGCTGGACTCGGCCGAGCTGTTCGACCCGCGCACCGGAGGCTGGTCCCCCGCGAAGCCGATGACCGACGCCCGGTCCGGGCACCGCGCGGCCGTGCTGCCCGGCGGCCGGGTCCTGGTCGTCGGCGGGGCACTGGCCACCGGTGGCCGCCCGGCCCCGCTCGCCTTCTGCGAGCTGTACGACCCGGCCGCGGGCACCTGGTCCGCCGCCGGGAGCCTCACCACCCCGCGCCGGGGCCACCAGGCGACCGTGCTGGCCGACGGCTCGGTCCTGGTCACCGGCGGCGAGGCGACCGGAATCCCGGCCGGCGGGCGGTTCACCCTCGCGCCCCTGGCGTCGGCGGAACGCTACGACCCGGGCACCAACACCTGGAGCCGGCTGCCGGACATGCCCGGTGGCCGCAGCGGGCACCGGGCGCTGCCGCTGCGCTCGGGCCGGGTCCTGGTGATCGGGGGCACCGCCGGACCCGCCTTCGCCGGGGGCTTTCGCAACGCGACGCGCTACGACCCGGCCGACCACGGCTGGACCACCACCGGCGGTCTGGCCGACGGCCGTACCGACTTCGCCGCCACCGAGCTGGCCGACGGCCGGGTGCTGGTCGCGGGGGGCGTCACGCTCTCCGGCCCGGCGGCACCCGGGGAGGCCGCCGTCATCACCGCCGGCACCGAGATCCTCACGCCGTGACCACGGCCAGCCCGAAGGGTTCGACGAGCCATGACCGACGCCATGACCGACACCGCGACCGGCGCCATGACCGGCGCCATGACCGCTGCCACCACGAGTACGGCGGTCGCGGCCGGCGGCGCCTGGACGAAGTCCGGTGACCTGCCGTCACCGGCCTCCTGGTACGGGCAGTACGACGGCGCCGTCCTGCTGAAGAGCGGCAAGGTGCTGCTGGTCGGCGGCTCCGACGCCGCCTCGGCGGTCCTGACCCGCACCGCCGTCTACGACCCGGCCGCCGCGACCTGGACGGCGGGCGTCCCGCTGCGCTTCCCGCGCCGGCTGCACACCGTGACCCGGCTCGACGACGGCCGGGTGCTGATCGCCGGGGGGACGAGCGGCGCGTCGCCGTTGTCGCCCGGCCTCGCCGGCGCCGAGCTCTACGACCCGGCCGACGGCAGCTGGAAGACCGCCGCCGACATGCGCGAGGCGCGCTGGGGGCACAGTGCGGTGCTCCTGGCGGACAAGCGGGTGCTGGTGGCGGGCGGCGTCGCGGTGCGCTCCGGCGACTCCGTCAGGGCCCTGCGGTCGGCGGAGATCTACGATCCGGCCACCGACACCTGGAGCGACGCCGGGACGATGACCGACGCCCGGACCGGGCACTGTGCCGTCCTGTTCAAGGGCGGTCAGGTGCTGGTGTGCGGCGGTACCGCGCCGATCTCCGGGCACGACGACGCCTCGCTCGCGTTCTGCGAGCTGTACAACCCCGCCACCAAGGCCTGGACCCCGACCGGCAGCCTCCTGCGGCCCAGGAGCCGACACCAGGCGGTGGCCGCCTCCGACACCGCCGCGCTGGTGTTCGGCGGTGCCACCCCGGGTGCCCCGGGCGACGGCACGTTCGACCCCTTCGCCGAGCTGACCGCCGAGCGCTACGACCTGGCCACCGGGGCCTGGACGGCGATGCCGGCCTCGCCCGGGGGCCGCGGCCTCCACCGGGTGGTCCCCCTGGGCGGCGGGAGGTTCCTGCTGGCCGGCGGCACGGCCGAGCCGCGCGACGGCGTCGGCTACCGGAGCGCGCTGGTCTTCGACGACACCACGAGGGCGTGGACGGCCGCGCCCGGTACGACCGTCGGCCGCTGGGCGTTCGCCGCCACCGCGCTGGCGGACGGCCGGGTGCTGATCACCGGCGGGACGGTCCGCGCCGGGCTCGCCGCCGCCGATCCGGCGGTTCACGAACTCACCGCCACCACCGAGGTGTTCGGGGCCGCCTCGTGACGTCCAACGCCTACTCCTTCCTGCCGTGGCTGCGCGGCGGCATCGCCACCAAGATCGCCGCCGATCCGGCCGGCCCGGTCACCCGCGCCGAGATCCCGGTCCGCCTGCACCTGACCGGCGAGGCCGTCACCGGCCCGCCGCCGGAGCAGTACGTCGAGCAGAAGGTCCAGCTCTACGGCCCCGGCGACATCGTCGGCATCGATCCGCGGGTGGTCTCGCGGACCGAGCCGCGGGCCTGGGTCACCAACGCCGAGCCCAACTACCTGGCGCACATCGAGTTCTACGACGAGGACCTCCCCTGGCAGTACAGCCCGCTGGCACCCGAGGCGGACACCGGACGGCTGCGGCCGTGGCTGGCCCTGATCGTGCTGGAGGGGCCGAAGCAGACCGGCGAGCCCGGCGAGTTCACCGAGGGCGCGGCGCCCGGGCGGCCGCTGCCGTTCATCACCGTCACCGACCCGGCCGGCACGCTGCCGCCGCCGGAGCAGCTCGGCGCCTGGGCGCACGTGCACGTCGACGGGGAACTCGACGCCCCGATCGTCTCGGAGAACATGCCCGCCGCGCTGGCCGCGCTGCGTCAGGTGCTGCGCGCCAACCCCGACCGGGCCTGCTCCCGGCTGATCTGCCCGCGGCACCTGCGGCCGAACACCGGCTACCACGCCTTCCTGGTGCCCGCCTTCGAGACCGGGCGGCTGGCCGGCCTCGGCTTCGACCCGGGCGCCGCGCCGAGCGCCGCGCACTCCGCCTGGGGGCCGAACTACCCCAACCGGCAGGCCCCCGGTCAGCTCCCCTACTACCACCGCTGGTTCTTCGGCACCGGCACCGCGGGCGACTTCGAGTACCTGGTCCGGCTGCTGCGGCCCGCTCGGCCCGACTCCCGGGTGGGCCGGCGCGATGTCGACGTCCAGCGCTCGCCCGGACCGGGCCTGCCCGGGATCACCGAGCCCGCCGCGCTCGGCGGGGTGCTCAAGCTCGGCGGGGCGCTGCGGGTGCCCGACCGCGAGCAGGACCTGTGGGACAACTGGGACGGCCGCTTCCCCACGCCTCCGCCACCGCCACCGCCGGCCCCGCCGCCGCCCGTTCCGCTGCCGTACCCGCACCCCTTCCAGGAGGCCCTCGCCGGGCGGATCAACCTGGCCGACGACTACCTCGAACACCCGCCCCCGGTCGCGCACGCCCGGCTGGCCGAGTCGCTCGGTCCGGCGGGCCCGGCCGCGCCGCCGGGGCCCGGTGCGGCCGATCCGGTGATCACCCCGCCGCTGTACGGACGCTGGCACGCCCGCACCTCCCGGCTGCTGTCGCGCCGGGACGGCTCGCCCGTCCCGGCGCCCGAGAACCGCAACTGGGTGCACCGGCTCAACCTCGACCCGCGCTTCCGGATCGCGGCCAACTTCGGTACCCAGGTGATCCGGGCGCGGCAGGAGGAGTTCATGGCCGCCGCCTGGGAGCAGGTCGGCGAGGTGCTCGCGGCCAACGACCGGATCCGCGCCGCGCAGCTCGCCCGCGAGGTCGGGCATGTGCTGCACGGCAAGCACCTGGCGTCGCCGGTCCCGCCGCCGGTGCCGCCGGTGCCCGCGGCGGGAGGCGCGCCGGCCGCCGCCGCTCCCCCGCCGCCGTCCGGCCGGTCCCTGCGGCTGACGGCGCCGGCCGGCTCCCGGGTGACGACCGGATCGTCGCCGGCCGCCCGGGCCGCCGGCCTCGCCGGTACGGAGCCGGCCGAACTGGTGGCCGTCGGCTTCGAGGTGGCCCGCAGCCGGATCGCGGCCGCGCCGGTGTCGCCCCCGATGCGGCGGATCACCCGGCCGCGCTCGCGGCTCATGCGCGGACTGCCGTTCGCCGCGGCGAACCAGCCGCCGGACGCGCTGCTGCCCCGGATGGACGACCCGGCCACCGGGATCGCCGCCGCTCCGCCCAAGACCGCGCCGGCGGCGATCGTCACCCCGGACCAGCTCGCCGACGTCCTGCACCCGTCCGGGCCGCCGGCGGCCGGAGCGCGGGCGGCCGGGCCGTCCGATCCGGTGGGCGGGCTGCCGAACAGCTCGGACTTCGTGCTCAGCCTGCCCGGGGACGGGGTCGTGCCCCATCCGGGCGGCGAGGACTCCGCCGAGGCGCGGCTGTTCAAGCTGGCGCTGCGCGACCTCCACGACGGCCTGGACACCGCCGTGGTCGGCGGGCGGACGCCGGAACGCCTCCCGCTCGGCATCACGCCGGTCACCGGCACCATGCTCGCCGGGCTGAGCGCCGACGAGACCGTGCCCCGGCAGCTGCTGAGCGGGGTGCGGCTCCCGGAACGGCTCCAGCCCTTCGCCGAGCGGTTCCTGGAGGCGATGGCGTACCCGGTCATCGACCTGCCGATGTACCGGTCGCTGCTGGACATGTCGGTGGACACCTTCGTGCCCAACCTCGGACTGGTTCCGCCGAACACGATCACGCTCCTGGCGACCGACCAGGAGTTCATCGAGGCGTTCATGGCCGGGCTCAACCACGAGCTCGCCCGCGAGCTGCTGTGGCGGGAGTTCCCGACCGATCAGCGCGGCACCTCGTTCCGCCAGTTCTGGGATCCCCGGGTGGAGCCGCCCCAGCCCGGCGAGACGGCCGCGGAGCGCCGGGAGCGGCTGTACGACATCACCCGGATGGACGGCTGGACCACGGACACCGCGCTCGGCGCGCACGACAACCGCGACCTCGTCCAGGAGGAGGAACTCGTCCTGGTGATCCGCGGCGAGCTGCTCAAGAAGTACCCGACGGCCGCCGTCTACGCGCACCGCGCCGCCTGGGCGACGAACGAGGACGGCGTGGTGGACCCGAGCCTGGAGCGGGTCCTCGCCGACGTGCCGGACGGCGAGCACCCGTCCCCGGACCTGGTCAAGCTGCCGGTCTACGAGGCCGGGGTGGAGCCGGACATCACCCTGCTCGGCTTCGACCTGACGGCGGACCAGGCACGGGGGCAGCCGCCGCTGGACCCCGGCTGGTTCTTCGTGATCAAGGAGCGCCCGGGCGACCCCCGGTTCGGGGCCGACGACGGCGCGGGCACCGCCATCGAGGTGTGGAACGACCTGTCCTGGCGGGACATCGACCCGCTCGACCGGCGCTTCATCAGCCTCGACCCGGGGGTGCAGGTCCCGCTCGTCCGGTTCGACGGCTCCGAGGACGACCAGGAGAAGCGCGAGCAGCGCCGCGAGGACGCCGCGCTTCCGCTCTGGCACTCCCGGCTCAGCTCCGCGGACATCGCCTACATGCTCTTCCAGGCACCGGTACTGATCGCCGTCCACGCACAGGAGATGTTGCCCGATGCCCGCCCCGCTCAGTGACGACCTGCCGGTCCTGCTCGGCCCCGTCCGGCTGGAGACCTGCTTCACCGAGACCGAGCTGCTGATCCGGATCTTCCCGGACGAGTGGGCGGTCGACAAGTTCGAGCCCCTGCCCGGCGAGGCCGAGTTCACCGCGCTCGGCGCCTACTGGACGGCGGTGTGGCGGGCGGCCGGTGACGGCGCCGCCGAACAGGTGGCGTGGCACGAGTTCACCGGCCGGGTCCCGGTCGGCCGGGCGGCCTGGCTGCGCGCGGAACATCCGCCCGCCAACCCGTCCGAGCAGCCGGCGAACCTGCCGCGGGACACCGTCGTGCTGGTCCTCACCGGCCCCACCGCGCCCGCCGCCGCCGACCGGCAGCCGATCACCGCCTACTGGACGGCGGTCTGGCGGGCGCACGGCGACCGCGCCCGGCTGCGCGCCGCCGACGCGGCGCTGCTGGCCGCCGTCGGCCCCCAGCGGGCCCGGGTCGTCCGCGGCCGGCGGCCGGCCGGGATCGACGCCGCGCCCACCGACCCGCGCGACGGCGTCCTGGTCGCCTTCCTGGTGCTGCCGCGCCCGGCCCAGGTGGCCCGGGACTCCTGGACCAGGGCCCCCAAGGCCGCGCTGCTGCCCGACAGGTTCACGGCGCTCGGGTACGTCGGCGGCGCCCAGGTCTTCGCCGTCCCCGGCAAGCCGGTGCCCGACGAGCTGGCGGTCGGCCCCGATCCCAGCACCCCGCGCGACGAGCAGCTCAAGGTGGACGAGCGGACCGGCGCCCTCCGGGTGCCCGCGCCGCTGCGCTGGCTGACCGACTTCGAGGAGGCCGTCGAGGTCGGCATGGGCATCCGCGTCCCGCTCGACGCCCTGAACCGCGAGGGCGTGGACCGGCTGGTCGTGCTGGGTCTGCGCGAACGCGCCGACCCGCAGCAGTCCGCCCTCGAACTGGGCCGGCTGGTCACCCGCCAGCTGCGCAGTCCGGCCGGGTACGCGCTGCTGCCGCAGGGCACCCCCACCAACAACTCCGAGCAGGCACCGGCCGGCCAGGACACCCGCGAGGAGGCGGACGCCGGTCTGCGCACGGCGGCCGGGTTCACCGCGGCGGCCGCGCCCGGCGACTGGACCACCAGGACCGACGGCCAGTGCCTCGCCGAACTGCTCGGCATCGACCCCGCCGTCCTGGCCGGGGTGCCGAACGCCGACCGGACCGACCAGCGCGACGCCCGCGCCGCCAACACCGCCCTGTGGCCGGCGACCTGGGGCACCTTCCTGCAGACCACCCTGCACCCGATCGTGCCGCCGCAGGCGGTGGCCGCCACCCGCGACTTCTTCCTCCGCCACGTCAGCGGACGCGGCCCCGTCCCGGCCGTCCGGGTCGGCCGGCAGCCCTACGGCATCCTGCCGACCACCGCCTTCAGCAAGCTGGCCTGGCCGGCGGCGTCGGCCCACCGCACCGCCCTGCACCGGCTGCTGAGCGCTGCACTGGCCGACTGGCGGACCGCGGCCGGGAAGGTCGCGCGCCTCGACGGCGGCGACCCCGACCCGCACCAGCGGCTGCTGGACATCCTGGCGCTGCACCCCACCTCGGCCGAGTACCACCAGCGCTACGCACAGAGCGTCGAGGACGTCTTCAACCGGGAGAACCTCGGCGGCCTCGGGGACACCGTGCTGCCCGCGCTGGCGGACCGGCTGCACATGCCGCAGCCGATCCGCGCGCTCCTCGCCCGGCTCGGCTACCAGGTGAACCCGCCGGAGCGCCCCGACCCGGCGCTGATCCGCCGGCTGTTCGCCGGGACGCAGCACCCGCTGCTCGCCCCGCTGGTGGACGACCTCCCGCTCTCCGAGACCGACCCGGTGCACGCCTCCACGGCCGGTCCCGACCCCGTGAACTACCTGCACTGGCTGGTCCGGTACGGACGCACCGACCTGGACACGGTGCGGCTGGAGAACGGCTTCGCCGGGAACCGCCCGCCGGCCGCGCTGCTGTACCTGCTGCTGCGGCACGCCGTCCTGCTCGGCTGGGAGGACGCCGGGCGGCGCCTCGCGGTCGCCGCCGGACGCCCGGCCCCCTCCCTCGCCGACCCGCTCTTCGTGCACGTCCGCACCCAGCGGCCCGGGGAGCCGGCGGCGCCGGCGAGCGAGAGCCGGTACCGGCAGCTGTACGCCCCCGACCCCGCGATCACCCACAGCGAGGACCCGGACCTCCTGGTGCACCGGTTCGTCCCCGGCGTACTCGAATCGAGCCCGGCGACCGCGGCGCTCGCCGGCCAGCTGCGCGCCGTCGAACTGCTCGCCGACCTGCCCACCGCCCGGCTGGAGCGGGTGCTCGCCGAGCACCTCGACTGCGCGACCTACCGGCTCGACGCCTGGCTGCTCGGGCTGGCCAACGAGCGGCTGGCCGAGCTGCGCTTCGGGCCCGACGGCACCGCCGCGCCGCGCCCGGGCGTGCACCTCGGCTGCTACGGGCTGCTGGAGGACGTCCGCCCGCGCGAGTACCCGCTCGGGTCGGTCACGCTGGACGCGCAGCTCGCGACGGTGTTCGGGGCGGCCGAGATCCCGTACGACCCGGCCAACGGCGGCTACGTCCACGCCCCGTCGCCGAGCCACGCCACCACGGCCGCCGTCCTGCGCGCCGGCTACCTCGCCAACGGGACGGAGGCCGACCCCGGCTCGTTCGCGGTGAACCTGAGCTCCGGGCGGGTCCGGATCGCCCTGGAACTGCTCGACGGGCTGCGCGCGGGCCACTCGCTCGGGGCGCTGCTCGGGCGGCGGTTCGAGCGCGGGCTGCACGACCAGCACCCCGGCGTCGAGCTGGACCGCTTCCTCCCGGCGCTGCGGCGCGCGTTCCCGCTGCGCGCGGGCAAGCTCTCCGAGGTGACGCCGCAGGGCCGGGCGGACATCGACCTGATCGAGGCCCGCAACGTCGTCGACGGGCTCGAACTCGTCCGCCGCGCCACCCGCCCGCCGGCCGCCCCCACCTACCCCTTCGGCGCCCCGGACATGCCGGAGGCCTCCCCCCGCGAGCAGGACGCGATCGACGCCGAGCTGCGGCGGCTGCTCGACATCCACGACGCGCTGGCCGACCTCGCCGTCGCCGAGAGCACCCACCAGGTGCTGCTCGGCAACGCCGAGCGCGCCACCGCGACGCTGGACGCCTACGCCAAGGAGGGCTTCCCGCCGGACCCCGCCGTCGTGCGGACCCCGCGCAGCGGCGTCACCCTGACCCACCGGTTCGCCGTCCAGCTCACCGCGGGGCTCAATCCGAACGCCGGGGCCGCCCGGTTCCGCGGCGACGGCCCGCGGGCCAAGGCCGAACCCGCCGTCAACGACTGGCTGCCCGGCCTGCTGCCGGCGCAGCACGACGTGGCGGTCCGGGTCACCTGGACCGATCCGCTGGACGGGCAGCCGCGCCACAGCGACGTCACCCAGTTCGACCTCGAACTGCAACCCCTCGACCTGCTGTGGACCCTGCGGCCGGCGCGCGAGACGGCGATGACCGATCTGGACGACCGGATCCTCGGCGTCGTCGTCGCGCGCGACAAGCCGCGCCCGGACGTCCCGCTGACCATCGAGTACACCACCCGGGTGGACCGCAAGGTCACCCTGTTCGAGGTGTCGCCGCTGGTCGAGGCGCTGCGTTCGCTGCTGACCACCTCCCGGCCGCTGCGGCCCACGGACCTGGTCCCGGCCTCGGGGCCGGCCGGGGTCGACCGCTCGGCCGACGAGGCGGTCACGGTGCCCCGCGAGCGGCCCGCGGCCGTCCGCGCGGGCCTGGACGCCCTGCGCGCCCGGGTGGCCGACCACCTCACCGTGCTGACGCGGCTCTGTCCGCCCGCACCGGCTCCCGTGCGGCGCGACGAGGTGCTCGAACGGATCGACACGCTGATCGCCACCCACAGCCAGCTCGCCGGCACGGCCGGGCTGTTCGGTCTGCTGCGGAGCGGCTGGGCCGAGCTGGTCGAGTGGCGCCGGGCGGTGTTCGCCGACGTCCTGGCGGCGGTCGCCGTGGCGGCCGCGCGGATGGCGCGCTCGCTCGCCGAGGCGGACGCGCTCATCGCCCGGTACGACGCGCTGCCGGCGTCCACCCCGGCCGAGGAGCGGTACCGGCTGCTGGAGCAGGCCGAACGGCTGCTCACCACCACGCCGACCAGCCCGCGCCCGTCGGCCCCGGCCAAACTGCGCGTCGTCGTCGCCGGCCGGAGGTCCGCGTTCGACTCCCGGTTGCAGGGGCTGCGGAGGCTCGCCCGGACCACCCGCACGACGCTCGCCGCCCTGCTCGCCGACGTGCGGGCGCAGCTGCCGCTGACCGCCTTCGACCCGGTCGGCCTGGATCTGACGCCGTACGAGGACCGGGTCGTCGAGCTGGGCCGCGACCTGCTCGCCCGGGCGCAGGCGCTGCGGGCGGACGTCACCGGCCGGCTCGCCGCCGCCGACACGGCGCTCGCCGAGCACGACGCGGCGGCCACCGACCCCGACCGGGTCCGGGCCGCCACCGCGGCGCTGGTGGCGATGCTCGGCGAGGACGTCCTGGTGGTGCCCGAGTTCGCGCCCTCCGACCAGCTGGCCCAGGAGTGGAAACGGGCCCGCGCCGACAGCCCCGGGCTGGTGAAGCACCTGACGGACGACTTCGGCCGGGACTTCCCGGTGGACGACTGGGTCCACGGCATGGCCCGGATCCGGGAGAAGCCGCGGCTGTGGGAGAAGGCCGTCGCCCTGGGCGACGCGCTGCGCGGGCCCGGCGGGCTGCTGGGCAACATCCCCGGCTGGCAGGAGCCGCAGCTGACCCCGGTCCAGTTCCCCCACCGGGAGGGTGACCACTGGCTGGCGATGGAGTTCCGGGCGGGCACCCGGATCGAGGAGGACCGGCTGCTGTTCACCGCCCACTACGCCTCCGAGCCGCTGCTCGGCCCGGCCCGGCGGTGCGGGGTGCTGTTCGACGAGTGGACCGAGGTGGTGCCGGCCGAACAGGAGACCACCGGGATCGCGGTGCACTACGACGGCCCGGACTCCGAACCCCCGCAGGCCATGCTGCTGGTCGTCCCGCCGGCCCGCACCGGCGCCTGGGTCTGGGACGACCTGGTCGCCGCCGTCCAGGAGACCTTCGACCTGGCCGGGGTCCGGGCCGTGGAACCCGGCCACCTCGACGGCACCGCCTACGCCCAGTTCCTGCCGGCCACCGTCCTGTCGGCCACCCGGCAGCCGATCACCATCAGCACCGATCTCGCGATCGCCAACCTGCGAGGGAAGGCCCGTGGCTGAGCCCCGAATCGAGAACCTCCGCGAGGCGCTGGACAACCGCCGCGCGCCCACCGTCGGCCTGTGGAACCGCGTCGAGGGCAGGCCGCGCACCACCGACTTCGCGCGGGCGCTGCGCGCCGAGGTGCGCGATCCGCTGTGGATGCTCACCCGGCAGTGGCAGATGGGCGAGTTCCGCGGCACGGACGGCGGTTCGCCGGTCACCGCGACCTATTCGGTGGTCGCCACCCCGCCGAGCAGGTTCCGGCCCGCCGACGGCGCGGTGGAGGCGCTGCCCGCCGACCGGCCGCTGGAGGCGGTGGCGGAGCGGCGTCCGCTGCCGTTCGCCTTCGCCGCCGACCGGATCTCCTTCGACCTGCGGCTGGCGATCGGGCGCCGGTGGATGAAGCTGGTCGGCAGCACCCCGATCCTGCTCGGCCTGGGCATCCGCCAGAAGTACGTCGACCGCTATCCCATCGCGCTGCCCGATCCCCGGGCGGACACGGACTCCCCGAGGGTGGCGCACCCCGAGGTCTGGTCCGCCCTGCAGACGGTGGCCGGCCGCCGGATGGACGGCTACGAGTTCTACCTCGCCCTCGCACAGGGACGGCCCGCGCACGACGGGATCACCGGGCTGCTGGGCCTGCAGCGCGAGGAGCTGGCCAAGCTGGCCCGGCGGCTGACCGCCTGGTTCGACGCGCTGATCGACCAGCCGGCCGAGGACCCGGCCACCCACACCGGGAACACCGCCTGGGATCCGGCGCGCCTGGAGCACCGCTTCTCGGTCGCGGCCGGTGCGGGCGGCGGGGCGGAGAAGGTCCTCACCGCGCAGGAGTACCCGGGCGGCACGCTGGAGTGGCACGCGTTCTCCGTCGACCCGGCCGGTCCGCTCGGCGGGGCCGCCCCGCCCCCCGCGCCGCTGAACCGCACCGTGTTCCCGGCGCCGGTCCGGTTCTCCGGCATGCCGCTGCCGCGCTGGTGGGCGGTCGAGGACGGGCGCACCAACTTCGCCGCCGTACGGCCGGACAGCACCGACCTGGCGCGGCTGGTCTTCCTGGAGTTCGCGCTGGTCTACAGCAACGACTGGTTCCAGGTGCCCTGTGACCTGCCCGCCGGGACGGTGGCCTCGATCCGCGGGCTGGCGGTGACCGACGTCTTCGGCCGCAAGCTCTGGATCACGCCCGCCGGCGCGGGTGACGACGCCGCCTGGCAGCGCTGGTCGATGTTCACCCTCGACACCATCGGCGACGCGTCCGTCCCGGCGGACACCGACCTGCTGCTGCCGGCGAGCGTGCCCAAGGTCGCCGAGGGGCCGGTCCTGGAGGAGGTCACGCTGGTGCGCGACGAGAGCGCCAACATGGTGTGGGGCGTCGAGCAGACCGTCCGGCTGGCCACCGGCGAGCCCCGGCGCGGCAGCGAGGTGGCCGCCGAGATCCTCGCCCACCGGCTGGCCCTGCACCCGCCGGCGGTGCCCCCGCCGGCCGCTGCGGCGGTCCGCTACGAGGCGATGAACACCGTCCCGGAGAACTGGATCCCGTTCATCCCGGTGCACGTCCCCGGGCAGAACCGCCAGATCCGCCTGCAGCGTGCGGCCATGCTCGGCGTCGTCGACGGCGAGCCGGTGCCGGCCCGCACGGCCCTGCTGCGCGAAGGCTTCGACCAGGGCCGCGCCTACTTCGTCCACGAGGAGGAGGTGCCGCAGACCGGAACCGGGATCACCTCCTCCTTCAACCGCACCCGCTGGAGCGACGGCCGGGTCTCCCTCTGGCTCGCCACCCACCGCCGCACCGGCCGGGGCGAGGCGTCCAGCGGGCTGGCCTTCGACTTCCTGGAGGACACCGCGCCCCCGCCGGGCACCGCCGGCTGAGACCGCACGGGGGCGGGCCGGTCAGGCCCGGGGCCCGCCCCCGCAGGCTCCGTTCGGGTACGGATCCACGGCCCCGCTGGCGGTGCCACCGGCCCCGTGGTCGCATGGACCTGCGCCACGACGGAGGATTCGGTGGCGGTCTCGGCCTTCGCCAGGGTCATCCACGGCTCCTGCGGGGCCACTCACCCGTGACACGGGTGACCGGCAGAGAAGCCAGGAGCACACCATGGCAGATTTCGACCCCAGGAAACTCGCGGACACCCTCAACAAGGCCCGCCTGAGCGTCGACTCCGCGCTCACCAACCTGCGGGACTCCGGCGCCCTCGGCAACGAGCCGGTGGAGCCGCTCGAAGCCAAGGGCGGCGGCAACTCGTCCTGCACCATCAACACGGGGTGCGGCAAGGCCGCCGAGGAACAGTAGGAAGAGCCGGGTCACCCTGCGGAGGCACGCCCCCGTGACACGGGTGACCGGCAGAGAAGCCAGGAGCACACCATGGCAGATTTCGACCCGAAGAAGCTCGCGGACACCCTCAACAAGGCCCGCCTGAGCGTCGACTCGGCACTCACCGACCTGCAGAACTCCGGCGCCCTCGGCAACGAGCCGGTGGACGCGCTCGAAGCCAAGGGCGGCGGCAACACCGGATGTCACATCAACACCGGATGCGGCAAGGCTCTCGAGGAGCAGTAGCCTCCGCCCGCCGCTGACAGGTGAACAGCGCCGTGCCGGTGCGGGCCGCAGAGCGTCTGCGGTCCGCACCTCCTAGCGGAAATGGGAGCCTCTTCATGGCCAGGAAACTCTCCCGGTACCACTTCGCCAGCCCTCCGGTCTTCGACGAGCTGAGCGGCCGCACCCGGCGCGTGGTGTTCGCCACCCGCAGTGCCGAACTGCGGGTGCTGGACGAGGCGGCCTGGCAACTGCTCACCGCCGAGCCCGAGCGACTGCCCGGTGACGTCGTCGAGGACCTGACCGGGATCCACCTCCTCGTGGACGACGGCGAGGACGAACTCCGCAGCGTGGTGGACGAGAACCGGGATGCCATCGACGCCCTGGACTGCCTGTCCCTGGTCGTCACCCCGACCGCCCAGTGCCAGCTCGGCTGTGGGTACTGCGGCCAGGAACACTCGGCGCGCTGGCTCTCGCCGCACCACCAGGACGCCTTCGTCCGCCAGGTGGCCCGGAAGCTGGACGCCTCCCCCTACCGGGAGGTGGACCTGTGCTGGTTCGGCGCCGAACCGCTGGTCGGCATGACGGTGATCCGCGAGCTGACGCCACGTCTGCGGGCGCTCGCGGAGGAGCGGGGGTGCTCCTTCGGGGCCCGGATCATCACCAACGGCCTCGCCCTCGGCAAGCGGATCGCACGTGAGCTGGTGGAACGGCACGGTGTGGCCTCCATCGACATCACGCTCGACGGGACGCCCGAGTACCACGACGCCCGCCGGGGGACGAAGAGCGGCAGCCCCACCTTCCGGCGGATCTTCGCCAACCTGGTGGCGCTGGCCGAGTCGGACCTCGCGGTCCGGATCAACCTCCGGATCAACGTGGACGAGTCCAACTGGCAGGGGGTCTCCCCCCTGATCGACATGCTGGCCCGGGCCGGGCTCCAGCACCGGGTCGCCTGCTACTTCGCCCCGATCCACTCCTGGGGCAACGACGCCCACAAGAAGGCCCTGTCGGCCCGGCAGTTCGCGGACCTCGAAGTGCAGTGGCACGCGGAACTCGTCCTCGCCGGCTTCCCCGGCCGACTGGTGCCGGGGCGCCGACGGATCGTGTGTCTGGCGGTGCAGAAGGACGGCGTCCTCGTCGATGCGAACGGCACGCTGTTCCACTGCACGGAGGCGCCCTACGTGCCCGGCTACGGCGAGCCCGACGCGATGGCCATCGGCACCGTCGACGCGGGCGAGGACCCGGAGCGCCGCACCGCGCTCTCGCTGTTCAACGACGAGGTCCGGGCGGGCGCCTACAACTGCTCCTCCTGCGCGCTGCTCCCGGTGTGCGGAGGGGCGTGCCCGAAGCTCTGGAAGGAGGGAATCCCCCCGTGTCCCAGCACACTTCTCAACATGCCGGAGCGGCTCCTCCTGGTCCTGGCGTCCCACCGGATCAACGCGGAACGGACGACGCCGACGGGCGCGGGCACGACCACGGCCACGACCACGACGGCGTCTTGACCCGGGGCGGGGTGCGGCTGGCCGAGGACGCGATCGTCCGGGGCACGGACCGCGGGCTCGTCATCGGCGACGACCTGGGCACCCACCTGCTCGGCGACCGCGACCTGGGGAGGTTCGCGGCCGGGCTGCTGCCCCTCCTCGACGGCACCCGCCGGCGGGACGAGATCGCCAGGTCGGCCGGCGGCGGACTCGCGGCGCACGCCACGCAGTTCCTGGAGCTGCTCGACGCCCGGGGCCTGCTCCACGAGGGTGCCCCGCAGGGCCCCACCGGGTCGGCCGGGCCGCGGCCGCCGTTCCTCCCGGGCGCGGCTCCGGACGCCGAGCGCCGTCTGGCGGCGGCCACCGTCACGCTGTACGGCCGCGGGCCGTGGGGCTCCGAGGCCGTGCGCCACCTCGCGCGGGCGGGCGCGGGACGGATCGTCCTGGCCGACGAGGAGGACACGGACGAGGACGGGGGCGAGGACGGGCACGGGGAGGAGGACGGGGGCGGGGAGGGCGGGAACCAGCGCGCACGCCCCGTCGACCCGGCCCACCGCGACCACCAGCCGCGCGAACGCGCCGAACTCCAGCGGCTCCTGACGGCCGAGGCGCCGCACTGCGAGGTCCGTTCGATCCCGGTGGACCGGCTGGGATCACAGCTCGCCGGTGTCCCGCCGACCCCGGGCCTGCTGCTGATCGCTCTGCGGAGCTCGGACGTCCGGCGCCACCTCGGCATCGCGCGCCTCGCCGGGGCGACCGCGACGCCGCAGCTGTACGCGACGCTCAAGGGCCCGGAGCGGATCGTCGGTCCGCTGGTCGTGCCGGATGCCTCGGCCTGCTGGAACTGCTGCCGGCTCCGCGAGACGGCCTGTTCGGCCGTCCCCTGGGCCGAACGGACGGTCCAGGCGGCCCGCGCCGGCCGCGTGCTGCCCTCGGCCGTCGCGGCCGACACCGACCCCCGGTCCGCCGCCCTCGGCGCCGAACTCGCGCTCGTGGCCCTGCGGTTCCTGACGGCACCGGACACCGCGCCCGCCGGGGTGCTGCGGGTGCACAACAGCCTGACGGGCGGGACGCGCGAGCACCGGGTGCTCCGGATGCCACGCTGCGAGGTGTGCGGCACCCCGCCCCGCGCCGCGGCCCCGGCGACGACCCGCCCCCGCACCCACGCCCGCACCCTCACCCGCCGGACCGCCCCGATGACGGTGCACGAGTTGCGCGAGCACCTGGTGGATCCGCGCGTGGGCGTGGTGCGCCGAGCGGGCACGCTGCGCAGCGACGTCTGCCCCACGCTGGTCCGCGCGTACGCCGTCCTCGGCTGCTACACGGAGGACGCGGACCTCCGGGACGGGCAGGTCACCAGCCCCGGCGCGAACGAGTGGTGCGGCGGCCGGGCGTTCACCGAGGACGAGGCGCTGACCGGCGCGCTCGGCGAGGCCGTCGAACGCTACTGCGCGGCCGTGCCGCCCGCCGCCGCCCGCACGGCCCGGGCCGGCGAGCTGGACGGCGAGGTGCTCGACCCGCGCCGCCTGGGCCTGTACTCGCCCCGGCAGTACGCCTCGCCCGGCTTCCCCTACCGCCCCTACGACCCGCGGACGCCGTACACCTGGGTGCGGGGCGCCTGGCTGGACGGCACCGGCGAGGTGTGGCTGCCCGCCGACCAGACCCACTACCTGGCCGGGGGCGGTGTGCTCGCCCAGGTGACGACCAACGGACTCGCCGCCGGACGCGGCCACGCGGACGCCGCACACCGGGCCACGCTGGAACTCGTCGAACGCGACGCGCTGCTGAGGGCGTGGTTCACCCGCACCCCGCCGCCCGCCCTCGACCTCGGCCCCGGTTCGCAGGGGGCGGGCGGCCAGGTCGCCCGGCTCGTCCAGGACCTCGGAGCCCATGGGCTCAACGTCCGCTTCCATCTGCTGCCCGCCGCGGGCGGCGTGCCCGTGGTGCTCTGCGTCGGACTCGGCGACGGCCGCCGCTGGCCCGCCGTGACCGTCACGTCCGCGGCGCATCCCAGTGGCCGCACGGCCGTCGTGAAGGCGGCGCTGGAGCAGGCGCAGACCGTCCTCGCCCTGCGCGCCGAACTCGAAGCCGGCCGCCGGCCGCCGACCCGCGACGCGGAGGTGGTGACCTTCGTCGACCACGCCCTGCGCTACGCCCGGCCCGGCGCCCGTCGCCGCCTCTCCTTCCTCACGGCCGGCACCGATGTGGTCGACCTGCGGAACCTCCCCGACCCACCGCCGGCGGAACAGACGACCGCCCGGCTGGCCGCCCGCCTCGGCACGCCCGTGGCCATCGCCGACGTGACCTCCGCCGACCTCACCGCCACCGGCCTGCGGGTGGCCCGGGCCCTGGCCCCGGGCCTCCAGCCCCTGCACTGCGGCGCCGGGCTGGAACGCCTGGCCGACGCCCGCCGGCGCTACGGCGCCCGGGCCCCGCACACCGCCCCGCACCCGATGTGCTGAGTGCCCGGCGGAGCCGGTCGGGACGGCGGGGTGACCGGCTCGGCGTGGCCGCACGGCCGGTCACCCGGGGCGGAAGCGCAGGGCCTGGCCGGGGCGGGTCTGGGCGGCGAGCGGGAGGTCGTCCTCGTGGACCGTCGCGATGACGGGGTAGCCGCCGGTGACCGGGTGGTCGGCGAGGAAGAGGATCGGCTGCCCGTCCGGCGGTACCTGCAGGGCGCCGGGGACCGCGGCCTCGGAGGGCAGTTCGCCGGTGCGGGCACGGTGCAGCCCCGGCCCGGTCAGCCGCATGCCGACGCGGTCGCTGTGGTCGGTGACGCGGTAGGGCCCGGAACACAGCGCGCCGAGGGACTCGGGGGTGAACCAGGCGTCCCGGGGGCCGGGCAGGATCCGCAGGACGGGCTCGGCGGGCAGCGCGCGCTGGGGGGCGAAGTCCGCCGCGGGCCAGCCGGCGGTGAGGTCGCCGACCGGCAGGAGGTCGCCGGCCGCGAGCCGGGCGGGACCGATCCCGGAGAGCGTGTCGGTCGATCGGGAGCCGAGGACGGGCGGAAGGTCCACGCCGCCGCGAACGGCGAGGTAGACCCGCAGGCCCTCGGACGGGACGCCGATGGTCAGACGGCTGCCGGGGGCCAGCCTGACGGGGGCGTTCAGATCCACGGCGCGACCGTCGGCGTGGGCGTGGCAGGGCGCACCGGTCAGGGCGATGGTGGCGTGGTGGCCGACCTCCAGGACGAGCCCGCCCAGGGGCGCCTCGATGGCCGCGGCCTCCTCCCGGTTGCCGACGAGCCGGTTGGCCAGGCGCAGGCTGCGGCGGTCGGCCGCGCCGGAGCGGCCGACACCGAGCGCGGCGCGGCCGGGGCGGCCCAGGTCCTGGACGGTGGCGCCGAAGCCGGGGTGGATCACTCGTACGCGGCGGGTCGGGGGCGCGGGGTCGCCGGTCATCGGGATCTCCGTGGGGTGGTGGTCGGGTGCGGCGTCGTCGACGGTGGGTGGGGCCGGGCCCGGGCGGGCGGCCCGGCCGGGGTGCCGCGGCGGGCTTGCCTCAGGGGCGCGGCGGGCCGGCCGGAGTGAAGCGGACGGCCGTGCCGGGTACGAGCGGTGTCGGCGGGTCGGCCTCGGGGTTCCACAGGGACATGCCGGTGGTGCCGAGCAGGTGCCAGCCGCCGGGCGACTCGCGGGGGTAGACGCCGGTGAACTCGTCGGCGAGGGCGACGGCGCCCGCGGGCACGCGGGTGCGCGGGACGGCGCGGCGCGGTACCCGTAGCGTGGGGTCGGCCCCGGTCAGGTAGGCGAATCCGGGAGCGAACCCGCAGAACGCCACCCGGTAGGTGGCGGCGCAGTGACGGGCGATGACATCGGGGACCGTCAGGCCGCACAGACGGGCCACTTCCGCGAGGTCCGCACCGTCGTAGCGGACCGGGATCTCGACGGTCCCGGCCCCGGTGGTGGCGGCGGCTCCGGTGGCGGCGGCCGGAAGGTCGATGGCGCGCAGGGCGGCGGCGAGGCGGTCGGGGCCGGTGGCCCCGGGGTCGTAGCGCACCAGGACGGTGCGGGCGGCGGGAACGAGTTCCAGCGTGCCGGGCAGCGGGTCGCCCAGCAGCGCGGTGTGCAGCCGGGCCGCCTGGTCGAGGTCCTCGACCTCGACCAGCAGCGCCCGGCTGCCGTACCGGAGAATCTCCATGGCGGCCGGTCAGCCCTTCTCGGCGACGAGGTAGTCACGGTCGAACCTGTCGGTCACGAACATGTGCCCCGGCGAGTGCGTGATCGCGAAGGGCGGACGGGAGGCCATCAGGGCCGACTGCGGGGTGACGCCGCAGGCCCAGAACACCGGGACGTCGTCGGGGCCGATCACGGCCGGGTCGCCGAAGTCGGGCCGCCCCAGGTCCGCTATGCCGAGCTCGGCGCTGGAGCGCTCCCCGGGCTCGCCGACGGCCACCGGGGCGCCGTGCACGGCCGGCATCCGGGCGGTGATCGCCCGCGCGGCGGCGACCAGGTGCCGGGGGATCGGGCGCATCGAGACCACCATCGGGCCGTGCAGCCGTCCGGCGGGAACGCAGGGCCGGGCCGTGCGGTATATCGCGACGTTGCGGCCTTCGGCGACGTGGCGCAGCGGGATGCCGGCCTCCAGCAGCGCGGACTCGAACGTGAAGGAGCAACCGATGAGGAAGGTGACGAGGTCCTCGCGCCAGTGGGCGGTGACGTCGGAGTGTTCCTGCCACCGGCCGTCGTGCCAGACCCGGTAGCGCGGCAGATCGGTGGCGAGGTCCGCGCCGGGGGCCAGGACGCTGGTGCGGGCGCCGGGAGCGGTCTGTTCGAGGACGGGGCAGGGCGCGGGGTTGAGTTCGGCGAAGCGGGCGACGTCGGCGGCCCAGTCCGCCGGCACGCTGATCATGTTGGCCTGGGTGCGGCCCAGGCACCATCCGGCGGTGGGCGCCGCGGTGCCGGCCCGGAACAGCTCCCGGGCACGGGAGGGCGCGAGGGCGGCGTGGGTCTCGGTCATCGGGAGGGATCTCCTTCGTCGGCGGGTCGGGGTCTCGCGGCAGGGGGATGCCGGCGCGGGGCGGACCGGTGGGGAGGGGGCGGGACGGGAGCGTGAGAGTGAGGGCGCGTCCGGCGATTGGCGTCGGATCACCGGGCGGCTCCCCGGTCCGGTGGCCGGGCGGCGCCCCCGTGGGTACGGGCATCGCCCGGCGGGCGTGGTCGGCGGGACCGGCCGGACGGGCCCTAGCGGGGAGAGGAGTCCAGCAGGGCGGCCAGTGTGGTCATCGGCGACAGCGGGCCGAGAGCCGCGGCCAGGCCGAAGCCGTGGACACCGAACCGCACTCCCACCGCCAGGTGGCGGGCCGGCCCCTCCCCGCGGCTGACCGACAGGCTCAGACCGCGGGCGCCGGCGGTGCGGTAGCGCCCGGCGAACAGCGAGAGCGGGCCCGTCAGGATCAGCCGGCCGCCCAGGGCGAGCCCCAGAACACCGGCGGCGACGGCCAGTCGCAGGAGGGGGTGGAGGTCCAGCCCCGCGTCGATCAGTACGGTGGACAGCGCGGCCGCGACCGGCGAGCGGTCGCCGCCGGTGGTGCGCGCGGGGCGGCGGACGCGGCTGCGGCCCCGGAAGCCCTGAGACGGTCGTGGCATGGTCGTTCCCCCAACTGCGTTGCGGTGAAAGCCCTTTCGCCATCGACAGTGGCAGCCCCCCGAACCGGCCCGCAAGGCACCGTCGGCACCCGATCCACTTTCGTCGGAAAGTGGACAACTCACCAGGAGGATTGTTGAACAATCGCATTGTGCCGCCGACCACCTGACGGGACGCCGCGACGGGTGGTACGAAGGTGCGGAACGAGTGACGAGCCGGGAGGGGCGCCGTGGACAGCCGAGCGGGCAGTGGAGCGGGCAACGGAACGGGCGGCGGGGCCGAGGACTGGGCCGAGGAACTCGCTCAGGCGGGCTGGAGCAGCAAGGCGGAGCACATCGCGGCGATCCTGCGCCGACGGATCGCCGAGGGCAAGCACCTGCCCGACGTCAGGCTGCCCGAGGACACGATCAGCAAGGGACTGAAGGTCTCCCGCAACACCCTGCGCGAGGCGTTCCGCTTGCTGGCCCACGAAGGGGTCGTCGAACACCGGCACGGCCAGGGCGTGTTCGTCCGCCGGCTGAGCGTGGCCGACGTGGTCGACCTGTACCGGCTGCGCCGGGTGGTGCAGCCGGCGGTCATCAGGGACCTCAAGAGCCGGGCCGTCGACCTCGCTCAGGTCCGGGCGGCCGTCGAGGAGTTCGAGGCGGCCGGGACGGAGGCCGACTGGCGGGTCCTGGGCACCGCCAACCTCCGCTTCCATCTGGCGCTCACGGCGCTGGCCGGCAGCCGCCGCCTGGACGCGCTGATGAGCCGGGTCCTGGCCGAGCTGCGCCTCGTCTTCCACGCGGTGTCCGACCTGCGCGAGTTCCACGTCGCGTACGGCACGCGCAACAGGAGGATCCTCGAACTGATCGACGCGGGGGCGCTCGCCAAGGCGGCCAACGAGATGAGCGCCTATCTGCGGGATGCGGAGCGCGATCTGGTCGAGCGGTACGCCGCGGCCCGGTGACGGCCGGCCCACCGGGAGGACGCTCCCGCCGATCGTCACACGGTCCCGGCCCGGGGCGTCAGGGTGTCGGGGCCTCAGGGTGTCGGGGCCTCAGGGCGTCAGGGCGTCACCAGCGGTCGTGGACCGACGGCCGGATGCGCTCGTCGTAGAGCTCGCGGATCGCGGCCAGCGTGCGCTCCGGGAGCGGGGGGAGGTCGGCGGCGGCGGCGTTGGCGACGGCCTGGCCGGGATTGCGGGCGCCCGGGATGACGGTGGTGACGCCCGGCTGCTGGACGATCCAGCGCAGGGCCGTCTGCGCGGCCGTCGCACCGCCGGGAACGAGCGCGGCGAACGCGGCCGCCGCCTCGACGCCGGTCGCGAAGTCGACCCCGGAGAACGTCTCGCCCTGGTCGAACGCCTCGCCGTGGCGGTTGTAGGTGCGGTGGTCGTCCGCGGCGAACCGGGTCCGGGCGGTGTACCGGCCCGAGAGCAGGCCGGAGGCCAGCGGCACCCGGGCCAGGATGCCGACCCCGGCCGCGGCCGCCGCCGGCAGCACCCGCTCCAGCGGCTTCAGCCGGAACGCGTTCAGGATGATCTGGACGGAGGCCACCCCGGGCCGGGCGATCGCGGTCAGCGCCTCGGCGCAGGTCTCCACGCTGACGCCGTACGCGGCGATCCGCTGCTCCGCGACCAGGGTGTCGAGCGCGTCGTACACCTCGTCGTCGGAGTACACCGGGGTGGGCGGGCAGTGCAGCTGCACCAGGTCGAGCCGGTCCACCCCCAGATTGGCACACGAACGGTCCGCCCAGGCCCGGAAGTTCGCGAGCGTGTAGTGCTCCGGACGCTGCTCGACCCGGCGGCCGAACTTGGTGGCGACGAACACCTCCGCGTCCGGCCGGCCCTTCAGGTAGCGGCCGATGAGCTGCTCGCTGCGACCGTCGCCGTAGACGTCGGCGGTGTCGAAGAGGGTGACGCCCGCCTCGACGGAGGCGTCCAGGACCGCCAGGGCGTCCTCCTCCCGGACGTCGCCCCAGTCCGCACCGAGCTGCCAGGTGCCGAGTCCTACCACCGAGACGGGCCGGCCGGTGCGGCCCACAACGCGCTGTTCCATGCGTCGACCCTCTCACAGCACCCGCCGGGCCGGACGAGGGCCCGCCGCCCGCCGCATGTTCGTACAACTCAAGGCGTTCGTCCTACGTACAGCAACCGGACACCGGCGGTCGGCCCGCCGGTACCCCGTGGCCGCTGTCCTCTTGGAGCACCGTCCACCACTCCCCCACGACAGGCAGAGGTCTCCCACCCATGGCAGAGCTGAACCGGCGTCGTTTCCTCCAACTCGCGGGCGCCACTGCCGCGTTCTCATCGCTTTCGCAGAGCATCGCGCGAGCCGCCGCGATCGCCCCGGCGGGCACCACCGGGACCGTCCAGGACGTCGGCCACATCGTCGTGCTGATGCAGGAGAACCGTTCTTTCGACCACTACTTCGGCGCGTTGAAGGGCGTCCGCGGCTTCGGCGACCCCCGGCCGGTGACGCTCCCGAGCGGCAAGCCGGTCTGGTACCAGACGGACTCCGGCAAGAAGGAGGTGCTGCCGTTCCGCCCCCAGGTGAACAACCTGGGCATGCAGTTCGTCCAGGACCTCAACCACGACTGGGCCGGCGGCCACCGGGCCTTCAACAACGGCAAGTACGACCAGTGGGTCCCGGCCAAGACGGCCACCACGATGGCGTACCTGACCCGCGAGGACATCCCCTTCCACTACGCGCTCGCCGACGCGTTCACCATCTGCGACGCCTACCACTGCTCGTTCATCGGCTCCACCGACCCGAACCGCTACTACATGTGGACGGGCTTCACCGGCAACGACGGCACCGGCGGCGGACCGGTGCTGGGCAACCAGGAGGCCGGGTACGGCTGGACCACCTACCCCGAGCGGCTGGAGAAGGCCGGCGTCTCCTGGAAGGTCTACCAGGACATCGGCGACGGCCTGGACGCGGCCGGCTCGTGGGGCTGGATCAACGACCCCTACCGCGGCAACTACGGCGACAACTCGCTGCTCTACTTCAACAACTACCGCAACGCCAAGCCGGGCAGCCCGCTGTACGACAAGGCCCGCACCGGCACCGACGCCAAGGCGGGCGACGGCCTCTTCGACATCCTGCGGCGCGACGTGCAGGCCGGCGCCCTCCCGCAGATCTCCTGGATCGCCGCGCCCGAGGCCTTCACCGAGCACCCCAACTGGCCCGCGAACTACGGTGCCTGGTACATCTCCCAGGTGCTGGACGCGCTCACCTCCAACCCCGCGGTGTGGGCGCGGACGGCGCTGTTCATCACCTACGACGAGAACGACGGCTTCTTCGACCACGTCGTGCCGCCGTTCCCGCCGTCCTCCGCCTCCCAGGGGCTGTCGACCGTCGCCACCGGCGCGGACTACTACGGCGGCGGCATCGGCTACGCGGCCGGCGCCTACGGCCTCGGCCAGCGGGTGCCGATGCTGGTCGTCTCGCCCTGGAGCACCGGCGGCTACACCTGTTCGGAGACCTTCGACCACACCTCGATCATCCGGTTCATGGAGCGCCGGTTCGGGGTGCTGGAGCCCAACATCTCGCCCTGGCGGCGCGCCGTCTGCGGCGATCTGACCGCCGCCTTCGACTTCGCGTCCGCCGACCCGGCGCCGGTGGCGCTCCCGTCCACCACCGCCTACCGCCCGCAGGACGGCAACCGGCATCCGGACTACGTGCCCGCCCCGCCCGCCACCGGCACCATGCCGCGCCAGGAGGCCGGCGCCAAGCCCACCCGGCCGCTCACGTACGCGCCGTACGTGGACGGTTCGGCCGACATCGCGACCGGCAGGTACCGCCTCTCGTTCAGCGGCGGCGCGGCGGCCGGCGCGCAGTTCCTGGTGACCTCGCCGAACCGCACCGACGGCCCGTGGACGTACACGGCGGAGGCGGGCAAGAGCGTCGCGGACGCCTGGAACACCACCTACTCCAAGGGCGTCACCGACCTGACGGTGCACGGCCCCAACGGCTTCCTGCGCCGCTTCCGCAACCCCGGCAGGACCGCCGGCCCCGAGGTCACCGCCCGCCACGACGCGGCCACCGGCAACCTCGACCTCACCCTCACCAACGCGGGCACCGCGGACGCCGTCCTCACCGTCACCAACGCCTACGGCGGCGCCCCGCGGAGCGTCACCGTCCGCAAGGGCGCGACCGTCGGGCACACGGTCGACCTGAGTGGCTGCCGCCACTGGTACGACGTGACCGTCACCTCCACCGCGACGGCCGACTTCGTCCGCCGCCTGGCCGGCCACGTCGAGACCGGCGCCCCCGGTCTCTCCGACCCGGGCATCACCACCTACTGACCGGCGCCGGCGTCCAGGGCTCCGTTCCCCGCCACCGGGGAACGGAGCCCCCGCCCGTCCACCGGGGACGACACCCCCGCGTGAGCCGATCCCGGCCGGATGATCGACATCGGGGGCGGTGGGAGCGCGTGCCGGTCCGGGTGGCACGCGGCCCTCCACCGGCCGCCGCCGGGTCACGGGCTGTCCGGTGCGGCGACGAAGGTGTAGGCGCCGAGTTCGAGGAACAGGGCGTCCTGGAGCCCCGGGACGCCGACGAGGGGGACGGCGAGTCGCCGTTCGCGTTCTCCGGCCCTGGCGGTCACCGGGTTGTAGGCCCGCAGCACGATCCGGGCATCGCACGGGAGGGGACGCTCCAGCTGGACCACGACCGTGACCGTGCCGGAGTAGTGGGCGGGCAGGACGACGGAGCGCGTGTACCCCTCGTCGGTGCCGGGCTCGTAGATCTGCGCCGTCAGGCTGAACGGGGCCTGCTGGTCGGTGTTGGAGAAGGTCGCGGTGCCGGCGGGCAGGTCGGTGCCGGAGATCCCGAAGACGAATCGGGTCGGGGTGTCGTTCAGGTTGCAGACGGCCAGGCTGGAGAGGACGTACCGCGTCCGCCGGCAGGGGATGACGTCGATGTTGCGCCAGCCGACGTTGGGGCTGTACCTGACCCAGTTCAGGTAGTCGACGAGCGATCCGAACGCGGGCAGCGCGGCGGGCATGGGGTGGGCGGGCGTGTCCACGGTGGCGATCGTGCAGTAGTGGCCCGGCGGGTTCTGGCTCGGCCAGAGGAAGGCGGACCTGCTGACACAGATCTGTCCGGGAGGGATCTCCCTGCCGCCGCCGCGGACGGTGAACGGCACGCTGGTGCCGCCGCCCTCGGCGGTGAGCGGGGTCCAGGCCCGCGGGTCCAGGAGCAGCCCTCCCGGAGCGTAGTAGAGCCTGACGTCGCCGGAGGCGGGGCAACCGCTCCTCAGGTTCCTTCCCCGGACGTAGATGCGGTTGAGCTGCCCTTGCACGATGGGGTGACTCAGTCCGAGGTCGGGGCCGTTGTAGCTGGACTCCAGCAGACCGAAGTCGAGGACGTCGCTGCCGAAGGGGATGATGTCCGGGGACTCCCAGACGGGGTCGGCCGTCGGGGTCTGCCCCGTGTCCGGGAAGTTGTCGCGGACCAGGATGTCGTTCCAGGTGGCGGCGTTCATGGTTCCTCCCGAGTGGATGGTGGGTGCCGGCGGGCACGACGGGCCCGGCCTCGGAGGTGCGTGCTTCCTCGGCGGAGGTACGAGGGTCGCGGAAGGCCTCGCAGGGGGACGTGTGTCGGCGTCCGCGCCGGGGGCGGACGGTCCGGTGGTCGTCGGGGCGGCGCGAAGGCCCGTTTCGAATGCCGCGATGAGGTGACGCATGCAGAACCCCGCACGCTGCGGGTTCGCGGGGAGCGTTCCGTACAGAAATGTATCGGGTCCGAACCACCTTGCCCAATAGGCCGGACGAGTGAATGCCCGGCGCGCGCCGCCCCCGCCGGGCTCCTGCACGCGGGATCTGACGGATCCTCAGCCGGACTCTCTGCTCGGCCGGTTCGACCTCCGGTCGGCGACTCCCGCCGCGGGCTGCCCCGCCCGGGTCAGCGCAACGGCTGGGCCGTGAGCGCCGTGCCTGTCCGGGTGCGCAGGTGCACGGCCGTGCGGCCCGTGCGGCAGGTCGTCACCAGCCCCGCGGCACGCAGAGCGCCGAGGTGCTGGGAGACGGCGCCGGCGGTGACGCCCAGGCGGGCGGCGAGTTCGGGGGTGCTCAGCGGTTCGCCGAGCTCGGCGAGCAGTGCGGCGCGGGTCCGGCCGAGGACGGCGGTGAGCCCGGCGGACGTCGGGCGGGGCTGTTCCCAGAGCAGCCCGACGCCGGACACCGGGTAGCGGATGGAGGCGGCGGCACGCGGGGAGTGGTCGACGATCACCTCCGGCCAGCCGAAGACGGACGGCATCAGCACCAGCCCGTGTCCGCCCGCGTCGACCGTCCACACCGCCCCCGGGCGGCGGCGCCCGTGCACCACCAACTCGCCCTCCCGCCACACCACGTCGTCGTGCAGCTGCGCGAGGAGCCCCGCCACTCCGCCGTCCACCAGCGCCAGCGCGCGCCGGCCCAGGTCCGCCTCCAGCACCGTCCGCATCCGCCCCCAGTGCGGGGCCACCAGCCGGGCGTGGCAGCGCGTCAGCGCATCGGCGGCCCGTTCCAGCAGCACCGCCGGCCCCGGCAGCTTCCCGGCCCGGGCACCGAGCGCGGCGACGCACTCCGCCGTGACGTACGCCGGGTCCGTCGCCCGCAGGTCCGCCAGCTCGGCCCCGAACGCCGGCAGGCGCTCCTGTGGCACCGGGAACAGGAACGACGGCAGGCAGCCTTCGACCAGCATCCGCAGCAACGGCAGCTCCGGCTCCTCCGCCAGCACCGGCCGCGCCTCGCGCGCCCACGGCCGGTGCACCTCGTGCCCGCCGACACCGAGCGCCGCCCGCACCCCGAGCACCGTCTCGGCCAGCGGCGACACCGCGAGCCGCACCCGTGCCACCTCGGCCGCCGAGAGCCGGATCTCCACCGCCATGTCCCGCCCCACCGTCCGATCGTTTAGCCGAGGCTGAACGATAGCCGGACCCGGCCACCACCCCACAGGCTGTCCGACATGGAGTTCTTCACCTCGTACGACGGAACCGCGCTCGCCTTCCGCACGCTCGGCGACGGCCCGCCGCTGCTCTGCCTCCCCGGCGGCCCCGGGCGCGCCGCCGCATACCTGGGCGACCTGGGCGGCCTGTCCGCCCACCGCACCCTGATCCTGCCCGACACACGCGGCACCGGGGCCTCCGCGATGCCCGCCGACCTGGCCACCTGCCGGGTCGACCGCCTGGTGGCCGACGTCGAGGCGCTGCGGCGCCACCTCGGTCTGGACCGCGTCGACCTGCTCGGCCACTCCGCCGGCGGCAGCCTGGCCATGCTCTACGCCGCCGCCCACCCCGACCGACTCGACAGCCTGACCCTGGTCACCCCCTCGCTCGCCGCCGTCGGACTGCCCTCCGACAGCGGCGTGGAGGCGGTGATCGCCGCCCGCGCGGCCGAGCCCTGGCACACCGAGGCCGTCACGGCGCACCGGCACGTGACGGCCGCGAAGACCTTCGCCGAGGCCGCGCCGTACCGGTTCGCCTTCGAACCGCTGATGTACGGCCGCTGGGACGAGGCCGCCCGCGCCCACGCCGCCGCCGACCCCGCCCAGCGCGCGCTCCCCGTGAGCGAGCACTACTACCGGGGCTACACGCCCGACACCCGGGAACTCCGGGGCCGCCTGGGCGCCCTGCCCTGCCCGGTGCTGCTCCTCGCGGGCGAGGTGGACCTGTGGCCCACCGCCGAGTCCGCCGCCGGTGCCGCGGCGCTCTTCCCCGAGGTGACGCTCGCCGTCCAGCCGGGTGCCGGCCACTATCCGTGGCTGGACGACCCGCAGGCGTTCACGGCGAGGGTGGAAGGCTTCCTCTCCAGGGTCGGCTGACCCCCGGAGCCGAGCAAGCGCCGCCGACCCCCGCCTCGGACAGGCCTCAGCAGGACAGGACGGGCGACTCCGGCTTCGCGCCGGCCGCGCTCAGCCCGGCGAAGCCCTTCAGGCTGGGGGAGAACGCCAGGGTGGCCTGGACGGTGGCCCGCAGGGCGGTGGTCCGGTCGAAGCCGGCCGAGTCGTACGGGACGGCGCCGCGCCGCTCCGGAGCGGCGGCGCAGCGCAGCTGGCGCGGCTCCAGCCACTTGTGGGCCCGGTAGCCGCCGCTGGAGCCGACGGTGAAGAGGGTGTGGGCGGCCCGGCCGGTGGTCACGGCGTTGGGATCGGTGGCGCCGGGGGACACGAAACCGCCGTCCGGGCGCTGCTGGTTGACCAGCCAGCCCATGGCGTGCCCGGAGGAGCCGGCGGGGTTGCCGGCGTTGTAGCCCTGGATGCCGAGCGCGGTGGCGTCGGGGTCGCCGGTGCAGGTGGTCGGGCCGAAGGCGACGGGGTAGCCGCCGGTCGGGCACTGGCTCGCGCTCAGGAAGCTGCGGGCCTTCTGCGGGACACCCGCCGCGGTGCGCGAGAGGGCGATCAGGGCGAACGACTGGCCGGCGATGTCGCTGCGGTCGCCCGACGGGGAACGGTCGGCGAAGCGGCCGTTCGTGCCCAGCAGCGAGAGGAGCCGGGCGACGAGGTCGACGCCGCCGAAGTCCGTCGGGTCCAGCCCGCGGACCTGGGCGAGCAGCAGCAGCTTCGCGGTGGGGCCCGCGTAGGCCTCGGTGGTGCCGTCGCCGAGGTAGTCGGCGAGGATGTCGGGGCGGGCCAGCCAGGCGGTGGCCCGGGCGCCGGCCTCGTCCGCGGTGGCCGCGGCCGCGAAGGCGAGCACGGCGTCGACGGTGAGGTCCTGGTCGGGGCGGACGGTGCCGTCGACGACCTTCTCGAAGTGGTCGCCGTCCACGAGTTGCCGGGCCAGCCAGCCGGCCGAGGCCTCCCGCGGCAGGAGGGTCGTGACCGGGGCCACCGAACCCCTGACCGCGGCGGTTGCGGGGGCGGTCGGGAGAGGCAGGACGGCGGCGGCCAGCGCCGGTATCGCGAGCAGGCGGACGAGCCGGTGGCGCAGGGGCATGGGGTGCCTTTCCGGGCCCGGGCACGGGAGGTCCGCCGGGCGAGACGGCCCGGTTCGGACCGGACTCCCCCGTCGGCGGAATCGTCATGTGACGATCCATCATGTTCATGTCGCGGCAAGGGGGTCAAGACTCCCCGGCCCGGGCCGGCACCGGCCACCACCGCGTCGGGCGCGACGAACGCCGCCCGGCCGGTCCGGTGGTCCGGCGTCCGGCCGGGCGGCGGGAGTGCGGTCAGCCGGTCGGGGCGGCGGTGGCCGCGGTGGCCGGCTGACGGCCGCAGAAGGCGGTCGCCAGCAGCTTCTGCGAGGCCTTCCAGCCCTGGCCGGTGTCGCGGTAGCCGTTGGTCGAGATCGCCACCAGCCGGCGGCCGTCCAGGGTGGCGTAGAGGGCGCTGTTGTGCCCGCGGCCGGTGCTGCCGTTGTTGCCCCAGACCTCGCCGCAGGGCGTGGCCAGCCGGCTGATCCCCAGGCCGTACTGGGCGTCGCCGCTCGCCGGGGCGACCGTCAGCATCTCGGCGAGCAGCGGCGCGGGGAGCAGCCGCCCGCCGAGCAGGGCCCGCAGGAAGGTGCCGAGGTCCGCGGTGGTCGAGATGCCGACGCCCGCCGCGTCCATCTCGCTCGGCTCCATCTCGGTGACGTCCACCGGGCCGCCGGGCAGATCGAGGTAGGTGTGCGCGTGCGGGCCGCGGATCCCCGTCGCGTGGGCCGGCATCGAGGTCCCGGTCAGCCCCAGCCGGTCGATGATCCGGCGCTCCACCTCCCGGCGCCAGTCGTGTCCGGTGACCCGCTCGACGATCAGGCCGGCCAGCAGGTAGTTGGTGTTCGCGTAGCGCCAGTCCGTGCCGGGCGCGGAGTACGGCGGGTGGCTGTTGGCCACCGCGAGGAGCTGCTGCGGCGTCCAGCTCCGCCAGCGCCCGTCGCGGAGCCAGGTCTCGTGGTCGACACCGATGGCCGGGTCCTCGGTGTAGTCGAACAGCCCGCTGGTGTGGTCGAGCAGCTGGCGCACGGTGATGGAGCCGCCGTTCGGGACGGCACCCGGCAGCAGGCTCTCCACACTGTCGTCCAGCCCGAACCGCCCCTCGCCGACCAGCTGGAGGACGACCGTCGCCACGAAGGTCTTGGTCACGCTGGCGATCCGGAACCGGCCGTTCGCCGCGGGCTCGGCGCCGGTCGAGAAGTCGCCCACGCCCTCCGCGCCCTTCCACACCGTGCGCCCGTACTCGGTCAGCCGGGCGAGGGAGCTGGAGGCCCCGCCGATCCCGACCACGCCCTCCAGCGCCTCGTCCAGCGCCCGGGCGTCCACCGCGCCCCGGTGCGGGCCTGTGCCGAGGGCGCCGGCCGTCGGGGCGGTCACACCCACCAGGCCCGCGCCCGCCAGTGCCAGCGCGAGGACCCGCACGGCCGTTCCGCGCCGTCCGGCACGGGCCTGCACGCCCGGCGCCGTCCGCGCCCCGTTCCGCTGCTCCGCCACACTCATGCGTCCTCCTGTGTCCGTGCCGACGGCTCTCGTAACACCCGAAAAATGCGATGAACTGACACTCTATGACCTGACTATGCGTCAGTTCCCACGGTGCGGCGTCCCGGCGACTCCTTGACGCGCAGAAGCTCGACGGTTCCGCCCCGCTGCCTCTCAATCCACAGTCCGTACAACCTCCGTGATGGTCCATCACGTCAAACCGTGCAGTGATCGAACTGTCGGACGATTTGACGGAGGTACGGTGCGGACTGCTCGCGGAGTGACCGGGATGCTGGCGGTGGGGGTCGTGTCGGCGCTTGTCCTGAACACGGGAGGTTCCGCCCCCAGGAGCAGACCCGCCTCCACCGGCACCATGCCCGCGAGTCCCACGCCCTCGGCCTCCGCCGAGACCCCGGTCCCCACCCCGCCCCCCACGCCCACGCCGACGCCGACCAGGGACGGCCAGGTCAAGCTGCTCGGCGACGGCTCCACCTCCGACACCGGCCCGCAGCCCAGGCAGCCCAAGCCCGAGCGGCTGAAGCCCGGGGAGCAGCCGCCGCAGTTCGTGGTCTTCTCCTGGGACGGCGCCCTGGAAGGCGACGACCGCCTCTTCTCCCGCTTCCGGAAGCTGGGCGTGGAGAACAACGCCCAGATGACGTTCTTCCTCTCCGGCCTCTACCTCCTTCCCAAATCGAAACGCACGCTCTACCGCCCCCCGAAGCACGACCCGGGCTCGGCATCGATCGACTTCGCCACCAACGCCCACATCAAGGACACCCTGGAGCAGCTCCGCCTGGCCTGGCTGGACGGCAACGAGATCGGCACCCACTTCAACGGCCACTTCTGCGGCCCGCAGCCCGGCGGGGGCGGTGACTGGTCCGGCGAGGAGTGGGCGTCCGAGCTCGACCAGGCGATATCCTTCGTCACCAACTGGCGCACCAACACCGGCTACAAGGACCTCCCGCCGCTCCCCTTCGACTACACCAAGGAGCTGGTGGGCGGCCGCGCCCCCTGCTTGGAGGGCCAGAAGAACCTGCTGCCCGTCGCGAAGGCCAAGGGCTTCCGCTACGACGCCAGTTCGCCCGGCGAGTTCCAGGTGTGGCCGGTGAAGAAGGAAGGCGTCTGGAACTTCCCGCTGCAGTTGCTGCCGAACCCCGGCACGTCCTCCCAGAACCTCTCGATGGACTTCAACTACCTGGCCGGCCAGTCCGGCACCACCACGAACGGCGACCCGAAGAAGTTCGACGCCTGGGAGAAGGCGACCCGGGACAGCTACCTGGCCGGCTTCGAGCGGGTCTACAACGGCAGCCGGGCCCCGCTCTTCATCGGCAACCACTTCGAGGACTGGAACGGCGGCATCTACATGCAGGCGATCGAGGACGTGATGAAGAGCGTCTGCAAGCGTGAGAACGTTCGCTGCGCCTCGTTCCGCCAGGTCGCCGACTGGCTGGACGCCCAGGACCCGAAGGTGCTGGACCAGCTGCGCCGGCTGGACCCGGCACAGCCGGCGGACTGGTCGCGGCTGGTGAAATGACGACCGCCGGGCGGCTGCGGGACCGCAGCCGCCCGGTCCTCCTACCGCCCGCCCACCGCCTTCATGTACGTGCTCCAGATCCGGCCGGGCAGCGCCGAGTCCGGGGTGTCCGGGCCGGCCCCGCCCACCCCTTCGAGGGACAGCGGCTTCATGTCCCGCAGGTCGGCGCGGAAGACCGTGACCGCCGTGGCGAGCTGTCCGCTGTAGCCGACCGCCCACCCCGCCGTGCGGTCCGCGGTGGTGCCGGGCTTCGCCGCCAGGTCGGGCCCCGCTTCGGCCGCCCAGCCGGCGCTGCCGCCGCGGACGGCGCCCTTGAGGGCCGCGTCGACCTCGGCGGCGACGGCCGGTGACAGTGCCTGGACGGCGGCGGGCAGGCGCAGCGTGAGCGGCTCGCCGTTGCGGGTGATGCGCAGGACGGAGTACGGGTCGGTGCGGCTGCCGCCGGCGGCGAAGGCGGTGTAGGCGTCGGCGGTGCGGATGGCGCTGGGGGTGGAGTTGCCGACGGCGAAGCCGGGGCTGAGTTCGCCCATGACGCTGGGAAGGAGGCCGAGGGCGGCGGCGGTCTTCTGTACCCGTTCGAGGCCGATGTCCAGTCCGAGCTGCATGATCGGCCCGTTGACGGACTGCTCGACGGCTGCGCGCAGGGTGACCTGGCCCCAGTCGCGCTTGCCGTCGTTGGCGGTCTTGGCGATCTTGCCGTCGCGCCCCCAGTACGGGCCTTCCGGGGTCATCACGTTCACCCCGTTGTCCCCGTTGTAGGTGGTGCCGGGGGTGACCGGGGTACGGGTGGCGCCCCGCGTGCGTTGCACGCCCTGGTCGAGTCCGGCGGCGTACACCAGCGGGGCGAAGGCCGAACCGACCGGCACGGTGGAGGTGTTGGCGTTGTTGAATCCCTGTTTGAGGTAGTCGGGGCCGCCGTAGAGGGCGACGATCCGGCCGTCGGGGGCGACGGAAGCCGCGCCGACCTTGAGGAACTTGTCGGCGTCCCGGGCGCCGGGGTCGATGCCCTTCGTGGCTTCCTGGACGGCGACGGCCAGGGCGGTGACCCTGGACTTTTCGAAAGTGGTGTGGATCTGGTAGCCGCCGAGGTCGAACTCGGCGGGGGTGATGTCGGTGTGGCTCTCCATGTAGGACTTGGCGATGTCGACCAGGTAGCCGACCTGGCCGCCGAGGCCGGCGGACTTCGGCCGCGGCTCGGGTTCGGGGAACACGGTGTACCGGGCGCGGTCCGCGCGGGAGAGCCTTCCGGTGTCGACCATCCGGTCCAGGATCCAGGACCACCGCTCCTCGGCCCGATCGTGGTTGGCCGCGCCCAGCGCCGGATCGTACCGCCCGGCTCCCTTGAGCAGGGCGGCGAGGAAGGCGCCCTCGCTGACGTCGAGCTGGGAGACGTCCTTGCCGTAGTAGGCCGCGGCGGCGCGCTGGATGCCGTAGCTGCCGCGGCCGAACCAGCTGCTGTTGAGGTAGCCCGCGAGGATGTCGTCCTTGCTCATCCGGTCGTCGAGCTTGAGGGCGATGACGGCCTCGCTGAGCTTGCGCGAGAAGTCCTGCCGCTGGTTGAGGTAGATGTTCTTGACGTACTGCTGGGTGATGGTGGAGCCGCCCTGGGTCTCGCCGCCGGAGACCAGCTTCCAGAGCGCACGGCCGATGCCCTTGGCCGAGATCCCGGGGTCCGAGTAGAAGGTCTCGTTCTCGGCGACGAGCACGGCCCACCGCACCGGTTCGGGGACGCCGTCGAGCGGCACCTCCTGCCGGTTGGTCTCGCCGATGCGGGCCATCTCGGTGCCGTCCGCCCAGTAGTAGACGTTGTTCTGCTGGGTGGCGAAGGCGTTGAGGTCCTCGGGCACCTGCGTGACGGTGTAGAACCAGGCCAGCCACCCGGTCGGTCCGAGGACGCCCAGTAACGCCACCAGGAGCAGCTGCCGCCAGGAGGGGAGCCAGCGCCGGACTCCGCGCCGCCCCCTGCGCGGGTAGTCGATCCACCGCAGGGGCCGCCACCGCGGCCACCGCCACCGTCGGCGTCCGGGCTTCTCCTCCTCGACCCCGCCACCTCGTTGTGCACGCACAGTCCGATCTCCGCTTCGCTCGTGGGTGCAGCACCCCGTCGAACGGATAGACGCCGTGAGGGTCGGAGCACGACAGCGGACGGTCGGTGTGATCATGGTCATATCGCATGCCCCTGACGATCACCGGGCCTGGAGCACAGTGGATCTGACGTCCCGTCGGGTCCCGGGGGTGATCGCCGGCGGCGATGGCGCTTGACGACGGCCCGGCCCCCGGGATGCCGGAGGGCCGGGCGGGGTGTCAGTCGTCGATGCCGAAGTGGTCGAAGTCGGCGCCGGTCTCGCCCAGGCAGAAGCCGAGGAAGCGGTAGGCGTCCACCTCGCCCAGCACCAGTCATCCGGGCCTGGGCACCGTCCTGACGGCCACCGGCCCGGTTACCGGGGTGGCCACCGCCGTGGGGGCAGTCGCGACGGCCCCGAGCTGGTCCGGCAGAAGGAGTGGGGGTCGACGTCGCCGGTCACCAGGTGACCGGCAGTGCGTGCACACCGTAGACCTCGTTGTTCACCCGGTAGGACACCTCCTCGGCAGGACACGCGAGTGCGAGACCGGGCAGCCGCCGCAGCAGCGCGGGCAGCGCGATCCGCAGCTCGGCGCGGGCCAGCGGCGCGCCGAGGCAGTGGTGCGGACCGTGCCCGAAGGCCAGGTGCGACACGGGCCTGCGCCCGATGTCGAGGCGGTCCATCCCGGCGCCGAGCGCCGGGTCGCGGTTGGCCACCGGCAGCTGGCAGACGACCTGGTCACCGGCCGTGATCGGCACGCCGCCGAGCTCCGTGTCGTACCGCGCGGTCCGGGCCAGCGCGGTGCTGGACACCGACAGGAACCGCAGCAACTCCTCCACGGCGGTGTCGATCACGGGGTCGCTCTCCGCGGCGGCGCGCAACCGGCCGGCCTGTTCCGGGTGCGCCAGCAGGGCGAGCACCCCCAGGCCGATCGTGTTGGACACCGTGACGTGGCCGGCGAGCAGCAACAGCTCGCAGACGCCGACCAGTTCGGCGTCCGACACCGCGTCGCCGTGCTCCCGGACGAGCATGCCGATCATCCCGTCGTCCGGGCTGCGCCGCTTCGCCGCCACCAGCGAGGCCGTGTACGCGCGCGACTCCCGGCCGGCCGCGAGCCGCTCCTCCATCGGCAGCCCGAGATCCAGCGTGGTCCGCGACCAGCGGTGGAACTCCCCCTGATCGGGATCGGGAACGCCGAGCAGCGCGCAGATCACCCCGAGCGGCAGCGGCAGGGCGAAATCCGCCATCAGGTCCGCCGCGGGACCGCGCGACTCCATGGCGTCGATCAGCTCGCCGGCCCGGGCGCGGATCATCGGCTCCAGCGCGCGGATCCGCTTCCCGGTGAACTCCGGCGTCAGGACGCGGCGCAGCCGGGTGTGCTCCGGCGGGTCCATGTTGAGGAGCTCGTTCGGCAGGACCGGGGCGCGCTCCGCGTCGTACATCGCGAAGGTCTCCTGGTCGGCCAGCACCCGCCGCACATCGGTGTGCCGGGTGACGAGCCAGTACTCACCGACCCGGTGCAGCCAGAAGTCCCGCACCCGCCGCACCGGATCCCCCCGCTGGGCCTCCCCCAGCGCCGCCCCCGGGCCGAGCCCGTCGCGGCGGTAGAAGATCGAGATCGGCGGTGCTTCCTGCTCGCTCATGGGCCCTCCCCTGACCACCCGGTACCGATCTCCCGATACCCAGGCGCTCACGCCGCTGCGCACTCCGGTCCCGATCCTCCGCAGCGCACGGGGGTGCGGAACCCCCGCCCGCACCCCCTCCCCCGCGCCGGAGCCGCCCCCAGCGCCTCCTGGGCCAACCCGGTGGAAGCGCATCTCGGCCCGCTGCGGCCGTGCACGATCGCGAACGCGAGCCACCGGAACCACGTCGTGCGTCCGCCGGGGCGGACGTCCGCTCCCCGACGCGGCCCGACGGTAGATTCACCTCGGCTCCGCCCCATCGAAGGATCCAGAGGTCACCCGGGTGAACATCCTCACGACGCATGGCGCTCTGCTGAGCCGACTGCTGCCTGACGACGAACCAGGCAAGCTCACGGTGCGACAGGGACAGTTCCACAACGTGGTCATCGGTTCGGACCGCGTTGTGTGCCTGCCCCGCACCCGGGCGGCGGCCGCCCGGCTGCCCGAGCGCGCTGCCGCACTCCGCGTACTCGCCGGACTCGACCTCGGCTTCCGCACACCCGGACCGCTGTTCCAGGGCGGGGCCCACGGCGCCGGTGAGGTCCCGTTCCTGGTCCTCACCCGCATCCCCGGTGAACCCCTCCGAGCCGACGCGCTCAACGATCCCCGGGTGGCCGACACCGTGGCGGCGCAGTACGCAACGCTGCTGGGCGGTCTGGCCCGTGCCGGCATCGACGGGGCGGTACGAGCAGTGCTGCCCCAGGCGCCGGCCGACCGGTGGAGCCGCTTCGCGGAGAGCGTGCGCGCGGAGCTGTTCCGCCTCATGTCCGACAGCGGGCGCCTACGGGCCGAGCAGGAGCTCGCGGCACTCGACAGCCTCCCCCACCTCACCCGCGCAGTGGTCCATGGCGACCTCGGTGCCGAGAACGTCCTGTGGGAGTGGACGCACGGCCTGCCCCACCTTGCCGGAGTACTCGACTGGGACGATGTCGAACTCGGCGATCAGGCCGAGGACCTCCCGGCCGTCGTCGCCGGCTACGGTGTCGAACTCCTGGAACGGGTGCGTGCCCTGGGCGGCTTGTCAGACCACGGACTCACCACCCGCGTGGCAGCGATCCGCGGCACGTTCGCTCTGCAACAAGCCCTCTACGCCATCCGCGACGGAGACGAAGACGAACTCGCGGACGGCCTGGCGGACTACCGCTGACTGAAGCACGTGACCTCGGCTTCGTCCGCGTGAGACCGTGTCGGCGGGCTGCCGGCTCCGTTCACCGCAATGGCTCAACGCCGTCCGCCAGGACGACCTGCCCAGCCTCCACACCCTCGCCGCCGGCATCGACCGCGACCGGGACGCGGTCATCGCCGGCCTCACCCTGCCCCGGAATTCGTCATGTGAACCGGATCAAGATGCTCAAACGCCAGATGCTCGGCCGCGCAGGGTTCCAACTTCTACGCAAGCGTGTGCTGTTGGCGTGACCACAGTCGCACGCGGACCCGAGTGGGGTCCGGCATCCGGCGCGGGCTGCGACAGCAGAAGTACACCGCTCGCTCGGAAACGCTATAGCTTCAGCCTGTGACCGACGCGCCCAGCCAAACCGACGCTGCCCTGCCGAACGTGCTCCCGCATTACCGGACGCTCCTGGACGAGACGGACTGGGCGTCACTGGCCACCCCGTGCGGGACAGGCGAAATCCTTCCGGCGGCGCTGGCACGCCTCCTCGATCCCGATCCGGGCACCAGAGCTGCGGCCGTCTTCGACGCCCTCGGGGCGGTGACCCACCAGAACAGCATCTACGAAGCCACCGTTCCGGTAGCCCTGTATGTGGCAGCCATTCTCAATCATCCGGCCACCGCCATGGGCAACCGCGGCCGGGATGCGGATCGGGCGCCGCATCGTCCCACCCGCGCGGCACTCCTGGACTGGCTCAGCAGCACCGCCTACGACGCCGACGACGAGAACGTGGCCGCCGGCGAACGCCACTGCGGGAAAGAGTTCCTCGACGACTATCAGGAGATGCGCGCGTTTCGCGACCTGCGTCCAGTGTTCTACTCCGCCGTCCAGCCTCTCCTCGGCAACGACGACGCGGAGGTACGTGCCGCAGCCGTCGTTGCCGCCATCCCGTTGGTGGAGCACCCTGCTCTCGTCCCGCACCGAGGAGAGTTGGCCGACCGAGCGCGCGATCTGCTGTCCACCAGCGCGGACCGCTACAAGCGCGACCGTGTCTTCGACGCCCTGAAGGCGTGGGGACATGACACGAGCGGCCTGGAGAACGCGGACGACCTGAGCGCCCGCGAACTGCGCGCCCGTCGCATAGCCGAACGCGCTTCCTGGGCGGGTGGATACGCCGAAGAACCGCCGTTCTGACTCAAGGCGGCAGGCCCCATCCCGGCTGATTACTGAGCGTAGCTGAATCACAGAAGTCGAGCCAGAACCTCACTTCGGGACGCGCCTCGGTCCGGTCCCGTTCGATGGTCCCTGCTCCGGGCGGCGCAGGCCGCCGGCGAGGACCAGGCCCGTCTCGTAGGCGAGGATGACCAGTTGGGCTCGGTCGCGGACACCGAGCTTGGCGATCGCGCGGGTGACGTGGGTCTTGGCGGTGAGCGGGCTGATGAAGAGCTGTGAGGCGATCTGGTCGTTGGACAGGCCGGTCGCGATCAAACGGGTCACCTCGCGTTCCCGCGCGGTGAGCACGGCGAGCTGATCGGCGGTGTCGGTGGGGACTGCCGGGCGGTGCGCGAACTGCTCGATCACCCGTCGGGTCGCGCCCGGTGAGAGCAGCGCGTCGCCTGCCGCCACGGCCCGGACGGCCTGGCGCAGGTCGTCCGGTTCGGTCTCCTTGGTGAGGAATCCGCTCGCGCCCGCGCGCAGGGCCGCGAAGACGTACTCGTCGGTCTCGAAGGTGGTGAGGACGATGACGCGGCAGTCCGCCAGTTCGGGATTCTCGACGATCGTCCGGGTGGCGGTGAGGCCGTCCGTGCCGGGCATGCGGATGTCCATGAGGACGACGTCGGGCCGGACGGCGCGGGCCGTACGGACTGCCTCGTCGCCCGTGCCCGCCTCGCCGACGACCCGGATGTCCTCGGCGCGGGCGAGGAGGCTGCTGAATCCCGCCCGTACCAGGGCCTGGTCGTCGGCGAGGAGCACCTTGATCGTCATGGGCGGAAGCCTGGCACAGGTATGGCGGCTCGCACGAGCCATCCGCCGCCCTTTCCGTGCGGTCCGGCGGAGAAGTCTCCGCCGAGCGCCCGGACCCGTTCATCCATCCCGCGCATCCCGTGCCCGGCCGTCCACGGTGGCTGTGCCGAGGTCCGGCCGTCGTCGGTGACGCTCACCTCCACCCGTCCGTCGCCGCACCGGATGCCGACCTCGGCCCGTGACGCCTCTGCATGACGGACCGTATTGGTGAGGGCCTCCTGGACGATCCGGTGGACGGCGAGGGAGACCGGTGCGGGGAGGGCGGCGAGGTCGCCTGCCGCCTCCAGCCGGATGTCCAACTCCGTCGACCGCATCCGGTCGACGAGCGCCGCGATCTCAAGGACCCCGGCCGCGGGGTCCTCCGGGGCCTCCCCCGGCGCGCGCAGCACGTGGACGAGCGCGCGGAGGTCCCGCAGGGCCACCGTGCGGACCCGCTGCGCGGTGGCGAGGGCGTTGCGCGCCTCTTCCGGGGAGTCGTCCAGGGCCTCGGCCGCGACCCGGAGCTGGAGCCCGACGACGGTGAGGGTGTGCCCGACGACATCGTGCAGTTCTCGGGCGATGTCCAGGCGGGCCTCCGCGATCCGCCGGCCGGCCTCCAGGTCCCGTTCCCGTGCGGCCCGCAGAAGGCGCTCGTCGAGTTCGGCGCGCCAGCGGAGCCGGTTGCGGTAGGCGGCGGCGGAGGCGAGGAGCACCGCGAGCCAGAGGGCCTCGGCCCCCAGGGAGCCGAGGGCCTCGCGCGCCGTGGCGCCACCGGCGCTCGTCTCCCAGGCTCCGGCGAAGGCCAGTTCGGCCAGGCCCACGCCGGCCGCCCACGGCAGGCCGGGCCGGCCGGGCCGGTCGTCCGAGGCCAGAGTGGCGTACGCGGCGGACACCGGCCACACCCAGCCCACGTCGGTGAGTCCGGCGGTGCGGAACACGACGACGGCCTGCACGCCGAGCAGCAGCACGGCGAGCGGCCACCGGCGGCGCGTCAGGAGCAGCGCGCCCAGCCACAGGGCGAGCGGCAGGGTTCCCGCGGCGTCCAGCCGGCCGCCGAGCCGGACGGTGACGGCCAGGACGGCGACGACGGTGCCGGCCGCGAGGAGCCCGTCGACGAACCGGGCCGTGCGGGGGGCGGCAGGAGCACGGACGGCGGGTCGTTCCATGCGCCGATCATGCACGACGGTCCCGCCCCCGCTCACGGCGGGTGCCCGTCACCGCCAGCGCGAGCGCGACCCACCCGAAGTCCACGGCGATCACCAGGCGTTCGGCGAGGCCGACGAGCGTGGGGGCACCCCCCAGCCCGAGCGACGGGCCACCGTCCATCACGTCGACCAGGAAGACCGCGAGCGCCGCCGTGGCCGTGGCCGAGGCCACGGTCAGGGTGTTCAGGGCCGTTCGCAGGCCGGGCCGCCGGGCCACGAGCGTCCCGCGGAGCAGCACGGCGGCGGTCGGCAGGGCCGCGAAGGCCAGGAAGGCGGCGTTGCCGTGGACAAGTTCGGAGGGGGAGGGGCGGCTCCAGTCGCCGGGCGGGTCCGCCGGGAAGAGAGCCGCGACCAGGATGCCCGCCGTCCACACCGCGAGCGCGGCCCGACCCGCCCGCCGGGTCCCGGCCCCCAGCCGTACCACGAGGACGGCGGAGGCGGCGGCGACGGCCAGCAGCGCCGCCGGGACCAGCCAGCCGGCCGTGCCGTGTACGTACCGGCTGAGGGTCTCGCTCACCAGGTCGTACTCCGGGTTGAGCGTCTCCACCGCGGCCATCGCCAGGGCCCCGCTGCCGATCAGGGTGAGCGGAGCCCGCACCCCCGCGGCCGGAGCCGTGTTCGTCGCCGTCATGCCGTCCTCCTCGGTGTCGTTCTTGTGATCCAGAACCTACGGAGGGGGCGGGGGCGGTCGCGTCGTCCCGATGCGGACAGCCCGTTGTACACCGGCCGGTGTCGTCGCCCGGCCCGGCTGCACCGTTCGGTGTACGTGCCGGTGCGGCCGGGCCTCCGCCAGCACCACCGACACGAGACCAGGACCACCATGGAGATCGGCCGTGGCTCCGTGACCTCCGCCGCCGGGTACGCCCTGGTGAGGCTGTGAACGCCGTCCGCGCAGCACAGGCCGTACGCCCCCACGCCCGGGCACGAGGCGACGGGGCCGGCGGACACGCGCCCCGGGCCCACTTGACCCGGGATCTGGTTAGCCGCCATATTACTTCCATGGCTCAGCAGCACGACGCCGGCACCGGCGCACCCACGCTCGACCAGGCCCGGCGGCAGCTTTCCCGGTACGGCCTGTCGGCCGACCCGCAGGCGGTCCTGGTCGCGGCGCGGCTGATGGCCGCCGGATCCAGGCTCGGCCAGGCCGGCGAGGCGCACTTCGCGCGCTTCGGGCTGTCCACCGGCCGCTACCGGCTGCTGGCCGAACTGGAGGACCACGGCGGCGAGAAGTCGCCCTCGCAGCTGGCGAGCGCGCTCGGAGTCTCCCGCGCCACCGTGACCGGACTGGTCGACGGACTGGAGCGGGACGGCCTGGTCGCCCGCCGCCCGTCCACCGAGGACGGGCGCGGCAACGTCGTGGTGCTGACCGCGCGCGGCGCCCAGCGCCTGCGCGAGATGGCGCCCGAGCACTTCGCGCGGATGCAGGCGATGGTCGGCGGGCTCTCGGTCGAGGAGCGCACGCTCTTCCTCGACCTGCTGGCCCGACTGGTCGAGGGCATGTCCGCCCTGACCGACGACTGACCCGACGCGCCACCACCACCGCGGCCACCGCCACCCCGGGCCACCGGGCCGGCCCGCCGACTCCTTCACGCCCGTGTAGTTAGCCACCTGATCATTTATAGTTAGCCCCCTAATCACTAGGACCGCCCATGCCCAGCCGAACCCAGCAGCGGCCGACCGCTCCCGACACCACCCCCGACACCGCCGCCCCGCCGCGCTTCGTGCTGTGGCGCGAGGTGCTGGTCGCCTACGCGGCACCCGCCCTCATGGCCGGAATCGGCGGCTTCGCGACCGGCCAGTCCGAGCTCAGGATCGCCGCTCTCACCACCATCGCCGGCACCTCGGCCCTGGTCGCCGCCCTGGTCGGCGCCCGGCACCGGCGGCGCCCGGCCGACTCCTGGGCCGCCCGCGGGCCCGTCCCGCTCCTCGCGCTCGGGTTCGGCCTCGGCTCCGCCGCCCTCGCCTTCGCCGTCGGCTCGGCCGGGGCCGCGTGGCTGCCGCACCTGCCGGCGCTCGCCGACAGTCCGTGGCCGGGCCGGCTGCGCTTCGACCTGCCCGTGTCCGCCGCGATCGCGGCGACCATGACCACCTGGCGCTGGCGCGCCTCCCTCCCCCGCCGGCACCGGGCGCACTGACCCGCCGGCGCCCGCCCACCGGGCACCCGCGAACACCGACCGACCACCCACCGACCACCGACCGAACACGACCGAACCCAGGAGAGAACCCCGCATGATCACCGTCATGGGCGCGTCCGGCGCCACCGGCGGCGCCACGCTGCGCAGCCTGACCGCGCTCGGCATCCCGGTCCGCGCACTGAGCCGCGACCCCGAGCGCCTGCTGGACGGCCTCGACGCGCCCGTCCGCCGGATGGTCCAGGCCGTCGCCGCCGACGCCGCCGACCCCGACTCGATGCGCGCCGCCCTCCGCGGCACCCGACAGCTCTTCCTCACCATGGAGAACGGCCCCCGCCAGGTCGAGTACGAGCTGCGCACCGTCGACCTCGCCGCCCTGGAGAGCGTGGAGCACATCGTCAAGGTCTCCGCGCCGGCCGCCGAGCCGGACTCCCCGGTGGCGGTCTCCCGGGGCCACCACGTCATCGAGGAGCGCCTGCGCGCCTCGGGCATCCCCACCACCGTGCTGCGTCCGTACGCGTTCATGCAGAAGCTGCTGCTGCTCGCACCGGGCATCGCGGCGGCCGGGCTGATCCACGGCGCGATGGGCTCGGCCCGCTGCAACTACGTCGACTGCCGCGACATCGGCGACGTCGCGGCCGCCGCGCTCGTCCGCCCGGGCGCCGCGGGCGGCAGCATCGCCCTGACCGGCGGGCGCGCCTACAGCCACCCGGAGCTCGCCGGACTGCTGAGCACACTGCTGGGCCGGCCGGTGCGGTACGTCGACCTGCCGCCCGCGCAGATGCACGCCCACCTGGTCGCCCGGGCCGGGATGCCGGACTGGCTGGCCGCCCACGTGGTGGAGATCCAGCGGCTCGCCGTCGAGCGCCCGGAGGCCCCGGACGTCGCCGCCACCCGGCTGACCGGACGGCCCCCGCGTACGCTGGAGGCATTCCTCCAGGAGCACCTCGACGCCTTCCGCCACCCCTCCCGCTGATCCCCCCGCACAGCCCCCGAGGGCCCGCCGCACCCCCGTGCGGCGGGCCCGTCACCCCGAGGGAGCAGCAATCGGTGTGGCATGGGTCACGATCGGAAAATCGACCTGACGATCCGTCAAAACGACTGACAGGTCGTCACATACGACCCACGGAGCCTCAGTTGCGAGCTGATGCTCCGTCAGATTCGGCCACTGTCGGGCCAGTTGGGCGGAGTGTCGGCCGATCGCCGTTCACCGCCCGGGGCTACCATCGGTCGGGTTGTCCGCTCCGGCCCCGGAGTGGGGTCACCCGGACAGGCGAGTGCTCCCACCGCCCCCAAGGGTCGGACATCGATCGGGACGGGGCGAGGACAAGGAGCGCACGGCAGCCATGACAGCCGAACCCAGCCGGGATCCGGGCCCGACCCCCGCCACCGGGCAGGCCGAGAAGCAGGCCCGCTACCCGGGCCGCCCCGCCGCCGCCCCGCGCACCCTGGTCGACCTCCTCGACGAGACCGCCCGCCGGTACCCCGCCGAGCCCGCCCTCGACGACGGCCGCACCGTGCTCACCTACCGGGCGCTGGCCGCCGAGGTCGAGCAGCTGCGCCGCCGCCTCGCCGCCGCCGGCATCGGCCGCGGCGACCGGGTCGGCGTGCGCGTCCCCTCCGGCACCAACGACCTCTACGTCAGCGTCCTCGCCGTGCTCGCCGCCGGCGCCGCCTACGTCCCGGTGGACGCCGAGGACCCGGACGAGCGCGCCCAGCTGGTCTTCGAGGAGGCCGCCGTCGCCGCCGTCCTCGGCGCCGAGCGCGCGCTCACCCCGGTCGGCGCGCCCCGCGAGCCGCTGGCCGACCAGACCCCCGCCGCCCAGCGCCCCATCCCGGCGGACGACGCCTGGATCATCTTCACCTCCGGCTCGACCGGCCGCCCCAAGGGCGTCGCCGTCACCCACCGCAACGCCGCCGCCTTCGTCGACGCCGAGGCCGCGCTCTTCCTCCAGGACGAGCCGATCGGCCCCGGCGACCGGGTGATGGCCGGCCTGTCGGTGGCCTTCGACGCCTCCTGCGAGGAGATGTGGCTGGCCTGGCGGCACGGCGCCTGCCTGGTGCCGGTCCCCCGCTCCCAGGTGCGCTCCGGCGCCGACCTCGGCCCCTGGCTGGCCGAGCAGGAGATCACCGTGGTCTCCACCGTGCCGACGCTGGCCGCGCTCTGGCCGGCCGAGGCGCTGAACGAGGTCCGGCTGCTGATCTTCGGCGGCGAGGCCTGCCCGCCCGAGCTGGTGCAGCGCGTGGTCACCGAGGGCCGCGAGGTGTGGAACACCTACGGACCCACCGAGGCCACCGTGGTCGCCTGCGCGGCGCTGCTGACCGGCGACGGCCCGGTGCGGATCGGCCTGCCGCTGGACGGCTGGGACCTCGTGGTCGTCGACGAGGCCGGCGAGCCGGTCGCCCCCGGCGGCACCGGCCAGCTGGTGATCGGCGGCGTCGGCCTGGCCCGCTACCTGGACCCGGAGAAGGACGCCGAGAAGTACGCGCCGCTGCCCTCGATGGGCTGGGAGCGCGCCTACCGCAGCGGCGACCTCGTCCAGGCCGACCCGGCGGGCCTGCTCTTCCTGGGCCGCGCCGACGAGCAGATCAAGCTCGGCGGCCGGCGGATCGAGCTCGGCGAGGTCGACGCGGCGCTGCAGGCGCTGCCCGGCGTCGCCGGCGCGGCCGCGGCCGTGCGCACCGCACGCGGCGGCAACCAGCTGCTGGTCGGCTACCTGGTGACCAGCGAGGGCTGGGACCGCGAGCAGGCGGTGGCCCGGCTGCGCGCCGAGCTGCCGGCCGCCCTCGTGCCGCTGCTCGCGCCGGTCGACACACTGCCCACCCGCACCTCCGGCAAGGTGGACCGCAACGCGCTGCCCTGGCCGCTGGAGGGCCTGGAGTCGGCCGGGCCGACCGAGCAGCTCTACGGCACCGAGGCCTGGCTGGCCGAGCAGTGGACCGAGATCCTCGGTGTGCCGGTGAGCGGCCCCCGGGAGGACTTCTTCGCGATCGGCGGCGGCAGCCTGGCCGCCGCCCGGCTGACCACCCTGCTGCGCACCCGCTACCCGAACGCGGCGGTGGTGGACGTCTACCAGCAGCCGACGCTGCGCAAGCTCGCCCGCCACCTGGAGCGCACGGCGGTGGACACCGGCGAGGCCCGGACGATCGAGCCGGTGCCGACCCGCGCCAAGCTGCTGCAGCTGCTCCTGCTGATCCCGCTGTTCACCGTGGTCGGCCTGCGCTGGACGGTGGCCCTGCTGGCGCTCGGCAACCTGCTCTCCCACCTGGACGGCTACGCCTGGGCACCGACCGCCTCCTGGTGGGCGCTCGGCGCCGGCGCGGCGGTGCTGTTCACCCCGGCGGGCCGGCTGGCGCTGGCGGCCGGCGGCGCCCGGCTGCTGCTGCGCGGCCTGCGGCCGGGCAGCTACCCGCGCGGCGGCGGCGTGCACCTGCGGCTGTGGGCCGCCGAGCGGCTGGCCGAGGTGAGCGGCGCGACCTCGCTCTCCGGGGCCTGGCTGGTCCGCTACGCGCGGGCGCTGGGCGCCAAGGTCGGCGAGGAGGTGGACCTGCACTCGCTGCCGCCGGTGACCGGCCTGCTCAAGCTGGGCCGGGGCTGCGCGGTGGAGGCCGAGGTGGACCTCAGCGGCTACTGGCTGGACGGCGACCGGCTGGAGGTGGGGCAGCTCAAGGTCGGTTCGGGCGCCGTGGTCGGCACCCGCTCGATCCTGCTGCCGGGCGCCCGGGTCGGCAAGCGGGCCCAGGTGGTGGCCGGCTCCAGCGTCACCGGCCACGTGCCGACCGGCCAGCGCTGGGGCGGCGCGCCCGCCGTCAAGCTGGGCCGCGCCGAGCGGACCTGGCCCAAGGAGCGCCCGGCCCGCCGGGCCCGCTGGTCCGCGCTGTACGGGCTGAGCGGCACGGCGCTGACCCTGCTGCCGGTGCTGCCGGCGGTGGCCGGCCTGGCGGTGCTCGCCCCGTTCGTCGCCCCGGCGGACGGTCTGGGCGGCGCGCTCGGCGGCGCCCTGCTCGGCCTGCTGCCGGCCACCCTGGCGTTCGGCGTGGTCTACGCGGGGCAGCTGGTCGCGGCGGTGCGGCTGCTGTCGATCGGTCTGGAGCCCGGGGTGCATCCCCTGCACGGCCGGGTCGGCTGGCAGGCCTGGACGGTGATGCAGCTGATGGACCAGGCCCGGGAGATCCTCTTCCCGCTGTACGCGGGTCTGGTGACCCCGCTGTGGCTGCGGGCGCTGGGCATGCGGGTCGGACGGCACGCGGAGGTGTCGACGGTGCTGGCACTGCCGAGCCTGACCACGGTCGGCGACGGCGCGTTCCTGGCCGACGACACCCTGATGGCGCCGTACGAGCTGGGCGGCGGCTGGGTGCGCCTGGGTGAGGCGAAGGTCGGCGAGCGGGCGTTCCTCGGCAACTCGGGGATGACCGCGCCGGGCCGTGCGGTGCCCAAGCGCGGCCTGGTGGGCGTGCTGTCGGCGACGCCGGAGAAGGCGAAGAAGGGCGGCTCGTACCTGGGCATGCCGCCGGTGCGGCTGCCGCGCTCGGCCGACCGGGCGGACCAGAGCCTGACCTACGAGCCGCCGGCCCGGCTGCTGTGGGCGCGCGGCCTGGTCGAGGTGGCCCGGCTGCTGCCGGTGCTGGCCTCGGGGGCGCTGGGCGCGCTGACGCTGGCGGCGCTGTCCTGGCTGTCGTCCGCGTGGTCGCCGCTCGCGGCGGCGGCGCTGTCCGGCGCGGTGCTGCTGGCGGCCGGCACGGTGGCGTGCGCGGTGGCGGTGGCCGCGAAGTGGCTGCTGGTCGGCCGGTTCCGGGCGGTGGAGCACCCGCTGTGGAGCGGCTTCGTGTGGCGCAACGAGCTCGCCGACACCTTCGTGGAGGTGCTGGCGGTGCCGTGGCTGGTGGGCGCGGTGCCGGGTACGCCGGTGCTGAACCTGTGGCTGCGCGCGCTCGGCGCGCGGGTCGGCCGCGGCGTGTGGTGCGAGAGCTACTGGCTGCCGGAGGCGGACCTGGTGACGCTCGGGGACGGGGTGACGGTCAACCGCGGCTGCGTGGTGCAGACCCACCTCTTCCACGACCGGATCATGCGGATGGATACTGTCGTCCTCCGCGAGGGCGCCACCCTGGGGCCCGGCGGCATCGTGCTGCCCGGCAGCACGGTGGGTGCGCGCAGCACGCTGGGCCCGGCCTCGCTGGTGATGCGCGCCGAGTCCGTGCCCGCCGACAGCCGGTGGCTCGGCAACCCGATCGAGGTGTGGCAGCCCACCTCCTGACCGCCGTCCCCGGGGGGCCGGCCGGGGTCCGCCCCGTCCGGCCCTCCGGGCGTCCCCCGTCCCCGTCCCCCTGCCCAGTCCCGTGTTTCCAGGAGCGTACGACCCGGTGAACCCCCGCCCGGCGCAGTCCCCGCAGCCCCCGCAGCCCGTCGCCCCGCCGGACCCCTACTTCCCGAACAGCGGTGATCCGCGCTACCGGGTCCACCGGTACGAGCTGGCGCTGGACTACCGGCCCGGTCCGAACCGGCTGGGCGGCACCGCGCGGCTGAGCGCCGTCGCCGTGACCGCGCTGACGGAGTTCGCGCTGGACCTCGCCGAGTTCCGGATCGGCCGGGTCCTGGTGGACGGCAAGCCGGCCCGCTACACCCACCGGGCGGGCAAGCTGCGGATCCGCCCGCCGAAGGCGCTCGCGGCGGGCGCGGCGTTCACCGTCGACGTGCACTACACCGGCAACCCCCGGCCGGTGCGCAGCCCGTGGGGCGGCCTGGGCTGGGAGGAGCTGACCGACGGCGCGCTGGTGGCCAGCCAGCCCATCGGGGCGCCGTCCTGGTTCCCGTGCAACGACCGGCCGGCGGACAAGGCGACGTACCAGATAGCGGTCACCACGCCCTCCCCGTACACGGTGGTGGTGGGCGGGCGGCTGCTGACCCGCACCACCGGTTCGTCCAGCACCACCTGGGTGTACGAGCAGTCCGCGCCGACCTCCACGTACCTGGTGACGGTCTCGATCGGCCAGTACCGGCCGGTGGTGCTGGCCGAGCACCCGCAGGTGCCGCAGACCGGGTTCGTGCCGGAGCGGCTGACGGGCGCGTTCGCCGCGGACTTCGGGCGGCAGCCGAAGATGATGGCCTACTTCGGGGAGGTGTTCGGCCCGTACCCGTTCGGCGAGTACACGGTGGTGGTCGCCGACGAGGAGCTGGACGTCCCGGTGGAGGCGCAGGGGGTGGCGACCTTCGGCACCAACCACCTGGCCGGCGGCTGGGAGCGGGAGCGGCTGATCGCCCACGAGCTGGCGCACCAGTGGTTCGGCAACAGCGTGTCGGTCGGCGACTGGAGCCAGATCTGGCTGAACGAGGGGCTGGCGAAGTACGCGGAGTGGCTCTGGTCGGAGCGCTCCGGCGGGCCGGCGGCGGGCGCCCGGGCCGCGTACGCGCACCGGCTGCTGGCCGGGCTGCCGCAGGACCTGCGGCTGGCCGACCCGGGTCGCAAGCTGATGTTCGACGACCGGCTGTACCAGCGCGGGGGCCTGGTGGTGCACGCCCTGCGGCTGGCGCTCGGGGACACCGCCTTCTTCCGGATGCTGCGGGACTGGGCGGCGTTCCACCGGCACGGGGTGGTGACCACCGCGGACTTCCGCGCCCACGCCGCCGGGTACGCGCGGGCGCCGCTGGACGAGCTGTTCGAGGCCTGGCTGTGGCGGCCGGAGCTGCCGCCGCTGCCGGCCGGCTGACCCGCCGTCCCCCGGACGGAGCGCCGTCCCCCGGCTCAGGCGAGCTCGGGGACGGCGCGGTGCAGGCCCTTGCGGTCGTAGTAGCGGGTCATCGCGAAGCCGAAGATCAGGGCCGCGACGGTGCCGATGCCGATCCAGAGCCAGGCCCGGGCGAGGCCGGCGTCGGCCCGCGCGTCGAAGAAGAGGATGGCGCGCACGCCGTCGGTGAGCTGGCGCATCGGCTCGAACAGCGCGAGGAACCGGTAGAACGACGGCAGGGCGTCCAGCGGCACGGTCGCGCCGGAGGACGGCAGGCCGAGCACGATGAACACGAACATGCTGACCAGCAGGCCGAGACCGCCGAAGGCCGCGTTGATCGCCTGGACGCCGAGGCCGACCGCGCTGCTGGCGCAGACCGAGAAGACCCACAGCAGCGGCAGGTGGGCGGCGTCCATGTCGAGGATCACCGCTCCGGCGAGCATGATCAGCGAGGAGGTGAGCAGCGACAGGCCCACCGACATCACGCACTTGACGGCGAGGGTGCTGGTGCGGTCGATCGGCACCGCCGGGTGGCGGGCCCGCCAGGGGCCGATCTCGTTGTCGGCGTAGCCGAGCGCGACGTCGACGCCGTTGCCGATGATGTTGGCGCCGAAGAAGCCGGCCAGGACGAGCAGCAGGGTGTAGTAGAAGGCGGAGAGCCCGAGGCCGCTGCGGTCGCCGATCGGATGGCCGACGGTGGTGCTGACGGCGACCGGGTCGGCGATCAGCAGCCGGGCCGCGTCGTCGAGGCCCTGGGACTGCGGGAGGGCGGAGAGCCGGGCGCCGAGGGTCAGCGAGGCCTGGTGGACGGCCTGCTGGCCGATCTGGGCGGCGAGCGAGGAGCCGAGGCTGCCGACGCCCGGGTTGGTGTACTGGAGCACGGTGGGGCGTGCGGGCTTGACGCTCGCGCCGCCGAGGGCGGCGACGGTGGCGGTGAAGTCCGGCGGTACCTGGAGCGCGCCGGCGAGCTTGCCGGAGGAGAGCTGTGCCTGCGCCTGCGCCTCGTCGAGCAGCCGCCAGGAGACGGCGTCCCCCTGGCCGGGCGCGGTGGCGATGCCGGTGACGAGCTGCTCGCCGAGGTTCTGCCGCTGCCCGCCGACGTCGGCGCCGCGGTCGGTGTTCACCAGCGCGATCGGCAGGTGGTGCAGGTCGCCGCGGGGGTCGAGGATGCCGCCGAGGTAGAGCAGCGACATCAGCAGGCTGAGCAGGCCGACCAGCAGCGCCGGGACCGCCCAGACCCGGGGGTTGCGCAGCACCCGGCCGGCCCGGACGGCGGCGGGCGGCTCCGGCCGGCGCGGCTCGGGAAGGGTCGGCTCGCGGTGGGAGGGCATGACGCTCCGTAGGGTGGTCGGTGATCGCACGACCCTAGGAGCGCGGCGGATGGCCGGGGCGGCGCCACGCCGCCGGGGTCACCCGCCCGTACGGCACCCGTGGTGCGGCCCGGCCCCTCCGCCGAGGGGCCGGGCCGCGGTGGTGCGGGGTGCGTCAGCCGGTGAAGCCGGCCGTGATGGAGGTGAACTGCCAGTCGTTCTGGGCGATGCCGGAGCAGGTCTCCTGCTGGCCGCCGCCCGGGCAGCCCCGGTCGCGGTTGACCGACCAGAAGGCCATCCGGGCCAGGTGGTGGCTGTTGGCCCAGTCGCGGATCGCCGTCCAGTTCTGGACGGAGGTGACCTCGCCGGTGTCGCTGAGGCCGTTCATGCCGGAGATGCCCATGTGCGCGTAGGCGGTGGCGTCGTCCCAGCCGAACACGGACTTCAGCTTGTTCTTCAGGCCCTCGGAGGCGCTGACGGTGGCGGCGTACATGTCGGTGGACGCGTTGCCGAAGTCGAACGGCATGATGGTGAAGACGTCGATGTCCGCGCCGAGCGCCTTGGCCTGCTCGATCAGCCGGTTGCCGTAGTAGGTCGGGCCGGTGGTGGCGGTGCCGAAGGTCACGATGGTGCGCAGGCCCGGGTTGTTCTGCTTGACGATCTTGAGCGCGCCGAGGATGCGGTCCTGGACGGCGGTGTTCTCGAACTCGTCGGTGTTCTCGATGTCGACGTCGATCGCCTTGAGGCCGTACGCGTCGATCACCTTCTGGTAGGCGGCGGCGAGGTCGGCGGTGGTGGCGCAGTTGGGGCCGAGCTTGTTGCCGCTCCAGCCGCCGATCGACGGGACGACGTCGCCGCCGGCCGCGCGCACCGCGTTGATGGTGGCCTGGTCGACGCCGTTCAGCAGCGGGCGCTGGCTGTCCCAGGTGGGGTTGCAGCCGTTCTGGGCCAGGACGAACGCCAGGGTGAACCACTTGATGCCGGTGGCGTTCATGACGGTGGTGGCGGCCGGCGGGTTGCCCCAGCCGTTGTAGAGGTAGGGGGCGCCCTGCTTGAAGCCGCTCGGGGCGGGGCCGCCGGCGTCGGTGGTCACGGTCACCGCGGCGGAGGCGGCCGAGGTGTTCCCGGCCGCGTCGCGGGCCTTGACGGTGAAGCTGTAGGCGGTGGACGCGCTCAGGCCGGGGACGGTGGCGGTGGTGCCGGTGGCGGTCGCGACCTTGGCGCTGCCCTGGTAGACGTCGTAGCCGGTGACGCCGACGTTGTCGGTGGCGGCGTCCCAGGCGAGGGTGACGCTGTTCGCGGACTTGCCGGTGGCGCGCGGGTTGCCGGGCACGGTGGGGGCCTGGGTGTCGGCCGGGGTGCCGCCCCCGCCGGGGCCGTCGAACACGATGTCGTCGGCGTAGTAGGTGCCCTGGCCGTACCAGCCGTTGACGTAGACCTCGGCGGTGGTCTGGGTGGCGCCGGTGGTGAACGAGACGCTCAGCCTGCTGTAGTCGGCGGCGGAGGTCCAGGCGGAGCCGCCGCCGGTGACGCCGAGGTACACGTAGCTGCCGCGGACCCAGCCGGAGAGCGTGTAGGTGGTGTTGGGCTTGACCGCGACGCTCTGCACGCACTTGGCGGTGTCGCTCGCACTGACGGCGCCGGCCAGCGCCTTGCCGCCGCCGTGCGCGGGGGTGCTGACGACCGAGCCGAGGCCGCCGGAGCAGCTCCAGCCGGACAGGGTGCCGGTCTCGAAGCCTCCGTTGGTGAGCTGGTCGGCCGCGTGGGCGGCGGTGGGCGCGGTGAACGCCGCGGCGGCCGCGAGCAGCGCGGCGGCGCCGGCGGCGGGCAGTCGGGTGCGCTTGTGCACCGTTGACCTCCGGTGGGGGATGTGGGGGGGTGGAGGTGCGGGGAGGGCCCCAAAATGGACTGGACCAATTGGTCATGTCAAGTGATGTCCGCCGGACGGACGCTGAGGGTGTGTCGGGCGCGCGGGGCCGGAGGCGACGAACGGGCCGAAATTGGGTGGAAAGGCCTGACGGGGACGAACTAGGTTGGTGGCCGCCGTGCCCCGGCACCGCGCACCGACCGTCTCCGCACCACCCCAGAGGACCAGATGACCGACCTGTCCGACGAACTGCTCCCCGCCACCCGCCGCGCGCTGCTGCACCGCCTGGCCGTCGCCCAGGCCGAGGGCCGCACCCCCTCGATGGTCGCCGCCGTGGTCCGCGACGGGCGGCTGGTGTGGAGCGGCGCCCGCAGCATGGTCGCCGACCACGCCCCCACCACGGACGTGCAGTACCGGATCGGCTCGATCACCAAGACCTTCGTCGCCGTGCTCGTGCTGCGGCTGCGCGACGAGGGCCTGCTCGACCTCGGCGATCCCGTCGAGCGCCACCTGCCCGGCACCGCCGCCGACGGTGCCACCGTCGCCCAGTTGCTCTCGCACTCCGCGGGCCTCACCTCGGAGCCCCCGGGCCCGTGGTGGGAGCGCTCCGACGGCGCGCTGCGCCCCGCCCTCGCCGACCTCCTGGAGGACGAGCGCCCCCGCCGCCACCCCGCCGGGCGGCTGCACCACTACTCCAACCCCACCTACGCGCTGCTCGGCGCGCTGGTCGAGCGGCTGCGCGGCGAGCCCTGGGGCGAGGTGCTGCGCCGCGAGGTCCTAGAACCGCTCGGGATGACCCGCACCACCCTGCTCCCCGAGCAGCCGCACGCCGGCGGCTTCGCCGTCCACCCCTGGGCCGACGTGATGCTGCCCGAGCCGCTCACCGACACCGGCCTGATGGCCCCGGCCGGCCAGCTCTGGTCCACCGTCGCCGACCTCGCCCGGTGGGCCGCCTTCCTGGCCGGCGGCGACGGGAAGGTGCTGTCCGCCGACACCCTGGCCGAGATGCGCCGCCCGGCCGTCGCCCCGGACGACGACGAGTGGACCGAGACGTACGGCCTCGGCCTCCAGCTGATCCGGCACGACGGCCGCACCCTGTTCGGGCACACGGGCTCGATGCCCGGCTTCACCGCCGGGCTGTGGGTCGGCGAGGCCGACGGCCTGGCCGCGGTCGCCTTCTCCAACGCCACCCACGGCCCGCGCACCGGACAGCTCACCGCCGAGCTGATCGCGATCACCGCGCGGCACGAGCCCCGGATCCCCGAGCCGTGGCGCCCGCTGCCCGAGGTCGACCAGCAGCTCCTCGCCCTCACCGGCCCCTGGTACTGGGGCGCCGCCCCGCACACCCTGCGGCTGGCGGCCGGGCGGTCGCTGGAGCTCTCGATGCTCGGCCACGGCGGCCGCGCCTCCCGGTTCCGGGCCGAGGCCGACGGCACCTGGACCGGCCTGGACGACTACTACGCGGGCGAGACGCTGCGCGTGGTGCGGGCCGCCGACGGCACGGTCAGCCACCTGGACATCGGCTCGTTCGTGTTCACCCGCGAGCCCTACGGCCCGGCCGAGGTCGTCCCGGGCGGCGTCGACCCGCAGGGGTGGCGGGCGTACTGAGCGCCCCTCGGGCCCGCCGCCGCCCGGGCCCGTCACTCAGGCCCGCCGCCGCTCCGGTGCCGGGGCGGCGGCGGGCCGCGCCGGGTAGGCGCCGCTGCGCAGCGCGTGCACGGCGCGCACCACGTACCCGGCGAGCAGCAGCCCGCCCGCCATCGCGCCCGAGGCGTAGGTGTCCGCCGCCTGCGCCTCGGCCCAGCCGGCCGCCGCGCCGAGCAGCAGGTACGGCGCCATCGCGACCGGCAGCGCCACGGCCAGCGCCACCAGCGCCGCCCTCGGGCGCCGGTCGTCCTCCCAGCAGCGCTCGCCGACCAGCTGCAGGGCGAGCGCCATCGCCACCACCAGGCACCACCACGGCGAGGGCGCCAGCCCGACCGCTCTGGCCAGCAGGTACACGACGGCCAGCCCCGCCGTCGCCGTCGCCTGACACGCCATGACCCCTGCCATGTCCCTGGCGAAGGTCCGCCAGAGTCCCGCCCCCGGAATCCACCCCATGCAGCGGAGGATAGGGCGGCGCCCCGGTGCCCAACAGGTGTCCCGCACACGTCGGGTGGCCGCATTCAGCAGGTGCACATCTGCGCTCCGCCGAACGGCAACGTGGACGCCAGCCGGCTTGGAGAGACATGCGGGTGCCGGTTCACAGCCCCGTCGATCGTACGGGCCTGGCGGGGCCGGTGCCACGGAAACCCCGTGGCCGCCGTCGTCCGTGCTGCCCTGGAGGGTCCGCCATGACCACCGTCCCCTCGTACACTCCGTCCGCGGTCACCCCCGGCCGGGCCGCCACCGCGGTGCCCGCGGCACGCCAGGACGGCGCGTCCGGCTCCGCCTCGGCCGTCTACACCGTCGCGCTCGCCCGCGACGAGGACGACGTCCGCGCCGCCCAGCGGCTGCGCCACCAGGTCTTCGCCGACGAGCTCGGCGCCACCCTGCACAGCACCGTCCCCGGGCTGGACGCCGACCCGTTCGACGAGTTCTGCGACCACCTGCTCGTCCGCGAGGGCGAGGACGGCGCGGTGGTCGGCACCTACCGCCTGCTGCGCCCGGAGGCCGCCCGCCGGGCCGGCCGGCTCTACTCCGACGGCGAGTTCGACCTGGCCCGCCTCGCCCCGCTGCGCGACGGGCTGGTCGAGCTCGGCCGCTCCTGCATCGCCGCCGAGCACCGCGGCAGCGGCGCCGTCATCAACCTGATGTGGGGCGGCATCGCCCGCTACCTCGCCGACACCGGCAACACCTGGGTGGGCGGCTGCTGCTCGATCTCGCTGGAGGACGGCGGCGCCGTCGCCGCCCGGGTCTGGGACACCGTCGCCGCCAAGCACCTCGCTCCCGAGCAGTACCGGGTCACCCCGCACCGCCCGTGGGGCGCCACCGGCGTGGCCCGCGCCGGGAAGGCGCCGCTGCCGGCCCTGCTCCGCGGCTACCTGCGCCTCGGCGCCTGGGTCTGCGGCGCGCCCGCGTACGACCCGGACTTCGAGTGCGCCGACCTGTACGTGCTGCTGTCGCTGGAGCGCACCGACCCGCGCTACCTGCGGCACTTCCTCTCCGGCGTGGGCGGCGTCGGCACGGCGGCGGCACCGGCCGAGGAACAGGCCTCATGAGCGTCTGGCTGCCGACGGCCTCCTGCACACCGGAGGCCTGCCTGACCGATCCGGCGCCCACCGTCGCCCTCCCCCGCCGGGTGCTGCGGCTGGCCGCCTGCCTGGCCGTGCTCGCGGCGGGGATCGCGTTCACCCTGCCGGCGCGGGCACTGCCGCGAGGGGCGCGCGACCGGCTCGCCCGGTTCTGGGCGCGCGGCCTGCTCGGCTCGCTGGGCGTCACGGTCCGGATCGGGCCGGGTCCGGACTCCGGGGGCGGGGTGCTGCTGGTGGCCAACCACGTCTCCTGGCTGGACATCCCGCTGATCGCCGCCGCCCGCCCGGGCCGCTCGCTGGCCAAGACCGAGGTCCGCCGCTGGCCGGTGCTCGGCCGGCTGGTCGCCTGGGGCGGCACCGTCTTCGTCGACCGCGACCGGCTGCGCACCCTGCCGAGGACCGTCGCCGAGGTGGCCTCGGGGCTGCGGGCCGGCCGACCGATGATCGTCTTCCCCGAGGGCTCCACCTGGTGCGGACGGGAGAGCGGCCGGTTCCGGCCGGCCTTCTTCGAGGCCGCCGTCCGCTCCGGAGCCCCCGTCCAGCCGGTCGCGATCCGCTACCGGCTGGACGACGGCCGGCCCACCAGCGCCCCCGCCTTCGTCGGCGAGGACGGCCTGCTCACCTCGCTGGCCCGGGTCGTCGCCGTCCGGGGCCTGGTCGCCGAGCTGGCCTTCCGCCCGGCGATCCCGCCCCCGCCGACCGACCCGGCCCATCCCTGGGAGGCCCGCAGGGCCCTGGCCCGCACGGCGCAGGCGGTGGTGGAGGGCATCCGCTGAGGGGCCGCCGGACCAACAGCCACCGGCCTACGCCCCGGCCCCGGCGGGGAGTGACTGCCCCGCGGGGTCCGGGGCCGGGGCCGTCGGAGTGCCCCGGCCCGGGCGGCGCAGGAGGAGGGCGACCAGGACGGCGGCCACCGCCAGGGCCGCCGAGCCGCAGCGCAGGGCGAGGTGGATGCCGTCGGTGAAGGCGTGCTCGACGGCCTGCCGCAGCGGGTCGGGGAGCGGGTCCGCCGCGGTGCCGGTGGCGCCGGCCAGCGGGTCGGCGGCGCGGCCGAGGGCGTCGGACGGCAGGCCGAGGCGGGTCAGGGAGGCGCTCAGGGTGCTCGTCAGGCGGTGGGTCAGGACGGCGCCGAGGACGGCGATGCCGAGGACGCCGCCGAGTTCGCGCAGGGTGTTGACGGTGGCCGAGGCGGTGCCCATCCGCTCGGGGGCGACCCGCTGGAGGACGGCGACCGAGACCGGGGTGAAGGTCATCCCCATGCCCAGGCCGAGCACGAACAGCGTCCACAGGTACTCCGGGTAGCGGGCGTGCTCGCCGTACAGGGACAGGCCCGCGAGGCCGAGCGCGCACAGGGTGATGCCCAGCACCAGGGGCGGCCGGGGCCCGTGACGGCCGGCCAGCCGGGCCGAGAGGGGGCCGGCCACGACGATCATCGCCGTCATCGGCAGGCCGGCGAGACCGGCGGCGGTCGGCGACCAGTCCAGCACGCCCTGCATCAGCAGCGGCAGGAAGAACAGCGCGCCGAACATCCCGAAGCTCACCATGAAGCCGCCGAGCAGCGCGCCGCCGAGCACACCGTCGCGGAACAGCCCGAGGTCCAGCATCGGCTCGGCGATCCGCAGTTCGAGCAGGAGGAAGGCGGCCAGCAGCAGGACCGCGAGCACCGCCGTGACGAGCACCCGGGTGTCCGTCCAGCCGCGCCCGGGGCCCTCGACCAGGGTGTGCACGGCCGCGCCGAGGCCGGCCGCGGAGAGCACGAGGCCGCCGAGGTCGACGCGGCGGGGGCGGGCCGGGATCGCGGGCAGCACCCGGCCGGAGAGGACGAGCGCGGCGAGGCCGATCGGCACGTTGATCCAGAACACGCTCGCCCAGCCGAAGGCCTCGACCATGGGCCCGCCGAGCACCGGGCCGACCGACAGGCCCAGCGCGGAGACGCCGGACCACGTCCCGATCGCCCTGGTCCGCTCGCGCTCGTCGGTGAACACGTGCCGCAGGATGGCGAGGCTGCCGGGGGTCAGCAGCGCGGCGCCGACGCCCTGGAGCATCCGCGCGGCGACCAGCGTGCCGACGGTCCCGGCGAGCGCGGCGGCGGCCGAGCCGGCCGTGAACAGCGCGAGCCCGAGCCGGAAGACGGCGGTGCGGCCGTATCGGTCGCCGAGCGCGCCGCCGGTGAGCAGCAGGGCGGCGAAGACCAGGCTGTAGCCCTCGGCCACCCACTGGAGGCCGGTGATGCCCGCGTCGAGGTCCCGGCCGATACGGGGCAGGGCGTTGCCGACGATGACGTTGTCCAGCATGGACATGAACATGGTGACACAGAGCGTCGCGAGCGCGAGCCGCCGGCGCCGGGCGCCCGGCGCCGCGGTCCCCTCGGTCTCCCCCATCGGTGGTCCTCCCGGTTCGATCCTCCGAGCCCCTAACAGTGTTAGGGGCCGTTCCGACGGAGGACAGCGTGCACCTAACGGTGTTAGATTGCAAGCGAGATCCGCAGCCCGCCCGACGCACCGCGAGGAACAGCGAGGACCCCCATGCCGGCCGACGAGGACGACGCCGTCCAGCCCGCGCTCACCCGCGAGGCGCTCGCGCGGGCCGCGCTGCGGGTGCTGGAGCGCGACGGCCTGGCCGGCCTGTCGATGCGCAAGGTGGCCGCCGAGGTCGGGGTCAGGGCCGCCTCGCTGTACTGGCACGTGCGCGACAAGGAGGAGCTGCTGGACCTCCTCAACGACGCCCTGATGGCCGATGTCGAGGCCCCGCCGCGGACCGGCGACTGGCGCGTCCAGCTGCGCGGCTACTGCGAGCGCTACCGCGCCCACCTGCTCGGCCGCCGGGACGCGGCCAAGGTGGTGGCGGGCCGCCTCGCGCCCGGCCCGAACCTGCTGCACCTGATGGAGGACCAGCTGGACCGGCTGCGCGAGGCCGGCTTCTCCGCCGCCGACGCGGCGATGGTCTCCTACCTGCTCGGCGCCTACGTCCAGGGCTTCGTGCTCCAGGAGCAGTCCCCGATGGCGGCGGCCGAGACCACCGGCACCGGCCGGCGCGAGCTCGCCGACGCCGCCGCCGAGCGGTTCCGGGCGCTGCCCGCCGCCGAGTTCCCCAACCTGGTCGCGATGGCCGACGACCTGACCGGCCCGGACCTCGACACCCGGTTCGCCTTCGGCCTCGAACGCATCCTCGACGGGCTGGCGGCCCTGCTCCCGCCCGAACGCCGCTGACCGCCCGGGCACCGGCCGAAATCGTTCGACCACCGTCCGTCAGGCCGCTAGTCTCACGGGCGCCCGCATGAACCGCGCACCGAGGAGGCACCCGCATGACCGCGTTCCACCCCGTCGGAGAGCCCTACGCGGAAGGCCTGCTGGACGTCGGCGACGGCCAGCGGATCCACTGGGAGGTGTCCGGCAACCCGGACGGCAAGCCCGCCGTCGTGGTGCACGGCGGACCGGGCTCCGGGCTCAGCCCCCGCAACCGGAGGTACTTCGACCCCGAGCGCTACCGGCTCGTGCTCTTCTCCCAGCGCAACTGCGGCCGCAGCGAGCCGCACGCCGCCGACCCGGCGACCAGCCTGGAGCACAACACCACCCCGCACCTCGTCGCCGACCTGGAGCGGCTGCGCGAGCACCTGGGCATAGACCGGTGGCTGATGTTCGGCGGCTCCTGGGGCTCCACGCTGATCCTCGCCTACGCCCAGGAGCACCCCGAGCGGGTGTCGGAGATCGTGCTCAACGCCGTCACGACGACCAGGCCGGAGGAGATCGACTGGCTCTACCGGGGGGTCGGCCGGCTGCTGCCCGGCCCCTGGGAGGCCTTCCGCGACGCGCTGCCGCCCGAGGACCGCGACGGCGACCTGCTCGCCGCGTACGACCGGCTGCTGAACCACCCGGAGGAGAAGGTGCGCCACGCCGCCACCCTCGCCTGGGCGACCTGGGAGGACGCGGTGATCGCCCACGAGGTGCAGGGCTCGCCGAACGCCTACACCGCCCGGCCCGCCGAGGCGATGACCGCCTTCGTGCGGATCACCGCGCACTACTTCTCCCGCCGGGCCTTCCTGGAGCCCGGCCGGCTGCTGCGCGACGCGCACCGGCTGGCCGGCATCCCCGGTGTGCTGATCCACGGCGCGCTCGACCTCGGCAGCCCGCTGGACACCGCCTGGCTGCTCGCCAAGGCCTGGCCGGACGCCGAGCTGACGGTGATCCAGAGCGCCGGGCACACCGGCTCCCCCGCCACCGGAGAGACCGTCCTGGCGGCGATGGAGCGCTTCGCGCAGCGATAGGCCCACACGCGCAGTGACGGGCCATCAACGGTCCGCAGCAGAGGGTGACAGGCCGGCGCCGGCCGCCGACACTGGGGGGAGAAGCTCCCACGTCAACGGGTCGGCCGGTGCCGGCCGGTACCGGCCGCGGAGAGGGCAGGCCGGCCATGAGCACGCCGTCCGCCAGGCTCCCGATCGTCTATGTCCGGGGATACGCCGGAGGCAGCCCCGGGATCGAGAAGGCCGTGATGGATCCGTTCTACGGATTCAACCAGGGTTCGACGCACATCCGCGTCGGCCGCGAGGACAACCCCGTCTTCTACCAGTTCGAAAGCCCCTTACTGCGCCTGCACCTCGACGAGGACTACGACATCGTCGTGGAGGGGCGTCAGCCGCTCCCGGACGCGCCCCGCCCCGAGAGCATCTGGATCCACCGCTTCTACGACGTCTGCTCCGGCACCTTCGGCGGCACGGCCGAACCGTTCCAGCTGGAGACGGCCGCCAGGGACCTCCTGACCCTGATCGACCAGGTCCGGGAGAGGACCGGCGCGCCCAGGGTCAACCTGGTCGCCCACTCGATGGGCGGGCTGATCTGCCGCTGCCTGATCCAGAAGATCATCCCGGAGGAGCGCGGCGTCCGCGCCTCCGACTACGTGGCGAAGCTGTTCACGTACGGAACGCCGCACGGCGGCATCACCTTCTCCGTGGGCTTCGGGATCCCGGAGACGCTGCGCGACCTGTTCAACTTCAACGGCGCCGACATCTTCGGGCCCCGGCGGATGTACCAGTACCTGACGTCGAACCCCGGCGCGGAGCCGCCGGAGGGCTGGCGGGCCGTGGACATGCCGGACGACGACGGCGCCGGCGCCACCCCGGTGGCGGACGGCGGCTTCCCCCTCGACCGGGTGTTCTGCATGGTCGGCACCGACGCCGAGGACTACGACGTCGCCCACGGCATCTCGGCCGGAGCGGTCGGCCCGCGCAGCGACGGGCTGGTGCAGATCGAGAACGCCCAGGTCACCGGCGCGAACCGGGCCTTCGCCTACCGGAGCCACAGCGGCCGCTACGGGCTGGTCAACTCCGAGGAGGGGTACCAGAACCTGCGCCGCTTCCTGTTCGGCGACCTGCGGGCCCGCCTCGACCTCGTCGGCGTGTCACTGCCCGAGGAGGACGGCGTGGTCTGGCAGGCGGAGGCCCGGCTCTCGGTCCGCGGGCTGCCCGTGCTGATGAACGAACGGGTCGCCGAGCACTGGTGCCCGATCCAGCTCTCCGACCCGACCCCGGAGAGCCGGCGCACCCGGGCCGCGCTGGCCGGGGACGACGCCGTCCCGCTCGCGACCACCTTCCTCTCGACGCGGCTCCCCCGCCCGGCGCAGGACGACCCGCTGCGGTTCGTCCTCGACGTCAACCTGCTCTCGCTGCGCGAGCAGCACGGGCTGTTCCGCTTCCGCGACCACGTGCAGACCGCCGACTTCACGGACACCCTGATCATCGACGTGCGGCCGACGGGGCCGGGGTCGGCCCCGGTCGCCTGGGCGAACTGGAACTCCGAGGTGCCCGGTGCGATCCGGGGCCTCAGCCCGGAGGGCGAGCCCCTGCGGGACGAGGATCCGACGGAGCGCTCCTGGGCGTCCTCCATCCCGCTGCCGGCCACCACGCGCCCGATCCTCGGGCCCGACGCCCGGATCCGGCTCAGGGTCGACCCCTGGTGCTGAGCCTCAGGCGTGCCACCCGGTCTCCGGGTGGCCGCCACCGGCCCCGCTCCCGGGCACCGGCTGCTCGGCGGCCAGCAGGACGCGGCGCAGCAGGTCGGAGAGCTGGCGCCGCTCGACCGGGGTGAGGACGCCGAGCAGGCGCTGCTCCTCGCGGCCGACGACGTCCAGCGCCTGGCGCCAGGCCCGCCGGCCCGCCTCGGTGAGTTCGACGTCGACCCGGCGGCGGTCGTCGCTGGAGGGGGTGCGGACGACGAACCCGCGCCGTTCCAGCGCCTCCAGACGGCCGGTCACCGAGGCCGGCGCCAGGTTGAGGTCGGCGCGCAGGTCGGAGGGGGTGGCCCGGCCGCCGCGGCCGGCCAGCCCGTGCAGGGTGTCGAACTCGTGCTTCTGCAGGCCGTAGTCGGCCACGCCCTGCTCGCGGACCCGGCCGAGGTGGCGGGTGAGCTTGCTCATCCGGGTGACCGCGCCCTCGACGTCCGGGTCGAGGTGCGGCAGCACCGGCTGCCAGCGTTCGACGTGGCCGTCGGTCCAGTCCCGGGGCCGGCCGGCGGCCGGCCGGTGGGTCGCGCGTGTCATGCCCCCGAGTCTAGGGCCCCGGTGAGCTGCGGATTCGGGCGCCGATATTTCGTTGCCGAAATTTCGGTACCGAAATACAGTCCTGCCCGTGACACCGACCCAGCACCCGCTGCGCCTGCGCGGCTTCCGCCTGCTCTTCCTCGGCCGTTCGATCTCCACCCTGGGCGACGCCGTCGTCCCCGCCGCCCTCGCCATCGCCGTCACCCGGGCGACCGGCTCCTCCGGCGCGCTCGCCCTCGTCCTGGGCTGCGCGATGGTCCCCCGGCTGCTGCTGCTCCCGCTGGGCGGCGTCGTCGGCGACCGGGTCGACCCCCGGCTGGTCGCGCTCGTCACCGACCTCGTCCGGGCCGCCGCCCAGCTGGCCGTCGGCCTCGAACTCCTCACCGACGAGCCCAGGCTGGCACCGATAGCGGCCGCCTCGGCGGTCGGCGGCATCGCCTCCGCGTTCGCCATGCCGACGGCGACACCGCTGGTCGCCGCCACCGTGGCGGGGCCGCAGCGGATGCGGGCCAACGCGCTGCTCGCCTCGGCCGCGAACGTCGCCCGGCTGGGCGGCCCGGCCCTCGCCGGGCTGCTGGTCTGGACGGTCGGCCCCGGCTGGGCGTTCCTGCTGGACGGCGCCTCCTTCCTGGTCAGCGCGGCACTGCTGACGCGGCTGCGGGTCCAGCACACGCCCGGCGAGCGCCGCTCGCTGCGCACCGACCTGCTGCACGGGTGGAGCGAGGTGCGCTCGCGCGACTGGTACTGGACGAGCCTGATCGGCCACGGCGTCTGGAACGGCGCCGCCGCCGTGCTGCTCACCCTCGGCCCGCTGGTCGCCACCCGGCAGCTGGGCGGGGACGGCGTGTGGATCGCCATGACCCAGGCCGCCGCGTGCGGCGTGCTGGCCGGCTCGCTGCTCGCCGGACGCTACCGGCCGCGGCGGCCGGTGCTGGTGGCCAACCTGGGCCTGGCGCTGTACGCCCTGCCGCTGGCCGCCCTCGCCGTGACGGCGCCGGCACCGGTCACGGTGGCCGCGTACGCGCTGGCGATGACGGGGCTCGGCTTCCTCAACCCGGTGTGGCAGACGGTGGTGCAGCAGGAGTTCCCGGCGCAGGTGCTGGCCCGGGTGACGTCCTACGACTGGCTGCTGTCGCTGGCCGCCGCCCCGCTCGGGTACACGCTGGCACCGCTGGCCGCCGACGCCTGGGGCAGCACCGGGCCGCTGCTGGTCACCGCCGTGCTGGTCGCACTCGCCTGCGCCGGCACGGCGGCCGCGCCGGGCGTCCGCCGGATCGGGCGGGTGGCGGAGGCCGGCTCGACGGCAAGCGCGGAGGTCACCGGGGGGCGTCCCGCCGACCGGGAGGCTCCCGCCGGGGCCGTCGGGCGAAACCCTACGATACGGTCATGATCGCCTATGCCCCAGCGGCTTTCTTCCTCCTCCTCTGCGGGATCGGAGTCCTTCGCGACCGACGCCGGTTCAGCAATGCCGTCCTGCTCGGCATCGCGGTCTCGCTCCTCTCCCTCGCCCTGCTCGCCGAGCTGCGCCGGGCGCCGACCCTGGTGGCCGAGCTGGCGGTGGCGCTGATCGCGCTGCTCCCGACCGTCGGCACCGTCGCCCTGGTCTGGTTCCTGCTCTCCAACGGGCTGACGATGATCCGCAAGGAGGGGATGCGGCCGGCGAACCTGCTGTCCCTGCTCGCCGGTCTCGGCATCCTCGCGGTGATCGCCCTGTTCGCCGCGGCGGTGGTGACCGGCTCCGGGCGCATCGGCATCCTCGCCGCGACGGCGATGCTGGTGGTCGGCTACGTCTCCTTCCTCTTCGTCTGCTTCGTCGGCTACGCCTTCCTCTACCAGCGCCACCGGCCGCGCGGCGACGTCGACTTCGTGGTGGTGCTGGGCTCCGGGCTGATCGGCGGCGAGCGGGTGCCGCCGCTGCTCGCCAGCCGCCTGGAACGCGGCCGCGAGGTCTACGAGAAGCAGGCCGCGCGCGGCAACCCGCCGGTGCTGATCACCTCGGGCGGCCAGGGCCCGGACGAGAAGCTCCCGGAGTCCCACGCGATGGCGGACTACCTGGTCGAACGCGGCTTCCCGGCCGAGCGCCTGGTGCGCGAGGACCGCTCGCGGACCACCGAGGAGAACCTGCAGTTCAGCAAGGTGATCATGGAGCAGGCCAAGCCCGACTACCACTGCGTCATCGTCACCAACAACTTCCACGCCTTCCGGGCCGCCCTGATGGCCCGGAAGACCGGCGTCACCGGCCAGGTCTTCGGCTCGCCCACCGCCCGCTACTACTGGCCGAGCGCGACGATCCGCGAATTCGCGGCCGTCTTCCTCGCCCACAAGCTGGTCAACCTCGGGATCTGCGGCTTCCTCGCCGCCTGCGGACTGTTCGCCGCGGTGGCCGGCGGCTGACCGGGAGGCCGGTACGGCCCACGGCCCCGGTGGTCACCCGCGCGGACGCGCGGCCGTGACCACCGGGGCCTGCGCGTATGCGCCAGCCGTCGCGGCGCGGGCGCACCCGGCGTCCGGCGACCGCGGCGCGCCATGGCGGCGTCGGCCATGGCCGGGCGGCCGGGAACGGACGCCCGCCACATGGCGACGGACCGTCGGCTGCGCGACGCTGCCCCGACGACGTCCCGCGCTCCTCCCCCACCTGGAGTCCCCGATGGCCGTGTCCCCCACCGCGCGCCCTGCCGCCCCCGGCGTCCCCGCCGTCCCCGCCGCCCCTGCCGCCCCTGCCGCCCCTGTGACCCGCTGTGCCGCCCGGTCGGTGCGCCGGCTCGCGAGCGCCCTGCTCGCCGCCGCCGCGCTGCTGCTTCCGGCGGCCCCCGCCCGTGCGGCGTCCGCCCCCGCGCCGTCCTCCGCGTCCGGCACCTTCCAGCAGGTCACCGGCTTCGGCAGCAACCCGGGCAACCTGGCGATGTACACCTACGCCCCGGCCGGTCTCGCCTCCGGCGCCCCGCTGGTGGTCGCCCTGCACGGCTGCCTCCAGAGCGCCGACGACTACCACCGGCACTCCGGCTGGCCCGAACTCGCCGACCGTTACGGCTTCGCCGTGGTGTTCCCGCAGACCGGTCCGGCCAACAACCCGCTCTCCTGCTTCCGCTGGTTCGACGCCGCCCAGGCCTCCCGGGGCGTCGGCGAGGCGGCCTCCGTGGTGCAGATGGTCACCAGGGCCGGCTCGCTGTTCGGCTCGGACCGGCAGCGGGTGTTCGTCACCGGCCTCTCCGCCGGGGGCGGCCTGGCGGCGGACCTGCTGGCCGACTACCCGGACGTCTTCGCGGGCGGGTCCGTCGACTCCGGCCTGCCCGCGCACTGCGCGACCACCCAGGCCGCGGCCTCGTCCTGCCAGAACAGCGACCAGGGCCTCACCCCCGCCCAGTGGGCGGAGAAGGTCCGCCGTGCCCACCCCGGGTACACCGGCCCCTGGCCCCGGGTGGCGGTCTGGCACGGCACGGCGGACACCACCGTCCGGCCGGTGAACGCCACCGAACTGCGCGACCAGTGGACGGAGGTGTGGGGCATCGGCCGCACCCCGGCCGCCACCCGGAGCCTGCCCGGCGGCACCACCGAGACCCGCTACGCCGACGCCGCCGGGCGGACCGCCGTCGCCGTGTACTCGATCGCGGGCATGGGGCACGGCCTGGCGGTCGCCCCCGGGTCGGGCACCGACCGGTGCGGCGCGACCGGCCCCTACTTCCTCGACACGATCTGCTCCGGCTACCACACCGCGCTGTTCTGGGGCCTGGACGCCGGCGGGCCGACCGTCCCCGGACTGCCCGCCCCGACCGGCCTGACCGCCACCCCCACCGGCGCCGACGCCGTCACGCTCGGCTGGCAGCCCGTCAGCGGCGCAGCCTCGTACCGGGTGTTCCGGGACGGCGCCCTCGTCGCGAGCCCGACGGGCACCGCGTACACCGACGGCGGGCTCGGCGCCGGAACCTCCCACGGCTACGCGGTGGCGGCGGTCGCCGCCGACGGCACCGCCGGCGCCCGCTCGGCCACCGTCACCGCCACCACGCCCGGCGACACCTCGCCGTGCTTCACGACCGACAACTACCACCAGGTGGCGGCGGGCCGGGCGACGCAGAGCGGCGGTCTGGTCTCGGCCCTCGGGTCCGGTCAGGCGATGGGCCTGTGGAACACCTTCACCGTGCACACCCTGCGGCAGACCGGCCCCGGGTACTACGTCCTCGCCGACGGGCAGTGCTGACCTCCCTCCCTGCCGACGTCCCCACCCCTGCCTGCCTTGACGAAAGGTTGACCTGCTCACGGCAGAAGTTTGGGGGCGGAAAAACCTATGGTCGGCGCATGCCTCCACTGCCCGCCGGACGGACCGCTCCCCTGCCCGTCCTGCCCTACCGCAAGCCCACCCCCGGCCGTGACTACTGGGTGTTCGACGACGTCCTGCCCGACCCGGACGCCGTCCGGCGCCGCTGCCTCGACCGGAACGACTGGACCGAGGGCTACCCCTACCGCCCGGAGACCTGGCCCGGCCTGCGGACCATGCCCGGCCTCGAACCCGCGGAACTGGCCCGCATCGAGGCCCTGGTCCGCAAGGCCACGGGGGCACCGCGGCTCTGGACGCAGAACGCCCCGGGCGGCGGCACCCTGAACCACAACTGCGTCCAGCTCGTCGGCGCCGGCGAGTCGCAGCCGCGCCCGCACACCGACTCCCGCGCCCTGTGCCGCTACGCGGCCGTCCTCTACCTGAGCCCCGGCGCCCCCAAGGACGCCGGCACCGGCTTCTACCGCCAGCGGTTCCCCGGCGGCCGCCTCGGCGGCAACCTGGTCACCGCCCCGCACGGCAACCTGGTCGAGGCCCTCGGCACCCGCCGCGTCCCCGCCGACGCCTTCACCGAGGACGTCCGCGTCCCCAACCGCTACAACCGCCTGCTCGTCTACCACGCCAACCTCATCCACAGCGCCACCTCCTACCACGGCCTCGCCCTGGAGGAGCGGCGGATGACGGCGGTCTTCTTCTGGATGGCCTGACCCCACACCGGGGCATCCCCCTACCCGCCGCCGACGCGGGCCCCGCGACGACCGGGTTCCTCAGTCCCCGATGAACCACAGACAGCTCCCGGGTGTCGCCGCACAGGCCGTCAGCAGCGCCGCGAGGTCGGTCACGGCGGCGGTCTCCGCGGCGTCGGCGCACAGCCGCAGCAGCCCCTCGATCTCGCCGAGCGCGGCCCGCGCCTCCTGCTCGCCGAACCGCGTGTCACCGTAGGGATCCACCCTCTGGAGCCTGCCGGAACCGTTCACGTCGAGTCCGGCCGGCACCTGCGCCAGCGCCTCGCCGTGCTCGTACGAGCCCCGCAGGAGCGAGGCCCTGGACCCGGCCCAGTCGCTCGGCGCCGGTCGGACGGAATGCAGTTCCAGCTCGATCCCCATGAGCGCCTCCTCGGCGGTAGCCCAGCCCCCGGCCGGGAGCCTAGGGGGGATCGGTCGCCGGGAGTAGGTCCTGCGCCGCAGGCGCGCTTCCGGCCTGCCTGGCTAGGGTCGCTCCTCATGGAGACCACAGGAATCGGTCCTCGGCCGACGGCGGAGCGCGTGCGCGGCGTTCTGGAGCGGCTCGTCGCCGAGCGGGACATCTGGCTGTCGACGGCACACCCCGATCGCGGGCCGCACCAGGTGCCGCTCTGGTTCCTGTGGGACGGGCAGGCGGTGTGGATGTGCACCGACGCCACGTCCGTGACGGCGCGGAACGTGCGCCGGGAGCCGCGGGTGCGCCTGGCTCTGCCGGACACCGTCGACGTGGTGCTCGTGCAGGGCGAGGCGGAGTGCTTCCTCGACCAGGAGGTGCCCGACGCGGCGGCGGAGGCGTTCACCGGCAAGTTCGGGTGGGACCCGCGCGGGGAGGAAGGGTCCTTCCTGTACATGCGCGTCGTCCCGAGGACCGTGCGCGCCTGGCGCGGCGTGCCGGAGCTGCGCGGGAGGGTCGTCATGCGCGACGGGGCGTGGCTGGAGTAGCGGGCCGCGGCGTCTCCGCCTCAGGCCGGCAGGAGGTCGCGGGGGCGGGCGTGGCTCAGGCTCAGGCGGGTGAGGGCTGCGGCGAGGCGGGCGAGATCCTCGGGCGGGGTCAGGGCGGCGAGGGCGGCGGGGGTGCGGGGCAGGCCGAGGTCGGCGGCGGCGCGCAGGGCGCGGTCGTCGAAGGAGGGGCGCAGCACGGGCCAGACGCCCTGCGCCTCGCGGCAGAAGATGCCCGCGCCCACCGGGCCGATCCGGGGGAACTCGCGCAGCAGCTCGGCGATGCGGGCCGGGTCGCCGCCGGCCTCGTCGCGGAGCCGGCGGAGGTCGCCGTGCCAGCGGTCGAGGAGCAGGTCGGCGCCTCGCCCGAGGGCGGTCGCGGTGCTCTCGTCGTAGCGGACGTAGTGGGCGCGGCCGAGGGCGTCGACCCTGTCCTGCCAGCGGGCGGCGACCATGGCCTTCGGGGTGCGCAGCCCGGCCGCGGAGAGCTCCCGCGCGGCCGCGACGGCGAGGTCGGCGCTGATCCGCACCGAGCTGAGCGTGGTGAGGACGAGCAGCCGGTAGAGCGGGGCCGGCGTGTCACGGAGCCGGATGCCCGCCTCGTCGGCGTAGGTGCGGCCGAAGCGCTTCAGCAGGGCGCCGACCGTCTCCTCGTGGCCCATGGCGGGCCTCCTTTCCTCGCCCGTCCGGCACCTGCCCGGGTTGGCGGCGGTCATGCGCGGGGAGAGGTGCGGTATGACGGGCGGGACGGAGAACGCCGACCGGCCGGCCACCGAGGCGGTACGGCCGGAGTGGGCCGGGCTCGACCGGCTGGGGACACTGGAGCTGCTGCGGCTGCTGAACACCGAGGACCGCACGGTCGCCAAGGCGGTGGCGGAGCAGCTGCCGCGGATCGCCGTCGTGGTGGACGCGGTGGCGGAGCGGATGGCCCGGGGCGGACGGCTGGTCTACGCGGGCGCCGGGACGGCGGGGCGGCTCGGGGTGCTGGACGCGAGCGAGTGCCCGCCGACCTTCGGCACCGCCCCGGGCCAGGTGATGGGGGTGATCGCGGGCGGCCCGCAGGCGCTGGTGCGCGCCGTGGAGGGCGCGGAGGACCGCCCGGAGCTGGCGGCCGCCGATCTGGCGGCGCTGGGGCTGGGCGGTGAGGACACCGTGGTGGGCGTCTCCGCGTCCGGCCGCACCCCGTACACGGTGGCGGCCGTGCGCCGCGCCCGCGCCGCCGGGGCGCTGGGCGTGGGGCTGGCGGGGACCACGGGGTCACCGCTGGTCGCGGCCGCCGAGCTGGGCATCGAGGTGGTGACCGGGCCGGAGGTGGTGGCCGGCTCGACCCGGCTCAAGGCGGGGACGGCGCAGAAGCTGGTGCTGAACCTGCTCTCCACGGCGGTCATGGTCCGGCTCGGCAAGACGTACGGGAACCTGATGGTCGACGTGCGCGCGGGCAACGCCAAGCTGCGCGACCGGGCACTGCGGATCGTCACCGAGATCACCGGCGCGGAGGAGGAGACGGCGCTCCGGGCGCTGGCGGCCACCGGCGGCGCGGTGAAGGACGCCGTGCTGGTCGTCCTCGCCGGGGTGGACGCCCCGGCCGCCGCCCGGCTGCTCACCGCATCGGGCGGCCGGCTGCGCGAGGCGCTGGAGCTCGCGGGGCGGCGCTAGGGACCGTTTCGGGCGGCCGGCCGTCCCGTCACGGTAGTGGATCGGCCCGGGATGCGGCCTGCCCCGTGTTCCCGGCCTCGCGGGCGATCTCGGCCCGGAAGCCCTCGATCAGCACCCGCAGGCCGTACTCGAAGTCCGCGTCGTGGTCGGTCATCCGCAGCACGTCGGCCGCCTCGCGCAGCAGCGGGAGGTCGCGCAGCGTCTCGTCCGGGAAGGGCGCGCCGCCCTGCCCGCGCGGCCGGCCTGGAGCTGCTGATCGGCGCCGCCGGGCCCGCGCTCGGCGACTGGCGGGCCGGTGGCCTGGCCGCCCGCTACGGGCTGCGGGCCGCGCTGCGCACCGGCGGGCTGGCCTGCCTGGTGAGCGGCGGGGTGCTGGCCGCCGCGCTGCCGGCGCTCTGGCGCTACGACGACCGCACCGACCCGCACGTCGCGCAGGTGCGGTCGGCGCGGGCCGCGGCGGACCCGGTCCGGTGACGACGGCGGGGCGCGACGGGATGACGGACGATCTGAATGACGGGCGGGCGGAATGACGGGTCGGCGGGCCGGTCAGGGCTGGGCGAGGCGCTGGTAGAGACCGCCGATCCGGTCCGCGTCGGCGATCAGCGGCAGGGTGTCGAAGAACAGCTCCCACTCGCCCCGGGGACCGAAACGCTCGACGATGCCGAAGGACACCTCCGTGCCCTTCCCGGTCACCGGGTCCTTGCTCCACTCGGGGACGGCCGTGCCGTGCCACTCCACGTAGGTCATGGTCCGGCCGAACGCCACCTGGCCGGCCTCGAAGCGGACGTCGGCCTGTGCGAACAGGCGCCGCAGGTAGCCGGCCTTGCCCTCCGCGGTGGCCAGCGGCTCGGCCAGGCCGGGTCCGCTCAGACGGGCGCCGCCCGTCCGGCCGACCAGGGCGGCGGCGTCCTCGCCGTTCCAGGCGGCCAGCCGGGCGGTGATCTCCCCGGCCCGGAACGGCTCCGGGGCGGGCCGGCCCGCGGGCACGGCGGCCGTGGCCGGGTCGGCGATGCCGGCGAAGAGCGGCCGCAGCTCGGGGGCCACCGGCTCGAACAGCTCGTGGCGGTCGTAGTAGCGGCGGGCCTGCATGGTCCTGCCGTCGTCGGAGAGCACGTTCCGGGCGATCTGCGGGAAGGCGATCGGGTGGCCCTTGACGGTGGCCTCGTTCCACTGGCCGAACATCACCACCGCGCCGTCGGCGACCACTTCGGTGCCGCGGTAGCGGAAGTCCGGGACGAGGCCGAGGGTGCGGGTGATCGAGGTGCCGATGGTGGTCAGCCCGCGCTGCGGGGCGCCGCCGGCCTCCCAGAGGGTGGCCTCGTCGTCGAAGATGGCCTGGTAGGCGCGGACCCGGGGGTGGGTGAGGTCGCCGGGCACCGGCGGGGTGCCGGTCGGGGTCTCGCCGAAGGCGAGCTGGCGCCCGAGGAAGGCGCAGGCGTTGGGGGTGAGCCGGCCCTCCAGCCGCTCCAGCCGGTCCTGGACGTCGGCGCACTCGGCGATCACGCCCGCGCCGTCGCCGCGCCCGCCGTCGGCACCGGCACCGGCCTCCGTCGTGGCACCGGTCGCGGTGGTGACCGCGCCGAAGGCCACCGCGGCGGCCGTCGCCGCGGCGAACAGCGTGGTGCGGACACCGCGTTCCGGTCGGCGGGCGAACTGCCGGAGCTTCGTCATGTCGATCCCCTTCCAAGGCTTCAGCACCAGGTCGGAGGGTGTCCCCGGCCCGTGGTGATCACCCTGCCGGACCGGTTCGGGGGCGTCGATTACCTCGGAGGTCATGCTTCCGGCGGGCGGTCGGCCCACGCGGCGGCCGACCGGGCACGGCGGCCCCGGACGGGCGGGAGCCCGGTCCCCGTGGGGGTGGGGACCGGGCGGTTCGGGGGCGGCGCGAGGCCAGGGTCAACCCCGGCCGGCCGACTTCTGGGTGCGCCGGGAGACCGAGTCCAGCACCACGGCGGCCAGCAGCACCGCACCGGTGATCATGTATTGGATGGCCTGGGCGGCGTGCACCATGTCCAGCCCGGTGGTGATCGACTGGATCACCAGCATGCCGAGCAGCGCCGACCAGGTGCTGCCCCGGCCGCCGAACAGGCTGGTCCCGCCGATGACGGCGGCGGCGATCGCGCTCATCAGCACGTTGCCGCCACCGAGCAGCTTGTCCGCCGACCCCTGCTGCGAGGCGATGAACAGGCCGCCGAGGCCCGCCAGCGCGGCGGAGACGACGAACACCGAGATCCGTACCCGGGCCACGTTGATGCCGGCCCGGCGGGCGGCCTCGACGCCGCCGCCGACCGCGAAGACCTGTCGGCCCCAGGAGGTGCGGCGGAGCACGAAGTCGGTGACCACGACGACGCCGAGCAGCACCACCAGCGGCAGCGGCAGCCCGCTGTCCTGGTTGAGCGTCCAGGCGCCGGCAAGAGCGACCACGGCCAGCGCCCCGGTGCGCAGCGCGATCTCGCCGGGCGGGCGGGCCGGCAGCCCGGCGGCGGTGCGCCGGCGGGCGGTGATCAGCTGGGCGGCGAGGAAGCCGCCGACGGAGAGGACGGCGAGCAGCCAGGCGAAGGCGATGTCGCCGTCGCCCAGGAAGTGGTTGTCCAGGTGGGCGACGACGCCCTCGTTCAGGTTGTTGACGGTGCCGAGCCTGCCGAGCACGTAGTCCTGCAGCCCGCTCCAGGCGAGCATGCCGGCCAGGGTCACGACGAACGCGGGCACGCCGATCCGGGCGAAGAAGAAGCCGTGCAGGGCGCCCATCGCGGCGGCGGCGAGCAGGCCCAGCAGGAGGGCGAGCCACTCGTCGACGCCCTGCCGCACGGCGAGCACGGAGGTGATGGCGGCGCAGGCGCCGGCCACCGAGCCGAGCGAGAGGTCGATCTCGCCGAGCAGCAGGACGAAGACGACGCCGACCGAGATGAGGCCGTAGCCGGCGATCCACTTGGTGATGTTGGTCAGATTGTCGGCCTGGAGGAAGTGGCCGGTGACGCTCTGGAAGATGACGGCGATCAGGATCAGGCCGAGGACGACGGGCAGCGAGCCGAGGTCGCCGCTGCGGATCCGGCGCCGGAGGTCCTCGGCGTAACCGGCCGCGCCGCCGCGGCGGACCAGCAGCCGCGGGTCGGCGGCCGGGGCCGCGGCGTCCGCGGCGGGAGTGGTCTGACCGGTGCTCACTGGGCTTCCTCCGCGATGCGTGCCTGACGCCGGGTGACGGCGTTGTCGGTGGCGCCGGTGATGGCGGAGATGATCTCCTCGGACGAGGTGCCGGCGACCGGGAACACCCCGTTGTTGCGGCCGAGCCGCAGGACGGCGACGGTGTCGGCGACGGCGCGGACGTCCGCCAGGTTGTGGCTGATGAGGATGACACCGAGGCCTCGCTCGCGCAGCCGCTCGACGAGGTCCAGGACCTGTGCGGTCTGCTCGACGCCGAGTGCGGCGGTCGGCTCGTCGAGGACGACGATCCGCGGGTCGCCGACCAGGGCGCGGGCGATGGCGACGACCTGGCGCTGTCCCCCGGACAGCGCGGCGACCGGGATCCGCACACTGGGGATGCGGATCGACAGGGTGTCCAGGAGTTCCTTGGCGCGCCGCTCCATGGCGACCTCGTCCAGGGTTGCGCGGCGGCGCAGCTCCCGGCCGAGGAAGAGGTTGGCGACGACGTCGAGGTTGTCGCAGAGCGCGAGGTCCTGGTAGACGGTGGCGATGCCGAGCGCCTGGGCGTCCTGGGGGCGGCCGATCCGCACCGGGCGGCCCTCCCAGGTGATCGCGCCCTCGTCGACGGGGTGGACGCCGGCGATCGTCTTGACCAGGGTGGACTTGCCGGCGCCGTTGTCGCCGACCAGGGCGAGGACCTCGCCGGCGTGGACGTCGAGGTCGACGGCGGTGAGGGCCTGGACGGCGCCGAAGCGCTTGGAGACCGCGCGCAGCGCGAGTACGGGTGCGCCTGTCACGTGAACCATCTCCTGCGGGGGTGTGCGGGGCGGGGAGGGAGGGGGCGCTCGCGGGCGAACCCGGCCGGGGCGGGGCCGGGAGGGACGGGGCGGCGCGGGGCGGGTGAACGGCCGTCGGGCCGACCGGCCCCGGCCGGCGGTCACTTGAGCGCGGCGGTCACTTGAGCGCGCCGGTCACTGTGCGGCCGACCGTCACTTGAGGCCGGCGGCGGCGCAGGCCGCGGCGTAGTCGGTGGTGCAGATCTCGGCGACCTTGTAGAGGCCGTCGGCGACGACGGTGCCGTTGATGTCGGCCTTGGTGACGACCTTCGGCTCCAGCAGCTTGGCCGGGATGCCCTGGTCGGTGGCGCTGTCCACGCTGCCGGTGGCGACGCCCTTGACGTCCTGGCCCCGCAGCAGGTTGACGGCCAGTTCGGCGGCGCTCTCGGCGAGCGGCTTGTACGCCTTGTAGATGGTGTAGGCCTGGTCGCCGGCGACGATGCGCTGGATCGCGTCGAGGCCGGCGTCCTGGCCGCCGACCGGGACGCTGATCCCCGCGGCCTTGAGCTGGGTGATGATCGCACCGGCCATGCCGTCGTTGGCGGAGTAGACGGCCTGGAAGCCGTCCTTGCCGAGCTGGGTGATGGCCGCACCGGCCTTCTGGCCGGCGACGGTGGGCTTCCACTCGCCGGACTGCTCGTAGACCACCTTCTTGATCCGGCCGTCGAGGACCTTGTGGGCGCCGGACTTGAAGAGCGCGGCGTTCGGGTCGGCCTCGTCGCCGTTGATCATCACGATGTTCGCCTCGGCGGCCTCGGCGCCGAGCGCGTCCAGCAGGGCCTGGCCCTGGAGTTCGCCGACCTTCTCGTTGTCGAACGAGACGTAGGCGGAGACCGGGCCGGTCGCCAGGCGGTCGTAGGCGATGACCTTGACGCCCTTGCCCGCCGCCTCCTTGACCCACGCCTGGGTGGATTTGGCGTCGAAGGCGTCGAGCACGATCACCTTGACGCCCTCCGCGATCAGGGTGTCGAACTGCTGCTTCTGCTTGGCCGCGCTGCCCTCGGCGTTGCTGTAGCGGACCTTGCAGTCCGGGCAGAGCGAGGCGACCCTGGCCTCGATGAACGGGCGGTCGAAGGACTCGTAGCGGCTGGAGGAGGCGTTCTCCGGCAGCAGCAGGCCGATGGCCTTGGTGTCCCCGGAGCCCGCGGTGTCCTGCTTGTCGCCGCCCGCCTTGCCGCAGGCGGCCAGGGACAGGGCGAGGGAGAGTGCGGCGGTGCCGACGAGGACGCGACGCGTCGTTGCGTTCATGGGAACCCTCCTTGACAGGGCCGCACCAAAGCGGCGAGGTGGCAGGAGTTAACCCGGACATGTCATGCACCGTCAAGAAGTAAATCCAAGCTCGGGACAATCCCGGCTCGTTCGTTACCTTCGTGAACTCCCCATGGGCGCCCGCCCACCCCGGAAAGCCGGCGAATCCTTCGAGTCGCATCCCCACGAGCGGGCGCCGGCAACCCTCTTGACGGGATCAGGGCGAACACGATCACGTGTTCAAGTCTTTGATCATCCGTCGGCCCGGCCGGCCGCCATCGGCGCGCGGCCGACCAGGGCGGACGCACGGGAGGAACGGGAGTCGGTGATCCCGGCGCACTTCGCCGGGTCGGGCGCCGCCGAGGTGCGGCGGGCCGGGACCGGCTTCACGGTGACCCGCCGGGCGGCCTGAGCCGCCCGAGCCCGACCGGACCGCCGGGGCGGCACCCCCGTGACCTCCCCGGCGGCCGGGCCGGCGGTGACCGGCCCGCTCAGCCGGCCCGCACGGCGTCCACCCAGCGGGCGAGGTCCTGCTCGGCGAGTTCCGGGTGGGCCAGCAACCGCTCGCGCACCGCCGTGAGCACCGGCCCGCCGCCCGCCAGCGCGAGGTCCTTGGCCGCCAGCCGCACCGGGAAGTCCGCGTCGGTCGCCCGCGCCCGCCCGACCACCCCGCCCAGCGGACCGCCGGCCAGCGCGCCGAACGCCAACTCCTCCGGCAGGCCCAGCGATCGCGCCAGCGCCAGTGCCTCGGCCACCACCGCCACGCCCCCGATCACCGCGCCGATCACCACCAGCTTGAGCGCCGCGCCCGAGCCGGGCCCGCCGCAGTCGACCACCGTGCCGAGCCGCTCCAGCACCGGTCGCACCCGCCCGACGTCCGCCGGCTCGCCACCCGCCAGCACCGTCAGCCCGCCGGACGCCGCCGGGCCGACGCTGCCCAGCACCGGGGCGTCCACCAGCCCGACCCCGTCCGGAAGTCGCCGCCGGACCTCGGCGACGGCGCCGGGCCCCACCGAGGACATCTCGACCCACACCGTGCCGGGCACCAGCTCGCCGGCGAACCGGCGCGCGACGGCCGCCAGCGCCGCCGGGTCGGACAGCATCGTGATCACCACGCCCGCGCCGCGCACCGCCGCCGCCGGATCGGCGGCCCCCGGCAGTTCTTCCGCCCGGCCCGGCGTCCGGTTCCACACCGTCAGCGCGTGGCCGGCGGACGCGAGTCGGCGGGCCATCGGGAGCCCCATCCGGCCGAGGCCGAGAAATGCGATCTTCTCCATGGCCTCCACGCTAGGAATCCCAGAGCCAGGCGACAAACGAATGTCTCGCATGCTATCCATGCGGGATGGACATGGCCTGGCTCGACGTCTTCCGCACCACCGCCCGCCTGGGCTCGTTCACCGCCGCCGGGGAGCACCTCGGCTTCACCCAGTCCGCGATATCCCGCCAGATCGCCGCCCTGGAGGCCGAGTTCGGCGCCCAGCTGTTCGACCGCCTGGCGCGCGGGGTGCGGCTCACCGAGCACGGCCGCACCCTGCTGCCGCACGCCGAGGCGATGCTGGACCGGCTGGACGGCAGCCGCCAGGAGCTGGCGGCGCTCACCGAGCTGGGCCTGGGCCGGCTGCGGGTCGGCGCCTTCGACAGCGCCAACGCCGCGCTCCTGCCGGCCGCGCTGGCGGCGTTCCGCACCGCCCACCCGGGCATCGGGATCGCGCTCACCGAGGGACTCTCGGCGGACCTGCTGGAGCGGCTGCGCGACGGCGCGATCGACCTCGCGGTGGTCGCCGCCTACCCCGGACACCCCTACGACACCGAGCAGTTCGAGCTGCGGCCGCTGGTCGAGGACCCGGTGCTGGTGGCCCTCCCGCCGGACCACCCGCTGGCCGCCCGTGACCGGCTGCGGCTCGCCGAACTCGCCGACGAGCCCTGGATCGCGGCCAGCCGCCACCCCGAGTCCACCCTGCTCGCGGCCTGTGTGCGCAGCGGCTTCCGGCCTCGGATCGCCTACGAGGTCGCCGCCTGGACGGCCAAACTCGGCCTGGTCGCCGCCGGTTTCGGAGCCACTTTGATCCCCGCCATGGCCGCCCGCGCGACCCGCCCGGACGTCGCCCTCGTCCCCCTGCACCCGGAGGACACGCCCGTGCGCGTCGTGCGCACCGCCACCCTGCGCGGCCGCTCGGCCCCGCCCGCCGTGACCGCCTTCCTCACCCACCTGACGGCGGCCGCCACCGCCCCGCCCCGGCCCTGATCCCGCCCCGATCCGGTCCTGGTCCGGGCCGCAGCAGTGCGGACAACGCCGGAACCGGCGGGAAGCGATCCCCGAACGGGCACTCAAACCATCTGCGGATTGCGGGAGTTGGCCGGACGCGGTTCGCTGATCCGGCCGCCCCGGAGCGCCGGCCCCTCTCCGCCCGCCAAGGAGTCCCCGTGTCCCACGACCGCGCCCTCGTCTCCCGCCGCGCCCTGCTCGCCCTGCCGCCCGCCCTCGCCCTGCTCGCCGCCCTGCCCGGGACGGCCGGCGCCACGGCGGGCGAGCGGCACAGCCTGGTCGCCGGCTCCGACGGCGGCGTCTACGTGTTCGGCGCCAACGGCGCGGGCCAGCTGGGCGACGGCACCCTCGCCGCCGGCCGCTCACCGAAGCGGATCACCCTGCCGGGCGGCGTGACCGCCGGCAACTCGCACAGCGCGGCGATCGGCGCGGACGGCGTCGTGTACACCTGGGGAAGCCTCAGGACCGGCGTCCTGGGCCGGACCGGCGACAACAAGGTCCCGGGGCCGGTGGTGCACTCCGACGGCGTCACCCCGTTCACGGCGTCCTCGCTCGCCGCCGGTTCGGAGCACACCCTGGCGATCTCCGGGGGCCGGGCCTACGCCTGGGGCCTGAACGTGGCCGGTCAGCTGGGCGACAACACCACCGAGACCCGCACCTCGCCGGTACCGGTGTGGGATCTCGCCAACGACATCCGCCAGGTGGCGGCCGGCTACCGGCACAGCCTGGCGGTGACGACGGCCGGAGCCCTCTACACCTGGGGGAACAACTTCGCGGGCCAGCTCGGCAACGGCTACAGCACGCAGCAGGGCCCCGGCCGGGAGATGACCTGGCACCGGCCGGGGCCGATCTGGGCCGAGGACCTGACGGCCGTCGCCTCGGTCGCCGGCGGCATGCACCACAGCGCGGCGGCGACCGTCACCGGGAAGGCCTTCTCCTGGGGCCGCAACATCTACGGGGAGGCGGGCACCGGCACCACCAGCGACCCGCACCTGCTGCCGGTCCCGGTCGCCCTCCCGATCGGCCGCAAGGCCACCGTGGTGGCGGCCTGCAACGACGCGACCCTGGCGATCACCGTGCCGTAGCACCCGGACCAGTGCGGCTACGACGGCGGCTGTGGGCCAGCAGAACGGCGGCCGTGGCCGCGTGGGTGCGCAGCAGGCCGACGGTGCGCCGGTGGCCGTCGGGCAGGAACGGCAGCGCCGGCAGAGCCGACTCTCGTCGCCCGGTACCTGAGCCGCTGTGGGGACCTCGCAGCGTCCGTCGAACCGGGGCGGTTGGCACTCGACGGCCTGGCCCGCGTCCTTGGATCCGATCATCCGTCCACGCTCACCGCCGTGGTCGCCCTCGCCGGAGCGCATGCGCGGGCGCGGCGGACCGGTCGTGCGGAGGAGCTGGATCGGGCCGCCCTGCACGGGTTCATCGGGCTCTACGGCACCGCGCACCCGGACGTGCTCGCCTGCCGGTCCAACCTGGCCGTCACCCTGCACGACCCGGGCCGGTACGGCGAGTCCGCGGAACTTCGCGAGGACGCGCTGCGGGGTTTCACCGGGCTCCTCGGCGAGGACCACCCCGACACGGTCGCCGTCCGCGGCTGGCGGCGCGTCGAGCGGGACCCGGAGCCGCAGGCCTCCTGACCGGGACGTGCCCGGGACACCCGGGACCGGAACGCCTCCCGGCCCGGGCGGAAACGAGGGCCGGGTAGCGGCCGTCGCCCCAGGCGGTCGGGACACCGGGCGGCCGACCTTGGGAGTCACGCCCGGTCGGCGCACCGGGCGGCCGTATCGGCCCGACCTCAGGGAACCCCCTCATGACCGCAGAGTCCGTCCTGTCCGCCGTCCTCCTCGACGCCCGCCGCTCCCTCTGCCTGCCCGACCTGCTCCGCGCCCAGGCCGCCGCCCGGCCCGACGCCACCGCCGTGACCGGCGAGGGCGGCCGGCTCACCTTCGGCGGGCTCGACGCGGCCGCCGACGCGCTCGCGGCGCAGCTGTACCGGCTGGGGGTGGCCACCGACGACTGCGTCGGCCTGTACACCGAGCCGTCCCTGGAGCTGATGACCGGGGCCTGGGGCATCCTGCACGCGGGCGCCGCCTACCTGCCGCTGTCCCCGGAGTACCCGCAGGAGCGGATCCGCTGGATGATCGAGTCCAGCGGCACCGGGGTGATCGTCACGCAGGAGCACCTGCGGGCCCGGCTGGCCGAGCTGGTCCCGCCGGGCACCCGGATCGTCACCTCGGCCGACCTGCCGGACGCCGCGGAGGACCCCGATCACCCCGATCACCCCGGCCACCCCGGGGCGCACCCGATCCCGCACCAGGGGCACGGCCCCACCGCCCCGGCCCCGGATTCGCTGGCGTACGTCATCTACACCTCCGGCAGCACCGGCCGCCCCAAGGGCGTGATGATCGAGCACCACAGCATCGTCTCCCAGCTGCGCTGGCTGGCCGACGCCGGGCACCTCGGCCCGGACGCCGTCGTCCTGCAGAAGACGCCGATGAGCTTCGACGCGGCCCAGTGGGAGATCCTGGCGCCCGCCGCCGGCGCGCGGGTGGTGATGGGCGCGCCGGGCGTCTACCGCGACCCTGAGGCGCTGGTCGACACCGTGCTCGCGCACGGGGTGACCACCCTGCAGTGCGTGCCCACCCTGCTCCAGGCGCTGCTGGACACCGAGCGGCTGGTGGACTGCACGACCGTGCGCGGCCTCTACTCCGGCGGCGAGGCGCTGTCGGTGCGCCTGGCCCGGGCGCTGACGGCCGCGCTGCCGGACGCCGCGCTGGTCAACCTCTACGGCCCGACCGAGTGCACGATCAACGCGACCGCCCACCGGGTGGACCCGCGGGCGCTCGGCGACGGGGCCGGTTCGGTGCCGATCGGCGTACCGGTGGACCGCACCCGCTGCTTCGTGCTGGACGAGCAGCTGGCGCCGGTGGAGGTCGGGGCGACCGGCGAGCTGTACATCGGCGGCGTCCAGCTGGCCCGGGGCTACCTCAACCGGCCGGACCTGACGGCGGAGCGGTTCGTCGCCTCGCCGCACCTGCCGGGCGAGCGGCTGTACCGCACCGGCGACCTCGCGCAGTGGAACCCGGACGGCACGCTGCAGTGCTCGGGCCGGGTGGACAACCAGGTCAAGCTGCGCGGCTACCGGGTGGAGCTGGACGAGATCGCGCTGGCGATCGAGGAGCACACCTGGGTGCGCCGGGCGGCCGCCGTGGTCACCGACGACGCGCGGACGGGGCACCGGAACCTGGTGGCCTGCGTGGAGCTGAACCCGAAGGAGGCCGCCCTGATGGACCAGGGCAACCACGGCGGCCACCACCAGTCCAAGGCGAGCAAGCTCCAGGTGAAGGCGCAGCTGTCCAACCCGGGCGTGCGCACGGCGGCCGAGCTGGCCGGGCGGCCGGTGGTGGAGCTGCCGGGACGCCGGGAGACCGGGCGCCAGCGCCGGGAGACGTTCGCCCGCAAGACCTACCGCTTCTTCGAGGGCGGTGCGGTGACCAGGGACGACCTGCTGGCGCTGCTCGCCGCCCCGCGCCCGGCGCCCGCGCCGGCGGGGCTGCGCGAGGAGGCCGTCACGCTCGCCGAACTCGGCCCGGTGCTGCGCTGGTTCGGGCAGTTCCACAGCCCTGAGCGGCTGCTGCCCAAGTACGCGTACGCCTCCCCCGGCGCGCTGTACGCGACCCAGCTGTACCTGGAGACGGACGGCTCGCACGGCCCGGCCGCGGGCGTCTACTACTACCACCCGGTGGACCACACCCTGGTCCGGGTCGGCGAGGCCGCCGGGGACGTTCCGCTGGCCGTGCACTTCCTGGGCCGGCGCGGCGCGATCGAGCCGGTGTACCGCAACAACATCCAGGAGGTGCTGGAGTTCGAGACCGGCCACATGCTGGGCGTGCTGGAGGAGGTGCTGCCGGAGTACGGGCTGGCGGTGCGTCCGCTGGGTCACGAGCCGGACGTGCAGCGGCGGCTGGACGTCGCCGAGGAGGACTACTACCTGGGCAGCTTCACGATCGTCCCGGACGACGGTCGGCCGCGCCGGGACGACACCGAGCTGTTCGTCCAGGCCCATCCGGGCGGGGTCGAGGGCCTGCCGGCCGGTCTGTACCGGTACGAGGGCGGCGAGCTGACCCGGATCTCGGACGCGGTGGTGGAGTCCCGGCACGTCATCGCGATCAACCAGCAGGTGTACCGGCGGGCGGCGTTCGGCGTCACGGCGGTGAGCCGGGCCGCCGAGGCGTGGCTGGAGTACATCGACCTCGGCACCCGGCTGCACCACCTGCAGCGCAACGCGCTGGGCTTCGGGTTCATGTCCTCGGGCTACAGCTCGAAGAGCGGCCACCCGCTGCCGTCCGCCCGGCGGATGGAGACGGTGCTGGCCGGGTGCGGGATCGCGGCCGGTCCGTCGTACTTCTTCCTCGGCGGGCGGGTGAGCGAGGAGCAGGTCCGCAGCGAGGGCATGCGGGAGGACGCCGTGCACATGAAGGGCCCGGCGGAGCTGATCAGGGACGAGCTGGCCGCGGTGCTGCCGGACTACATGGTGCCGAACCGGGTGCTGGTGCTGGACGAGCTGCCGCTGACCGCGAACGGGAAGGTGGACGCCAAGGCGCTGGCCGCCGCCGAGCGGGTCCGGGACGCCGGCACGGGCGCGCCGTTCGTGGCGCCGTCGACGCCGACCGAGCGCCGGCTGGCCGGGGTGTGGGCGGCGGCGCTGAAGTACGAGGCCGTCTCGGCGGCGGACGAGTTCTTCGCGGCGGGCGGCAACTCGCTGATCGCGGTGGCGCTGGTCAACCGGGTGAACCGGGAGTTCGGCACCCGGCTGCCGCTCCAGGTGCTGTTCGAGTGCCCGGGGCTGGCGGACCTGGCGGCGCGGATCGACGCCGCCCGGGCGGCCGGCGGGTCGGCGGGCGCGCCGGTGTCGCGGCTGGTGCCGCTGCACCGCGAGGGCGCCGGGGCGCCGGTGTTCTGCTGGCCGGGGCTGGGCGGCTACCCGATGAACCTGCGGCCGCTCGCCGGGCGCTCGGGCCGGCCGTTCTTCGGGGTGCAGTCGCACGGCATCAACCCCGGGGAGACGCCGTACCCGACGATCCGGGAGATGGCCGCCGCCGACCTGGCGGAGATCCGCCGGATCCGCCCGCACGGCCCGTACACCCTCTGGGGGTACTCCTTCGGCGCCCGGGTGGCCTTCGAGGCGGCCTGGCAGCTGGAGCGGGCCGGGGAGCGGGTGGCGGACCTGCTGCTGATCTGCCCGGGCAACCCGGAGCTGCGCCGCGCCGACGGGGAGCGGTACGGGCGCGAGTCCTCGTACCGCAACCCGGCGTACCTGACGATCCTGTACTCGGTGTTCGCCGGGTCGGTCCACGGGCCGGAGCTGGAGCGGTGCCTGGCCGAGGTGCGCGACGAGGACGGCTTCGCCGCGTTCGTCCACCGGCTGCTGCCGGACCTCGACGAGGAGCTGATCCGCCGGATCGCCCGGATCGTCGGGGAGACGTACGAGTTCGACTACAGCTTCCGCGAGCTGGCCGAGCGGCGGCTGTCGGCGCCGGTGACCGTCTTCAAGGCCACCGGTGACGACTACTCGTTCATCGAGGGCAGCTCGGGCTGGTCGGCGGCCGAGCCGGCGACGGTGCGGCTGGCCGGCGACCACTACGGCGTGCTGCGGGAGCCCGGCGTGGCGGAGCTGGCCGCGGCGATCGCCGCCGTGGCGCGGGACTGACCCGCCGTCCGGACCTCGTCCGCGCCGCCCGGGACCGCTCGTCAGCCCCCGGGCGGCGCGGGCGTCCCGTCACGGGTGCCGGTCCGGGCCAGGCGCCGGTCCCAGTCGGCCGCGAGGCCGGCCATCCAGCGCGCGGTGTCGTCCAGGGCCGCCGGGCGGACGGCGTAGCGCACCTCGCGGCCGGTCCGGTGGCCGGCGACCAGGCCGGCGGCGTCCAGCACCGCGAGGTGCTTGACCACGGCCTGCCGGGAGACCGGCAGCCGCCCGGCCAGGGTGGTCGCGGTGGCCTCGCCCCGGTCGGCGAGCAGGTCGAGCAGCCGGCGGCGGGTCGGGTCGGCGAGCGCGCCGAGCACACCGTCGACCGCCGTGCCGCCGGGGCCGGGGGGTGCCGTCGCGGTGTCGTTCACGGGCTGCTCCTCGGCCGTCCAGCAGTGGCAACCACATGGTTGCACTCAGCCGGGAGCAGGGGCAATCCGGCCCCCGGCCCGGGCGGTCGGCCCCACCACGCTCGGCCCCGCCTCCGCTCAGCCCCACCACTGCTCGGGGACGGCGGCGGGTTCGCGCCCGGGCTCCTCCGCCCCCTGCGGCACCCGCGGCGCGGGGCCAGCGGTGACGAGCAGTTCGTCCGGGCCCGGCTGCGCCACCCGGTAGCCGGACTCGCGCAGGACGGCGGCGACCGCGCCGGTGACCGCCGCCCGGATGCCCTCGGCGGGCGGCGGGTCGCCGGCCGCGCCCTCGGCGGGCGGCCAGCCGACCACCACCCCCTGCGGGCCCCGGTCGATCCGCAGGCCCGAGGGCCCGCGCCCGGTGTCGAAGCCGGCCCTGGCCAGGTCGGCTGTCACGTCCTCGAAGAGTTCCCGGTGTTCCACCATTGGCGCAGCGTAGGCCCGGCCCCGCACCCTCCTCGGGCGCGGCGCGCGCCGAAACGCTTCACCGCGCCGCCAACAGCACCCGAGCGCAGCATCGGGGCCGCGGCCGGACCCCGCGGCGGGGCGGCGGACCCCCGGACGGGCCGACACGAGCGGCCGGACGGGCCGATGGACGTGCACAGTCGGCGCGCTCCCGACAGCATGACAGAGTAAGCGCTCCATCACTTTGAGCAACGGGGCGGCGGGTCGCCGGATCCGCGCGCCGGCCTGCCCGGCACCCCCGTATCGAGAGGTCCGATGATCACATCACTCCAGCGGCCGGCCGTTTCGGGGCCGGGCGTCCAGGACGTACCGCGGCGGACGCCGGGGAGCCCGTCGTGAGAGCCGACCAGCAGCCGGGCCCGGGACCGGTCACCAGCACCCGCGCGGAGCCCGCCAACAAGGCCGAGGCGCTGGCCGACTGGACCGACGGACGGCTCGGCATCTACGCCCTGTCCAAGTCCAACCTGCGCAAGATCTTCCCGGACCACTGGTCCTTCATGCTGGGCGAGATCTGCCTCTACACCTTCATCATCATCATCCTGACCGGCGTCTGGCTGACCTTCTTCTTCATCCCGTCGATGGGCGAGGTGGTCTACGAGGGCAGCTACGTCCCGCTCAAGGGCATCCGGATGTCGGAGGCCTACGCCTCGACGCTGCACATCAGCTTCGAGATCCGCGGCGGCCTGCTGATCCGCCAGATCCACCACTGGGCCGCGATCGTCTTCGTGGCCGGCATGTTCGCGCACATGTTCCGGGTCTTCTTCACCGGCGCGTTCCGCAAGCCCCGCGAGCTCAACTGGCTGTTCGGCGCGGGCCTGCTGATCCTCGGCATGTTCGACGGCTTCATGGGCTACTCGCTGCCCGACGACCTGCTCTCCGGCACCGGCATCCGGTTCATGGAGGGCGCGGTCCTCGCCGTGCCGATCATCGGCTCGTACTTCGAGATGTTCGTCTTCGGTGGTCAGTTCCCGGGCTCGGTGATCATCCCGCGGCTCTTCACCGTGCACATCCTGCTGATCCCGGGCATCATGCTGGGCCTGCTGGTGGCCCACCTGATCCTGGTCTTCTACCACAAGCACACCCAGTTCGCCGGGCCCGGCCGCAGGAACGAGAACGTGGTCGGCATGCCGCTGATGCCGGTCTACATGGCCAAGGCGGGCGGCTTCTTCTTCCTGGTGTTCGGCGTGGTCGCGGCGATGGCCGCGATCGCCACCGTCAACCCGATCTGGGCGTACGGCCCGTACCGGCCCGACCAGGTGTCCACCGACGCCCAGCCGGACTGGTACATGGGCTTCTCGGAGGGCCTGATCCGGATCATGCCGGGCTGGGAGATCGGCCTGTGGGGCCACACGCTCGTGATGGGCGTGTTCGTGCCGCTGATGATCTTCCCGCTGGTACTGGTGGCGATCTGGTCCTATCCGTTCCTGGAGGCCTGGATCACCGGGGACAAGCGCGAGCACCACATCGCCGACCGGCCGCGCAACGCGCCGGTGCGCACCGCCTTCGGCGCCGCCTGGATCTGCCTCTACCTGATCCTGCTCGCCGCCGGCGGCAACGACCTGCTCGCCACCCACTTCCACCTGTCGATCAACGCGATCACCATCGCGGCGCGGATCGGCTTCTTCGTCGGCCCGGTGATCGTCTTCGTGATCACCAAGCGCTGGTGCCTGGGCCTGCAGCGGCGGGACAAGGAGAAGGTGCTGCACGGGCGCGAGACCGGCGTCATCAAGCGGCTGCAGCACGGCGAGTTCATCGAGGTGCACGCGCCGCTGCCGCAGGAGCGGCTCTACACCCTCACCTCGCACGACCAGCCGCAGCCGGTCGTCCTGCCGCCCGAGGTGGACGAGAACGGGGTGGCCCGCAAGGTGTCGCTGTGGAAGCGCACCCGGGCCAAGCTCTCCCGCGGCTTCTACGGCGAGGGCGCCCAGATCGCCAAGCCGACCGCCGAGGAGCACCGGGAGGTCAGCAGCGGCCACGGCCACCACTGAGACCCGCGCACCGCGCGAACGGGCCCGCCGCGCACCCGAGGGGTGTGCGGCGGGCCCGTTCGCGCGCGGTGGCGGGCCGTCAGCCGCGCAGCGCCACCGGGAGGGCGGCGAGCAGCGCCGCGGCGAAGGCCACGGACAGGCAGACGGCCGCCCAGCGGGCGCAGACCCGGCGGCACTCGGCGCGGTAGCGGGCGGCCAGCTCGCGGCAGCGGCCCACGGCCCGGTCGACGACCTCCTCGGCGTAGCGCAGCCGGTCGTGGGCGTACGCCTGCTCCAGCGCCTCGCGGTCGTCGGCCGGGAGCCAGGGGAAGCGGTCGGCGAAGGCCCGGGCGTCCCGGGCGGCCGCCGCGACCTCCGCCTCCCAGGCGAGGTAGCCCTCCAACCTCGCGATCTCCGCCCCGGTGTCCACCACCGGCCGGACGTTTTGCGCCTTCGGCGGACGCTGCCTGCCACCCATGACCGCTCCCTGTCCCGTGCTGTCCCGTGCGGGTTTCGCCCTCCACCCCCGGCGGATCGCTCCGCGAGCAGGCCACCACTATCAGTGACCGGACGGCGGCCGGCCCCCGACTCGCCGGACCGCCGCACCGCCGGCCCCGGGAGCCGCCCGGCCGGCAGGCGGCGCGCGGCGCCGTCGCGCGCCGGGGCCGTGACCGCGCACCACGGCACACGCGCGCGGCGGACGGCACTGCGCGCCGCCGTGGACACGCTCCGCACACACCCGTGTACCATCGGCGATCGAGGCGGCGCCCTGCCCGGCGCCGGACCGGCCCGCCCCCCGGCCCCGTCCGGGACGCGAACCAGGAGGTCAGCCATGCCCGACGCCGGTCGGTTCAGCGAGTGGGGCGAGCAGGGCTCGCGCGCGGTGATGGAGGCGGCGGCCGTCCTGGAGCGCGAGCTGGCCGCCGGACTCGCCGACGCCAAGGCGGCGACGGAGCGGCTGACCGGCGAGCACCGCGTCGACCAGGAGGAGTTCGACCAACTGGTGCGCCGGGTCTCGGACAACACCCACCAGCTCATCGACGCGGTCAGCGAGCGGGTGCTCGCGGGCACCGGCGGCGAGGTCTCCGAGCACGCCCGGCGGCTGACCGCCAACGCCCACGACGTCCTCGACCTGCTGCTGAGCCTCGGCTCGCTCGCCCCCGGCCTCGCCAACCGCGGCCTGCAGGACGCCTTCGGACCGCAGCGCGCCGCGCGGCCGGGCGACGGCGCGGACGGGACCCCCGGCGCCGGGCCGCACGAGCGGCCGCAGGGGTGACGGCCCCGGCCGCACCCCCCGCCCTCGGCGCGCCGCTGGTCGAACAGGTGCTGGCCCGCTACCGCGAGCGGACCGTGGCCGAACTCCTGCGCCACATCCCCGCGCAGAGCCCGCCCTACCTCTACGACCTGGCCGCCGACTATCCGACCCGCCCGTGCAAGGGCCTGCGCGCGGCGCTCTGCCTGGCCACCTGCGCGGCCTTCGGCGGGCACTGCGCACGGGCCCTCAACCCGGCCGTCACCGTGGAGCTGTTCCACAACGCCTTCCTCGTCCACGACGACATCCAGGACGGCAGCGAGCTGCGCCGCGGCGCCCCCACCCTCCCCGCCCGGTACGGCGTCGAGGTCGCGCTGAACGTCGGCAACGCGACCCACCTGCTCGCCCTGCGCCGGGTGATGGCCAACCGGAGCGGGCTCGGCGCGGAGCTGGCCTGGCGGCTGTTCGAGGAGACCGAGCTGATGTGCCGCCAGTCCCTGGAGGGCCAGGCGCTGGAGATCGGCTGGATCCGGGACAACGTCTGCGGGCTGAGCAGCACCGACTACTACCGGATGTGCCTGAAGAAGACCTCCTGGTACACCTTCCTCTACCCGTGCCGCTCCGGCCTGCTGGTCGCCGAGGGCGCGGCCACGGCGGCGACCCGGCTGGACCGGTTCGGCTGGTACCTGGGCGCCGCCTTCCAGATCCAGGACGACGTGCTCAACCTGACCGGGGCGGCCGAGGAGTACGGCAAGGAGATCGCCGGGGACCTCTGGGAGGGCAAGCGCACCCTGATGCTGATCCACCTGCTGGAGCGCGCCACCCCCGCCGAACGGGCCCGGGTGGTGCGCCACCTGAGCCTCACCCGGGCGCAGCGCGGCCCCGGGGCGGCGGCGGAGGTGGACTGGCTGCTCGACCGGATGGCGGCGTACGACTGCGTGGCGAGCGCCCGGGAGGCGGCGGCCGGCCTGGTGGAGGCCGCCGGGCGGGAGGTCGGAGCGGTGCTGGCCGGGGCGCCCGAGCCGTCGGACGAGGAGGCGGCGCAGGCCCTGGCCTTCCTCGCCGCGCTGCCCGACTTCGTGGTGGCCCGCGGCCGTTGAGCCCTGATCCCCTGGGCGTTGTCACCTCGGGTGCGTAAGATCCGCAACGCCGGTCCCGGAGAGCGGGAACCGGCCGCGCGGCGGTCCGCGTCACCGGGGATGACGTCGCACACGACGAGGTGGGGTGGGGTGGCCGATGTCCGTACGATCCGGTCTGCGGGAACTCGAACGGCTCGCCGGACGGCTGCCGGGGGGCGCCGAACTGTACCGGCTGCGCCCGGACGGCCGGGTGCTGCTCGCGGACCGCGACGGCGCCCGCGAGCTGGGGCCGACGTCCGCGCACGGTCCGGCCGGTGAGGAACTGCTCCGGTTCATCGACGAGGGCCAGTTCGCCCACTACCTGGTCGGCGACGCCAAGACCTCGCCGGAGCGGCCCTCGAACGCCACCTACAAGCTCGGCATCGTCGCGCCGCGCAGCGCCTTCACCCCGCACGCGCACGGCGGCGAGCACCTGGTGCTCAGCCTCGGGCACGCCGCCTGCGGCCTGTACGACGCCGAGCGGCGCCGGGTGGTGGAGGTGCCGCTGACACCCGGACTGCTGATCCGGATACCCGAGCTGATGCCGCACTCCTTCGCCAACCGGGGCCGCGAACCGCTCAACATCCTGGCCGCCAACACCGGGTACGGCATCGACCACGAGGACTACGCGATCACCGCGGCCGAGGCCGAGCGCCGCTCGGAGGACGAACTCGCCGAGGCGCTGCGGGCGGTGGAGCGCGGGCAGCGGATCGGGCGGGTCGGCCGGCGGGAGCGGCTGGCCGCCGGGCTGCGCCGGCTCGCGGCGGCGCTGGAGGACTCCGGCCGATGAAGTGCCCGCACTGCTCCGCCGAACTGCCGACCGCCCGCCATCGCGTGAACCGGTTGTGCTGGAGGTGCCGGCAGTCCTACGCACTGGAGCCGAAGAGGACCCGGGGCCTGACCGACGTGCGGCTGCGGCGCACCGCCGAACGGCTCGGCGACGAGGGCCGGGTCACCCTGACGGCCGAGCAGCTCCGCTGGGCGCTCCACCCCCGGGGGCGGCCCTCACCCGTGGCCCGCAGGAGCACCTCCTGGCGGCCGGTCCCGCCGCGGTTCACGGAGCCCGCCGAGATCGCCGCCACCGTCGGCGTCGGCCTGGCGCTGCTGACCGCCGCCTACCTCCTGCTGACCCTGCTGGAGGGGCTCGTCGGCCTGGCCGTCCCGGTGGGCTTCTTCGGCCTCCTCGCGCTCGGCTCGACGGCGTCCGATCTGGCGCGGCTGTCCCGGCGCCGCAAGGCGGTGGCCGCCTGGGAGAAGGCCGAACTGGCATGGCAGGCACAGCAGGAGCGGGACCGGCAGGAGGCGGCGCGGTGGACCGCGCCGCTCGACCACCGCCCCACCTGGAGCTCCGCGGAGTTCCGCACCTCGGTCCTGGCTCCCTGGGCCGAGGTCTACGGCGGCCTCCCGGAGGGGGTCGTCGAGGACTCCGCCGTCACGCCCGTCGTGCCGCCGGGCGCGGCGGCCCTCGCGGTGCTCTGCCCCGACCCGACGGTGACCGCCTTCCTGCACGCCAACTCCTTCCCCGAGCGGTACGGGGCGCTGCTCGTCGCCACGCCCGGGCAGCTCCCGGAGGACCTTCCGGTGGTGGTGCTGCACGACGCCTCGCCGCAGGGCTGTCTGCTGGTCGCCGAGGTCCGCGCCGCGCGGCCGGACGGCCCGGTGGTGGACGCCGGCCTGTCGGCGCGCGCCGTGCTCGCGGCGCAGGACCGGGCCGTCCAGCTGTACGCGCACCAGTTGCGCGAGCCGCTGGAGGCGCTGCTGCGGGGGCTGCCGCGGCTCACCGGGGCGGAGCGCGCCTGGTTCGAGGCGGGCCTGTGGAGCCCGCTCGCCGCCGTCCCGCCCAAACGGCTCCTGGCGACGGCCGAGCGGGCCGCCGAGCGGGCGCTGAACCGCCATGTCGGATTCCTCAGCTGGCCGGTGCCGGAGGTGCCGCGATGATCTGCCCGCACTGCTCGAAGGACCTGCTCCAGCGTCAGCGCCCCAAGCGCCGCTGCTCGTACTGCCGCGCGGAGTTCGCGCTGGACCCGAAGCTCGACGGCGTCGGCCTGCACGACGTGCGGATCCGCAAGGTGACGGAGAAGCTCTCCGACGGGGGCCGGCTGACCGTCACCAGCGGGCAGCTCAACTACGCCCTCCAGCACCGGGGCCGGCCGCCGCAGAAGTTCCGGGGCGACAAGGGCAACGCCGTCTCGATGATCGGCTTCGGCGCGATCGGGCTGCTGGTGGGCACGGCGGTGCTGGACGCACCCGGCTTCGCGCTGCTGCTGGTACTCGTCGCGCTCACGCTGATCGGCCTCGGCGTGCGCAGCTGGATCCTGTCCGGGACGCCCGCGCCGGACGCCTCGGTGGAGTCGCGCTGGACCCAGGAGGCGTTCCGGCACACCGTGCTGAACCGCTGGCGGGCGGTCTACGGCGCGCTGCCGGCCGCACTGGTGGAGGACACGCTGGTGCCACCCGGGCCGCCGCCCGCCGACCCGGCGTTCGCCCTGCTCTGCCCGGACCTCACCGTCCGGGTGTTCCTGCGCGCCAACGGCTACCCCGAGCGCCACCGCGCGCTGATCGTCGACAACCTGCGCGCCGTCCCGGTGGGCCTGGCGCTGGTGGTGCTGCACGACGCCTCGCCGCAGGGGCACTTGCTGGTCGCCGAGGCCCGGGCCGCGCGCCCCGGTGCGCGGGTGCTGGACGCCGGGCTGTCGGTGCGCACCGTGCTGGTCGACGAGCACAAGTACACGCTGCTGCGCGACCTGAACCGGCCGCAGGAGCTGTCCGCACGGCTGGAGCGCGAGGTTCCGGAGCTGACCGCCGGCCAGCGCGAGTGGTTCGCCGCGGGCTGGTGGACCCCGCTGGCCGCGCTGGCGCCCAAGCGGCTGATGGCCGTCGCCGACCGGGCCGCCGAGCGGATCACCGCGCCGCCGGCGCCCCGGGACCCCGCGGCCCTCCGGAGCGGGCCGGTGCGCTCCCCGGCCGCGGGCCGGCCGGAGAACCCGCTGGAGACCCGCCGCCGGGCGCTGGCCGTGGGCTTCATGACCTGGCCGGAGCCCGGGGCGGGCGACGTGCCCGAGGACGGGGGCCGACCGAACGGCCCGGATCCGCGCAGGGGCCCCGTGTGACGGCGGGGACGAGGAGAGGCAGGAACCCCATGACGCTGCGTCCGCTGCTGGACGGCGCGCTGACCGTCGCGGCCACCCGGGCCGGGGCGCCCGGCGGGCTGCGGTACACCGAGCGGCAGCTCTACTACGAGCTGTGCCGGGTGCTCCAGCCGCTGCACGCCGGACCGCGCCGGATCCCCTACACGCTGGCGCCGCCGGTCCGCTACGCCCGGTTCGCGGCCGCGCTCGCCGCGCGCCGCGAGGAGCTGCCCGGTCTGCTGCCGCCGCCAGCGCCCCGGCCGGAGGCGCCGCGGGGGGCCGCGAGCACCGAGCCGGACCTCTACGACTACGGGCTGCCCCGGCTGCTGGTCTGCCAGAGCCGGGAGATCACCGCGATGCTGCTCGCCAACGACCTGCACCTGGAAGCCGCCTGCCCGATCGTCGCGGCCGGTGAACTCCCGCTCGACGAAAGGATGGTGGCCGCGCTGGCCCGGGCCGGGGGCGCCGTCGTGCACGTGCTGCACGACGCCAGCCCGTCGGGGCTCGCCTGCTTCGAGGAGGTCAGGGCGGCCTACGGGCCGGCCGGGGGCGCGGACGTCCGGGTGCGCTCGATGGGCCTGGTGCCCCGGCACGCCACCACCCTGCACCTGACCTCCGGACGCGGCCCGCGCGGCTTCCGGGGACCGCTGCCCGCCGGGCTGCGCCCCGAGGAGCGGGCCTGGCTGGGCAGCGGCCGCACCATCGAGCTGGCCGCCGTGGCCCCGGCCCGGCTGCTGCACACCGTGATCCGCCAACTCCGCGGCGCGGGCGCGGCCGGCCCGCGCCGCACCCCGCTGCGCCGGCGCGTGCGCACCGCGCGCGGCAGCGGTTTCCTCAGCTGGCCCACCGGCTGAGCGCCCGCCCCCGCCGCCCGACTCCCGTCCCGTCCCGTCCCGATCCGTGAGGACCCCGCACCCATGAGCAACGCACGCCACCTCGGCTACCGCGACGAACTGCTGGCGGACGGCCAAGTGCACCGCCGGTACGAGGACGGCCGCAGCGAGTGGCGCCGGCGCGGCACCGACCGGCAGATCCACTGGCACGACAGCCTCGGCCGCACCGGCACCGACGAACCCCTCGGCCGTGACCTGGTGAAGCGGCGGTACGCGGACGGCACCACCGAGTACGGCCGCGACATCGGATACGGGCGCACCGTGTGGGGCGGCGGGCTGGTCACCCTCAACCGCAGCTCCTTCGGCGGGCGGCTCGGGGTCGTGGTCGGCGCCCTCGGCGTGGCCGGCGTCGCCGCGATCACGGCCGCGCAGCTGCCGCCGGACGCCCTGTCCGAGGACGAGGAGGAGGAACTGCGCGCGCAGGCCCGGCAGCAGGCCGCCGACTCCTCCGGCGGCGGGGGCGGCGGTGCCGGCGGGGAGGCGGCGGCGGGCCACGACAACCCCGCGGCCGACGACCCGGCCTCCGGCGACGACTTCGGCGACTGGAACGACTCCGACGACGGCTGGGACGGCGACGACTTCGGCTGAGCCGCCCCGGCTCCCGGACCCGGCCCGCCCCGGCGCGGGCCGCCCCTCGACGAAAGGCACCGCACCACCATGCCCCGCTGCTGCGCCTGCGCCGGCCCCGACGCCGACCGGGCCCGCGCCCACCTCGCCGCGCTCACCGGCGCCCCCGCGCCCGACGGCGCGCAGGCCGCCCTGCTCCCCGCCGAACCCGGCTTCGCCACCGGCCCGTTCACCGTCGACGGCACCACCGCCGTCGGCGAGGTCACCCTGCACAACCGGCCCGAGCTGCTCGCCGCCCTCGCCGCGGCCGGCTCCCCCGCGCCCGCCGGCTGCACCGACGGCGAGCTGCTGCTGCGCCTGTGGCTGCGGCTCGGCGCCGACGGCCCGCGGCAGGCCGACGGCATGTTCGCGCTCGCCGTGGTCGACGGCCCGGACCTCGTGCTGATCCGCGACCACACCGGCACCCGCACCCTGTTCTACGCCCGCGCCGACGGCTGCTGGGCCGCCGCCACCTCGCTGCGCGCCCTGCGCCACTGGCCCGCGCTCGGCACCGGCCTCAACCTGGCCGCCGTCCGCTCCTTCCTCACCTTCGCCTACCTGCCCGGCGAGGAGACCCTGCTGCGCGGCGTCCAGGAGGCGCTGCCCGGCCGGGTGCTGCGCCTGGCCGCCGACGGCACCGCCCGGCAGGAGCCGTTCTGGGAGCCCGCCGAACGCCTGCCCGAGGGCGAGGCACCGCCCGCCGAGGTGTACGCCCGGGAGCTGCGCGCCCTGCTGGAGGGGGCCACCGCCCGGCGGCTGCCCGCCGGGAGGCCGGTCGGGGTGCTGCTGTCCGGCGGCGTCGACAGCTCCCTGGTCACCGCGCTCGCCGCCGAGCTGCACGACCACCCGGTGCACACCTACTCGATCAGCTTCGGCGACCGGCTGCCCAACGAGCTGGGGTACTCCGGGCTGGTCGCCGACCACTGCGGCACCCGGCACCGGATCCTCACCGTCTCCGGCGAGGAGGTCGCCGCCCGGCTCGCCGACACCGTCGCCCTGCTGGACAGCCCGGTCGGCGACCCGCTGACCGTCCCCAACCTCATGCTCGCCGAGGCCGTCGCCGCCGACGGGATCACCGTCTCGCTCAACGGCGAGGGCGGCGACCCGGTCTACGGCGGGCCGAAGAACCTGCCGATGCTGGTCCACGAGATGCACCGGGACGACCCGGCCCCCGAGGCACGGGCCGAGGCCTACCTGCGGTCCTACCGCAAGTGCTACGAGGACCTGCCCCGGCTGCTCACCGCCGACACCCTGCGCGCCCTGGGCCAGGAGCCGCAGCCGCGCCGCTTCGTCGCCCCCTACCTGACCCCCGGGCCGATGCACGCGCTGCTCAACCAGCTGCTGCACTGCAACCTGCGGACCAAGGGCGCGCACCACATCCTCACCAAGGTCGAGCGGCTCACCGCCTCGCGCGGGGTGCAGGGCCGCTCGCCGCTGTTCGACCGGCAGGTCGTCGACCACGCCTTCGCCACCCCGCCGACCCTCAAGCTGCGCGGCACGGTGGAGAAGTGGGTGCTCAAGGAGGCCGTGCGGGACCTGCTGCCCGCCGCGGTGGTCGACCGGCCGAAGAGCGGCATGCGGGTGCCGGTCCAGCAGTGGCTGCACGGGCCGCTGCGCGAGCTCTCCGGCGACCTGCTGCTCGGGCGCACCGCCCGGCAGCGCGGGCTGGTCCGGCCGGACACCGTCCGCACCTGGATGCGCCGGGAGGGCACGCTGCTGCCGCGCCAGGGCGGCAAGCTCTGGCTGGTGCTCACCCTCGAACTCTGGCTGCGCGCCTACGACCTGTGACCCGCTCCCCCTCGTCCCCTGCTGTCCCGGCCCGGGAGGCCCCGTCATGGCACCGTCCACCGCTCCCTCCACCGCTCCCTCCACCGATTCCGACGCCGCACCCGAACTCCACCTGACCGACCCGCGCACCGGCCACACCCGGGGCACGCTCGTCCCGGCGCGGGCCGGGCAGGTCACCGAGGCCGTGGCCCGCGCCCGGGCCGCCGCCCCGCGCTGGCGCGCGCTCACCCCGCGCGAGCGCGAGCGCCGGCTGGACGCGCTCGCCGACCTGATCGAGCGTCATCTCACCGAGTACACCGTGCTGGAGCAGGCCGGCACCGGCAAGCCCGAGGCGGAGGCGGCCTCGGAGATACGCGAGGCCGCCGACCTCTTCCGGTTCTACGCGGGCGCCGCGCGCGGCGGCACCGCCCCCGCCGCCGGCCGCTACCTGCCGGGCCACGAGAGCTGGGTGCGCTGGGAGCCGGTCGGCGTGGTCGCCGCCGTCGTCCCGTGGAACTACCCGCTGCTGATGGCCGCCTGGCGCTGCGCCCCGGCGCTCGCCGCCGGGAACACGGTGGTCCTCAAGCCCGCCGAGACCACCCCCGACTCCGCCGCGCTGCTCGCCGCCCACGCGGCCGAGGCCCTCGGCGAGGACGTGCTCACCACCCTGGCCGGTGACCGGGAGAGCGGCCGGCTGCTGGTCGCCGCCGGGGTCGACCTCATCGCCTTCACCGGCAGCGCCGCCGCCGGCGCCGACATCGCCGCCCGGGCCGGCCACCGCCGGGTCAGCCTCGAACTCGGCGGCAACAGCCCCGTGCTGGTCCTGCCGGACGCGCCCGGACACACCTGGTCCGCGCTCGCCGCCGCCTGCACCTACAACGCGGGCCAGAGCTGCGCCGCGCCGGCCCGGGTGATCACCCTCGCCGAGAACTACGAGCGGACCGTCGAGGCGCTCGCCGCCGCGCTCGGCGCCCGCGAGGCAGGCCGCGACTTCGGGCCGCTCAACAACCCCGACCAGGCCGCCCGCTACGACCGTATCCTCGCCGACTCCGCCGCCAAGCGCTCGCTGCCCGCCCCCGGACGCGGCGACGGCCTGTGGCGGCCCGCCCGGCTGCTCGCCGACCTCCCGGACGACGACCCGGCGGTGGTCGAGGAGGTGTTCGGCCCGCTGCTCACCGTCCAGCACGCACCGACCGTCGAGGCCGCGCTCGCCCTCGCCAACGCCGTGCCGCAGGCGCTCGCCGCCAGCGTGTGGACCGGCGACCTGTCCATCGCCCTCGACCTCACCGCCCGCCTGGACGCCGGCGAGACCTGGATCAACTGCCACCTGGCGCAGAGCGCCGAACTCCCGCACGGCGGCCGCGGCGCCTCCGGCCAGGGCACCGACCTGTCCGTCCTGGCCCTGCACGAGTACCAGCGGCCCAAGACGGTGACCGCCCGGCTCTGAGGCCCCGGCCGCGGATACGTCGGCGCTGAGTACGTCGCGCAAGCCGGTCCGAGTACCCGTCCCCTGCCCGGGCGGCCGGCTCCCGGGCAGGATCGGGTCATGACGAGGAGAACGGCCCCGGAGCGGGGCGAGTGGACGCGGGTGCCGTCGCGGTCGACCCTCGTCACCACGGCGTGCCTGCTGTTCGTCCTGCCGCTGCGCGGGTTCGCCGAGATGCTGACCGACGCGTGCTACGGGCCCGGCTCCTGCCCGCGCACCCACGCCGGCCTCGCCCTCTCCGACCGCCTGCTGCTCGCCGCCGTGCTGCTGACGGTCCTGCAGTGGCCGATCGCCTACCTCTCCCGCCGGGCGCGCGTCCCGGCGGGCCTCGCCCCCGGCGCCGCGCTGCTCGCGGTGGTGGTCGTGCTGTTCGCCGTCGAACCGGGCACCTGACGCCCGGTGGACCGCCCCGCACGGCGCGGGACGGTCCCACCGGGCGGGCGGCCGTCAGGCGAAGGCCGAGGGGCGTCCGAGGGCGACCAGGTGGTGGTCCTTGGTGCCGACGTAGATCCGGCCCCGGTCGGTGGCGGGCACGGAGAACTTGCTGACCGTGCCGAGCGGGAAGGAGCGGCGCAGCTTCAGGGTGCCGCCGACCGGGACGGGGTCGTAGACGCGCAGTTCACCGCCCTCGCCGTACGTGCCGGTGCCGGACCAGATCACCCAGAGCAGGGCGGAGCCGCTGCGGGTGCCGTCGGAGGTGACGACGGGCGAGCCGGACATCTTCAGGTAGTCCTCGGCGCTGGTGCCGGCACTGGTCAGCTGCGGCAGTCCGGCGCCGCTCACCGAGTACTTGAGGGCACGCAGCTTGCCGTAGTTCTCGACGGTGTAGACGTAGCCGCCGTCACCGCCCCAGACCGCCGGGTGGCCCCAGACCCCGCCGTACGGGCCGGTGCGGCCGACGACCTTGTCGGTGCCGCCCGGGCCCTGGCCCGTGCCGCCGAGGTCGTCGCGGTCGAGCAGGAAGATCCGGCCGTCCTTGCCGACCTGGACCATCAGGTGCGGGTGCGCGGCGGTGCCGAACATCGACGGGAGGGCCACCGGGCCGCCGGAGCCGAGGTCGGTGTCCCTCCGGTCGAGGGTGGCGTTGTCGGTGGGGCTGAAGAAGTCCTCGGGGGCGAAGCCGCCGTCGGCCCCGACGCCGAAGCGGATCACCGACTCGCCGAGGCCGCCGGGCGGACGGTTGCCGGGGCCGGGGGCGGGCGAGGCGCCGGCGCCCTGGCCGTTGGCGGTGGTGAGGAAGAAGCGCCCGGGGCCGTCGGAGACCAGGCCGCTGCCGGACATCCAGACCGAGGCCCGCTGGGTGTCGGAGCCGGCGACGGTGGAGAACAGGGTGAGCTTGCGGGTGCGGGTGTCCAGTCCGGCGACCGTGCCGATGTAGTCGCCGATGCCGCAGAGCGAGCCGAAGCCGAAGTAGAGCCGGCCGTCCAGCAGCAGGAGCCCGGGGCGTTGGAGGGACCGGTAGGCGTTGAACGGCTTTCCGGGGGCGTTGACCGGGTCGCCCTGGACGGTGACCGGCCAGCCGCTGCGCTCGGCGCCGGTGCGGGCGTCGACGGCGTGCACGTAGTAGTGCGGGTGGTGGTCGTCGGGGCCGTCGTCGACCTTGCTGGTGAGGTAGACGGTCCCGGTGGCGGGGTCGTACACGGGGGTCGAGGTGGTGCCGACGTTGGGGCCGGGGTCCGAGCAGCCGATCGCGGCGGACGCCCAGGCCGGGCCCATCTCGCGGTGCCAGACGATCCTCCCGGTGTTCGCGTCGACGCCGTACACGTGGTTGGTCTCGGTGGCGGTGACGACGAGGTCGCCGATCACCAGCGGCTGGGCGAAGACCTGGCCGTTGAGCTGGGTGGAGAAGCGGACGCCGAAGTCCGGCTTGTCGACCTCGGCCGGGCTCAGCAGCGGTTCGGAGCGGTCCCAGGCGGTGCGATCGGTGCCGAAGGAGATGGTGGTGACGTCGGCGCGGGCGGTGCCGGCGGCGAGCGGGCCGAGCAGGGCGAGGCCGGTGAGGAGCGCGGCGGCGCGCGGCAGGAGCCGGGCCGGGCGGCTCCGGCCACTCGGGCGGTACGGGCGGGCGGTGCGGTTCATGGCGCCATGGTTCGGCGGGCCGGTCGCCCTCACCAGCCGGGGTGGTCCAGTCGGCGGGCGCCCGTTCGCGGCGTTCGCCGGACGCGGGGACCGCGGTGATCTATCGTCGGTGCCCCAGAGGTCCGAGTGACAGGGGGTACGGCAGGTGCGGTACGGAATCATCGGGACGGGTGGGGTCGCGCGGACGATCGCGGACAAGCTGGTGGCGCTCGGCCACGAGGTGACGCTCGGTTCGCGCAGCAAGGACAACGAGGCGGCCGTGGAGTGGGCCGGTCAGGCCGGGCCGAACGGCCGGCACGGCACCTTCGCGGACGCCGCGGAGTCCGGCGAGGTGGTGCTGAACGCCACCCCGGGCACGGTGGCGGTGGAGGCGCTGCGGGCGGCGGGGGCGGAGCACCTGGCCGGCAAGCTGCTGATCGACCTCTCCAACCCGCTGGTCTTCTCGCCGGAGGGCGAGCTGACGCTGGACCCGGTGAACACCGACAGCGTCGGCGAGCGGATCCAGCGGGAGTTCCCCGAGGCGCTGGTGGTGAAGACGCTCAACACGCTGACCGCGCCGCTGATGGTGGACCCGGCCCGGCTGGAGGGCGAGCACAACCTGTTCGTGGCCGGGAACGACGCGGACGCCAAGGCGCGGACGGTGGAACTGCTGGGCACCTTCGGCTGGCCGGCCGCGTGGGTGATCGACCTGGGCGACATCACGGCTGCCCGGGCGATGGAGATGACGATGCCGTTCTGGATCCGGCTGATGGGGGCCTTCGGCACCACGGAGTTCAACTACGCCTTCAAGCGCGCGCAGTAGCGGACGGCGGCGCCCCCGCCCCCTCCGGAGAGGGGACGGGGGCGCGTCCGTGCGGGTGCCGCTACCGGCGGCCGGTGGAGGCGTGCACCCGGTCGGCCCGGTCGTCGTCCTCGACCGGTTCGGGCGTGCCCGACGGGCGCGGCACCCGGAGGGCGCCGGGGGCGCGGCGGCCCTTGCGGGCGGCCTCGGCGAGGGCGAGCTGCCGGTCGGCCTCGGCCTGGATGGCGTCCTTGTCGCCGATCTCGGCGTCCGGCACCGCGTCCGGGAGGAGGTCCTCCAGCAGGCGCAGCGGACGGTAGGCGAGGCCGAGCAGACCCCAGACGGCGAGCATCAGGCCGACCACCACCAGCAGCAGGCCGGCGCCGCGGCCCGGTCCGGTGCCGAGCACCAGGCCGACCGAGTCGGCGAGCGCGCCGCCGGGGCGCATCAGGGGCTCGAAGACGTGGTCGGAGAGCGGTCCCGCGGTGAGGAAGCCGAGCGGCATCATCGACATGGCGAGCATCTGGTTGGTCGCCAGCACGCGGCCCTGCAGCTCCATCCCCACCTTGGTCTGGATCAGCGACATCCAGTGCGAGTTGAGGATCATCATCGAGGCCCAGAGCAGGAAGAGTCCGCAGGCGGTGAGGGCGGTCTCGGGGCGGCTTCCGGTGACGACGGCGGCGAGGCCGACCACCGAGGTGAAGCCGATCATGCCGACCGAGCGGCGGCGGGTGCCGCCCCAGAGCCCCATGACCAGGGCGCCGACCATCGCGCCGAGGCCGCCGAGGGCGGTGACGACGCTGAGCTGGAAGGGCGTTCCACTGGCCAGCACCATCGGGGTGATCAGCACGGTGGCGACGGCGAACAGGTAGTTGAACACCACGAAGAAGACCACCATGGCGACCAGGCTGTGCCGGCGCGCGATGTACCGCCAGCCGGTGACGACCTCCCGCCAGAGCGGCTCCTCCTGCTTGTCGAACATGGCGTTCGGGAAGCGGACGATCAGCAGGCAGGTGACGCCGACCAGGAAGGTGGCCATGTCGAACAGCACGACGCCGTGCAGGCCGACCAGGGAGACCAGGACGCCGCCGGCCAGGATGGCCATCATGTCGCCGGCGCCGGTGCCGAGCTGGGCGAGGCCGTTGGCCTGGCCGAGGTAGCGCTTGGGCACCAGTTGGGTGATCGCGGCGAGGTAGGCGGGCCGTTGGAAGGCTCCGCAGGTGGAGGCCACGCAGGCCACGATGTAGATGTGCCAGACCTGCAGGAGGTCCGTCCACAGCAGCACGCCGAGACCGAGCATGCCGGCGGCGGCCACGGTGTCCGTGACGATCATGATCTTGCGCCGGTCGACCCGGTCGGCGATCGCGCCGGCGATCGGCAGCAGCAGGACGGCCGGCAGCACCGCGATGAACGAGATCATCGCGAAGTCGAAGGCCGAGTCGGTCTGCTGGTAGACCCAGACGCCGAGGGCGAAGGTGGACAGGCTGGTGCCGATCATCGAGACGAACTGGCCGAGCGCCACCTTGGCGAAGGTGCCCAGTTCGGCCCGGGCCGCCGGGCGCTTGCCCGCGACCTGCTCGGCCACCGTGCCGGTGGCGGAGAACTCCGCCAGCACCCGGGCGAGCTCGTCGGCCTGGTGCTTGAGGAAGTAGTGCCCGGCGCGCGGGACGACCGCGAGGTCGACGGTGTCGCCGAAGTGCTCCCACTCGGTGAACCGCTCCTCGTAGAGCAGGGTGGCGCGGTCCTTCTCGCCGACCACGCACAGGATCGGGGCGTCGATCTTCTGCGGCCGCTCGTCCCCGTAGGCGCGGGTGTAGAACTCCTCGGCCTGGCGCACGTCGTGGCGCAGCGCCCGGACCAGGAAGTCCTGCTCGGCCTGGTCGTAGACGTCGGTGAAGCCGCCCATGGCGCGCAGGTACTCGAGGTAGCCGCGGTTGGACAGCGCCCGGTCGCCCGGCATCCGGCGCGCCATCCACTCGGCGAAGCGGCCGGGCAGGCGGGCCGCCGGGAAGGTGCCGCCGAGCGCGAGGCCGCGCAGGTCGACGCCGGCCGCCTCCAGCCGGGAGCCGAGGGCGGTGGCCAGCGCCCCGCCGAGGCAGTGGCCGTAGAGCAGCACCGGGCCGTCGACCTTCTCCAGCACCTGGGCGGTCAGCGTGTCGGCGAGGGTGTCGAGATCGGCGAGCTCGTCGTCGGGGCGGCTCGGGTCGTGGCCGGGCAGCTCGACGGCGTACAGCCGGTGGCCGGCGGGCAGCGCGTCGGCGAGCGGCTGGAAGGTGATCGGGCTGCCGCCGCCGTAGGGCACGCAGACCACGTTGACCTCGGCCGGGGCGTTGCCCCGGGTGAGCTTGTGCAGAAGGGTGCGCGGGCCCTCGTCGGCGCAGCCGCCGGCCCGGGCGTCCATCAGCGCGGCGATCTCGCGGACGGTGGGGTGCTGGAAGAGGTCGATGACCGACAGGCCGTCACCGATCAGGCGCACGGCGCGCACGGCGGAGAAGGAGTCGCCGCCGAGCGCGAAGAAGTCGTCCGCCGCGCCGACCTCCTCGACCTCCAGCACCTTGCGGTAGACCTCGGCCACCGCGTGCTCGGTGTCGGTGGTCAGCTCGCCGCCGCCGGAGACCGGCTGGGCGGCGAGCGGCTCGGGCAGGGCGGCCCGGTCGACCTTGCCGTTGGCGTTCAGCGGCAGGGCGTCCAGGACGACCAGGGCGGCCGGGACCATGTAGTCGGGCAGCCGGGTGCGCAGCGCGGCGCGCAGCTCGCCCGGGTCGGGCGCGGTGGCCGGGTCGGCGGGCACCAGGTAGCCGACCAGGGTGCGGGCGGCGCCCTCGCCGCGGGCGACCACCACGGCCTCGCGCACCTCGGGTCGGGCGGTCAGCTCGGCCTCGACCTCGCCGATCTCGACCCGGAAGCCGCGGATCTTGACCTGGTGGTCGATCCGGCCGAGGAACTCGACGGCGCCGTCGGGGCGGCGGCGGACCAGGTCGCCGGTGCGGTAGCAGCGGCGGCCGTCGACCTCCAGGAAGCGCTCGGCGGTGAGGTCGTCGCGGCCCAGGTAGCCGCGGGCGACGCCGCCGCCGGAGACGTACAGCTCGCCGGGGACGCCGACCGGGACGGGGCGGCGGCGGGCGTCCAGCAGGTGGGCGCGGACGTTGCCGAACGGCCGGCCGAGCGGCGCGGTGGCCGCGTCGCCGAGGTCGGCGGGCACCGGCGTGCCGAGCATCGAGACGGTGGTCTCGGTGGGCCCGTAGTGGTTGTGCAGCGGCAGGTCGGGCCGGGCGGCGCGGATCCGGTCCACCAGGTCGGGGCGCAGCGCCTCGCCGGCGCAGATCAGCAGCCGGGCGGGGAGGATCCCGCCGAGGCCGGTGCCGTGCGCGGCCAGGCCCTCCAGGTGGCTGGGGACCAGCTTCATGGCGTCGATCCGGTGCTCGGCCGCGTAGGCGGCGAAGGCGTCCGGGTCGGTGGCCTGGTCGCGGGTCAGCAGGTGCAGGCAGCCGCCGCCGGTGAGCGCGCCGAACACGTTGGTGGTGCCGAGGTCGGCGGCGAAGGTGGAGACCAGGGCCCAGTTCCAGCCCTGCTGGTCGCCGCCGATCCGCTCGCGCAGGCCGTGCAGGTAGTTGCGGTAGTTGCGGTGCTCGACGGCGACGCCCTTGGGCGCGCCGGTGGAGCCGGAGGTGAAGATGAGGTAGCAGAGGTGCTCGGGGCGGACGTCCGCCTCGGGCGCGTCGGCGCGCTCCTCGCCGTCCGGGACGACCACCGGCAGCTCGCCGGTGAGCCGCTCGCGCAGGTCGTCGGTGGTGACGACGGCGGCGGCGCCGGAGGCGTCGAGCAGCCCGTGGATGCGCCCGTCGGGGTAGACCGGGTCGAGCGGCAGGTAGGCGCCGCCGGCCTTGAGGATGCCGAGCATGCCGACGACCAGGGCGGCGGAGCGCTCGACCAGCAGGCCGACCGGGCGGTCCGGGCCGACGCCGTGCGCGCGCAGCCGGTGGGCCAGCGCGTTGGCGCGCCGGTCGAGTTCGGCGTAGCTGAGCACGCCGTCGGCGCCGCGCACGGCGGGCGCGTCGGGGGTGCGGCGGGCCTGCTCCTCGACCAGGGCGTGCAGGGTGCCGTCGAGGTCCCAGTCGCGCAGGGTCTCCTCGTCCCAGACGGTGAGCTGCCGCTGCTCGGACGGGGTGAGCAGGGGCAGGTCGGCGAGCGGGCGGTCGGGGCCGGCGGCCATCGCGTCGAGCACCGTGGTGAGGTGGCCGAAGACGCGGTGGACGGTGGCCTCGTCGTACAGCTCGGTGCGCCAGATCAGGTCGGCGGCGAGGTCGCCGCCGGTGTCGACGACGGCCACCGACAGGTCGAACTTGGCGGTGTCGGTGCCGATCGGCCACCAGCTGACGGTGTGCCCGGGCAGCTCGGGACGGGCCTCGGCCTGGTTGTGGACGTTGAGCAGGACCTGGAACAGCGGGGTGTGCGCGAGTTCGCGCTCCAGGCCGAGGGCGTCGATCAGCCGCTCGAAGGGCAGGTCCTGGTGGCCGTAGGCGCCGAGGGTGGCGTCCTTGACCCGCTCCAGGAGTTCGCGGACCGTCGGGTCGCCGGAGAGGTCGGTGCGCATCGCCAGGGTGTTGACGAAGCAGCCGACCAGCGGCTCGGTCTCGCTGCGGGTGCGACCGGCGATCGGGGTGCCGACGGTGACGTCCTCGCTGCCGGTGTAGCGGCCGAGGACGGTCTGCAGGGCGGCCAGCAGCACCATGTAGACGGTGGTGCCGGTCTGTTCGGCGAGGGCGCGGATCCGGCGGCTGCGCTCGGCGCCGAGTTCGGCGGTGAACCGGGCGCCCGCGGTGCCGGCGACGGCCGGCCGGGGCCGGTCGGCGGGCACCGTGACGGTGGCGGTGGCGCCGCGCAGGCGCTCCTGCCACCAGGCCTGCTGGCGGTCGAGTTCGGCGGCGAGCCCGGTCTGCTGCCAGTGCGCGACGTCCGCGTACTGGACGGGCAGCGGCTCGAACGCCGGGGCGGCGCCGGTGCGCCGGGCGCCGTAGGCGGCGGCGAGGTCGCCGAACAGGACGCCGATCGACCAGCCGTCGGCCGCGATGTGGTGCAGCACCAGGGTGAGCACCGCGCCGTCGCCGGTGCGCAGCAGGGCGGCGCGCAGCGGCAGGTCGGCGGCGAGGTCGAAGGGGCGGTGGGCCTCGGTCGCCAGCCAGGCGTCGACCTCGTCGGCGGGGACGTCGGCGGTGGTGAGGGTGAAGCGGTCGGCGGGCAGCGCCTCGGCGCGCACCTCGCCGTCGACCTCCGGGTAGACGGTGCGCAGCACCTCGTGCCGGGCGAGGACGTCGGTGAGGGCGGCGCCGAGGGCGGCCTCGTCGGGCTCGCCGTCGAGGTGCAGGGCGAGCGGGATGTGGTACGCGGCGCTGTCCGGCTCGTACTGGGCGAGGAACCACATCCGGCGCTGGGCGAAGGAGAGCGGTGCCGGGGTGCCCTCGGGGCGCGGGGCTATGGTGCGGCGCTCGGCGCCGCCGGCCGCGGCCGCCGCCTTGGCGGCCTTGGCCTTGGCGAGGCGGGCGCGCAGCAGTTCCTGCCGCCGGGCGGCGGGATCCGGTTCCGGAACGGTCCCGGCGGTGTGCTGGTCGGTCATGCGGTCTCCCCCGTCGGGGCGCCGGTGTCGCCGGCGGCCGGGCGTGCGTTCATGGGTCCGGACCCACCGGTGTTGCCGGTGGGTGCGGATACGGTGGGTCGGGTCACAGCGCGCTCCCGGTGGTCCGGTCGAGGCCGAGGTCGTCGAGGTCGTCGATCTCCTCCAGCAGGCGCTCCTCGACGCGGCGGGCCAGGGCGGCCAGGGTCCGGTCCTCGAAGACGACGCGCAGGGGCAGTTCGGTTTCGAAGGTGTCGCGGATCCTGGCGAGCAGTCGGGTGGCGAGCAGGGAGTGGCCGCCGAGCGCGAAGAAGTCGTCGTGCCGGGAGACGCGCTCGACCTTGAGGACCTCGATCCACAGGTCGGCGAGCAGTTCCTCGCAGTCGCCCTCGGGCGGGGCGCCGGCGCCGCCGAGCTGCGGCACGGGCAGGGCGGCCCGGTCGACCTTGCCGGCCGGCGTGAGCGGCAGCGCGTCGAGCAGGACGAGGCCGGCGGGCACCATGTAGTCGGGCAGCCGCTCGGTCAGGGCGATGCGCAGCGCGTCCTCGGTGAGGCCGGGGGCGACGGCGTAGCCGGCCAGGGCCGCGCCGGCCGGGGTCTCGATCAGCCGGGCGGCGCCCGCGGCGACGGCGGGGACGGCGGTGATCGCGGCCTCGATCTCGCCCAGCTCGATGCGGAAGCCGCGGAGCTTGACCTGGGCGTCGGCGCGGCCGTGGTACTCCAGGCGGCCGTCGGCGCGGCGGCAGGCGAGGTCGCCGGTGCGGTACATCCGCGCGCCGTCGGTGCGGCCGGGTTCGGCGGTGAACCGTTCGGCGGTCAGGTCGGCCCGGCCGTGGTAGCCGAGCGCGACGCCGGCGCCGGCGATGCACAGTTCGCCGATGCCGTTGACCGGCACGGGCTGCCCGGCCGCGCCGAGCAGGTGCAGCCGGGTGTTGGCGATGGGCGCGCCGAGGGCCACCACGCCGCCGTGGGCGGCGAGTTCGGGGGTGACCCGCTGGACGGTGGACCAGACGGTGGTCTCGGTCGGGCCGTACAGGTTCCACAGCGCGCCGACCCGGCCGAGCAGGGCGCGGGCGAGGTCGGCGGTGAGCGCCTCGCCGCCGCACAGGGCGGTCAGCCCGGGGCGGCCGGCCCAGTCGGCCTCCAGCAGCATCCGCCAGGTGGCGGGGGTGGCCTGGAGGTGGGTGACGCCCTGCTTGTCGAGCCACGCGGCGAGCGCGGTGCCGTCGGTGGCGGTGGCGCGGTCGGCGATCTCCACCCGGGCGCCGGTGACCAGCGGCAGCCACAGCTCCAGGCCGGCGATGTCGAAGGTGACGGTGGTGACGGCGGCCATCACGTCCCGCTCGGTGAGGCCGGGTTCGCGGCCCATCGAGGTCAGGAAGTTGACGATCGCGCGGTGCGGCACGGCGACGCCCTTGGGGCGGCCGGTGGAGCCGGAGGTGTACAGCAGGTAGGCCGGGTCCTCCGGGCCGACGGTGACGGCGGGCGCCTCGGCGGGGGCCGCGGCGTGCTCGGGGCCGTCCACCAGGACGGCCTCGCGGCCGTGCAGCAGCTCGTCGCCGGCGGTGGCGCTCTCGGCGACCAGCAGGGTGATGCCGGCGTCGTCGAGCACGCCCCGGTTGCGGGCGAGCGGCTGGTCGACGTCGAGCGGCAGGTAGGCGGCGCCGCTGCGCAGCACGCCGAGCAGGGCGGCGGGCAGCAGCCGGCCGCGCCGCACGGCGACGGCGACGATGCTGCCGGGGCCGGCCCCGCGGGCGGCCAGCAGGTGGGCCAGCCGGTTGGCGGCGGCGTCGAGTTCGGCGTAGCCGAGGGTGCCGTCGGCGGCGGACACCGCGGGCGCGTCCGGGGTGCGGGCGGCCTGGGCGGCGACCAGCTCGTGCAGCCGGGCACCGGGGATCGGCGCCTCGGTGCGGTTGACCGGCTCGTCGGCCTCGCGTTCGGCGGCGGAGAGCATGGCGAGCTCGCCGAGCGGGCGGTCGGGTTCGGCGACGGCGGCGGCGAGCAGCGTGACCAGGTGGTCGAGCGCGGCGCGCACGGAGCGCTCGTCGTAGCGCGAGGTGCGGTACTCGGCGGACAGCAGCGGGCCGTCGACCGGGAACTCCAGGAACAGCGACAGGTCGGTCTTGGCGGTGCTGTTGTCCACCTCGGCGACGAACGTCAGGTCCAGGCCGGGCAGCCGGACGCCGGCCACCGGGTGGTTCTGGACCGCGAGCAGCACCTGGGAGATCGGCGAGGCGGTGAGGCCGGCCGAGCCGCCGGAGCGGCGGGCGTGGTCGACGAACGGGTGGCCGCTGTGCTCGGCGGCCTCCAGCACGGTCGGGCGCACCCGGGCGAGCAGCTCGCGGAAGGTGTCGGTGCCGGCCACGTCGAAGCGCAGCGCGACGGTGTTGATCAGCGAGCCGAGCACCGTCTCCAGCTCGGGCACCGGGCGGACGGAGAAGGGGCTGATCACCGCGATGTCGGTGTGGCCGGTGTAGCGGTGCAGCACTCCGCCGAGCGCGGCGAGCACGGCCATGTAGAGGCTGGCGCCCTCCTGGGCGGCCCACTTCTCGACGCCGGTGACGAGGGCGGCGTCGAGCGGGCGGGCGATCCGGCGGCCGGCGATGTCCTGCGGGTTGGGGTGCGGGCGGTCGCCGGGCAGGTGCTGGTCGCCCTCGATGCCGCGCAGCCGCTCGCCCCAGCGCTGGGCGGCCTCGCGGCCGGCCTCGACGTTGCGCTCCTCCCAGCGGGCGACGTCGGACAGCTGGAGCGCGGGCTCGGGCAGTTCGCCGTCCCGGTAGGCGCGGGCGAGTTCGGCGAGCAGCAGTCCGGCGGCCCAGCCGTCCATCGCGGCGTGGTGCACGGTGAACAGCAGTTCGTGCCGGTCCTCGCCGGTGCGCACGGCGAGGACGCGCAGCAGCCGGCCGTTGAAGAGGTCCAGCGGGCGGGCGGCCTCGGCGCGCAGCGCGGCGTCCAGCGCCTGCTCGTCGGGGGCCGTGCCGTCGGGCCCGGTGAGGTCGAGCAGCGGGACGTCGACGGCGTACGGGGGGCGGACGTCGGCGACGACCGGGTCGTGCTCGGTCGGGATCGGGGCTCCGCGCAGCGCGGTGCGCAGCGCCTCGTGGCGGCGGACGACCTCGCTGAGCGCGCGGCCGAGGGCCTCGCGGTCGAGGGCGCCCTCGGCGCGGATGCGCAGCGGCACGTTGTAGAGCGGGCTGTCGTGCTGCATGGACTCGTGCAGCCACAGCTCGCGCTGGAAGTCGGTGGCGCGGGCGGGCAGTTCGGCCTCGCGCTTCGGGGGCTCCACCAAGGCCCGTCCGCCGCCGCCGTTGGCGACGCGCACGGCGAGGGAGGCGATGGTCGGGGCGGCGAAGAACTCGGCGAGCGGCACCCGGGTGCCGAACTCGCGCTCGATCCGGGCGAGCAGGCCGGCGGCGAGCAGGGAGTGGCCGCCGAGGTCGAGGAAGACGTCGTGGACGCCGACCTCGGGGACGCCGAGCAGGCCCTGCCAGAGTTCGGCGATCCGGGTCTCGACGGGGGTGCGGGGGGCGACGAACAGCTCGTGCCCGGCGCGACTGCGGGCGACCGGGGGCAGCGCCTTGCGGTCGGTCTTGCCGTTGGGGGTGAGCGGCATCCGCTCCAGGACGGCGACGGCCAGCGGCACCATGTAGCCGGGCAGGGCGGCGGCGCAGTGGGCGCGCAGCTCGGCGGGCGTCGGCTCGGCGGCGCCGGGGGCGGGCTGGACGAAGGCGGCCAGGTAGTCGCCGGCCTCGTCGCGCTGGACGACGGCGGCGGCGGCCTCGACGGCGGGGTGGGTGGCGAGCACGGCCTCGATCTCGCCGAGTTCCACGCGGAAGCCGCGGACCTTCACCTGGTGGTCGACGCGGCCGTGGTACTCCAGGTCGCCGCCGGGCAGCCGGCGGACCAGGTCGCCGGTGCGGTAGCAGCGCACGCCGTCGACGTGGACGAAGCGCTCCTCGGTGAGGTCGGGGCGGCCGTGGTAGCCGCGGGCCAGGCCCTCGCCGGAGAGGTAGAGCTCGCCGATGCCGCCGTCGGGCACGGGTATCCGGTGCTCGTCGAGGACGTGGCCGAGGGTGCCTTCGAGCGGGCGGCCGATGACCGGCTCGCCGGCCTCGTCGCGGGCGACCAGCGACCAGGTGGAGTAGACGGTGTCCTCGGTGGGCCCGTAGAGGTTGTAGAGGCGCTCGACCTGGGGCTGGGCGTAGACCTTGTCGGCCAGGTGGCGGGGCAGCGCCTCGCCGGCGAGGTTGACCACGCGCACCGTGCCCGGCAGACCCCCGCCGCCGGGAAGACCGTCGCCGCGCAGCAGGGCCGCCATGGCACTGGGCACGGTGTTGACCAGGGTGACCTCGTCCCGGGCGGGCAGCTCGGGCAGGGCGAGGACGTTCTCGGCGACGATGATCGTACCGCCGACGGAGAGCGGGAGGAACAGCTCGTACACCGAGATGTCGAAGCACACGGAGGTGCCGAGGAGCACGCCGGCGAGGTCGGCGGCGGTGTAGGTGCCGGCGGCCCAGCGGAGCATGGCGTTGACGCCGCGCTGGGTGACCGAGACGCCCTTGGGGCGGCCGGTGGAGCCGGAGGTGTAGAGCACGTACGCGAGCGCGTCGGTGGTGGCGTCACCGGTGGTGGGGTGCGCGGCGGCCGGGTCGAGCGCGGCGGCGGGGCTCTCGCCGTCGACGTACAGCAGGGTGGCGCCGGCGCCGTTCAGCAGGTGCTCGTGGGCGCGGTCGGTGACCACGACGGGGGCCTGCGCGTCGCCGATGACCAGCTCCAGGCGGTCGCGCGGATAGGCCGGGTCGAGCGGCACGTACGCCCCGCCGGCCCGCAGCACCGCCAGCAGGCCGACCACGAGCTCCGCCGTCCGCGGCAGGCAGACACCGACCAGTGTCCCGGCCCGGACACCGGCGGCGGCCAGCCGGCCCGCCATCGCGTCGGCCGCGGCATCCAGCTCGCGGTAGGTCAGCCGGCGCGTGCCGTCGATCACGGCGGTGGCGTCCGGACTCCGTCTGGCCTGGGCTGCTACCAGTTCGGCCAGCGGCGCGGCCGGATCCAGCGGAGGAAGTCCCGTCGAACTCATCACTATCTCCCGAGGGTGCTGCTGCATCGACTTGTGGTCGGCGAGAAATGGGCGGTGTGCCCTGGGAGATGGTGGGGTAAAGATCTACGAATCACCAGCACATTTCCGTCACTCGTTCGATATGCCGGAAAGATCACCCTCTTCTCCCCCGTCAGCGGTGCTGAAGCGTGACGGTTCGTTGGCGATTTCTTACAGATTGTCAGCCCCCTTGACGCCCCCTTGGCAGCGACAGTTCGGACCGCTACCGTCTTCGCCAACGGTCCGTCAGCTCGGGCACCCGTGCGCCCTGCCGACACCGCAAGCAGATTTCCGGACTTTACATTGTCCGAGGACAGTCAATCGAGGGGTGTCGTGGGGAGACTCGTGGGAGGGGGCGGGCGGGACGCGGACCCGGCGGGCACCGGGTCCGCCTCCAAGGTCCGCCACCCGCCGTCCCGGACGCCTGGGGCGTCGGCCGCGTCCCGGCCCCGGTCCGGCGCCGGACCGGCGCCCGCCCCGTCCCGGGCACCCGCCCACGGCGGTCCGGGACGTCCCGGACCGGACGCCGGGCGCGAGCCGCCCCCGCGAGGCGCAAGAATGGAGCCATGTCCCGACGCCGATCCGCCACCCGCGCCGCCGCCCCCGCGCCGCGCCTGCTGCCCTCCTCGCCCTGTCCCTGCGGCCTGCCCGCCAGCTACGCCGAGTGCTGCGGCCGGCTGCACCGCGGCCAGGCCGCCGCGACCACCGCGGAGGCGCTGATGCGCTCGCGTTACAGCGCCTTCGCCGCCCGGGACGAGGCCTACCTGCTGCGCACCTGGCACCCGGACACCCGGCCGGACAGCGTCGACTTCGACCCGGCGCTGCGCTGGCTGCGGCTGGAGGTGCTCTCCGGCACCGAGGGCGGGCCGTTCCACGCCGAGGGCACGGTGGCCTTCCGGGCCCACTACGCGGACGGGCGCGAGGAGGGCGCCCTCACCGAGGACAGCCGGTTCGTCCGGCACGAGGGCGCCTGGGTGTACCTGGACGCCCTCTCGCTCGGCTGACGCCGCCGGGCCCCCGCTCCGGGGCCTACAGGTAGTCGTCCAGCCGGGCCAGCGCGTAGCCCTGCGCGGTCACCTCGTCGACCACCTTGCGCAGCAGGTCCGGCATGGTGCCAGGCCACAGGTCGGCGCCGCGGAAGTGGGTGAGGATGATGTCGCCCGGGTGGAGCCGCTGGTCCTCGTAGCGGTACTCCATGCGGTCCGGGAACGCCTCCTCGTTCCACAGCGGCACCGCCTCGATGCCGCAGGAGGCGGCGGCCCGCAGGGTGTCCTCGTTGTACTCGCCGTACGGCGGGCGGAACAGCCGCGGACGGGTGCCGATCTGCTCCTCCAGCTGGTCCTGCTGGCGGCAGATCTCCTCGCGCTGGGTGCCGTAGCCGAGCAGCTTGAGGTTGCGGTGGTTGATCGTGTGGTTGTTCACCGCGTCGCCCTGGGCCGCGAGCCCGCGGAAGTAGCCGTAGTCGGAGCGGGCCAGGTAGTCCGCGACGAAGGTGGACAGCGGGACGCCCAGCTCGTTGGCCATCCGGTTGAACTCCGGGTCCTTCTCGGCGCCGTCGTCCACGGTCAGGAAGACGATCTTCTCGTCGGTGGGCACCCGGTAGACCACCGGCGGCAGCCCGTCGGCGAGCTTCACCCCCTGCGCGGCGTACAGCGCGGGCCGGCTCGCCGGGGGCGGCGGGGCGGGCAGCGGCGGGCGTGCCAGACCCCAGCGCGCCGCGGTCTCCAGCACCGCCCTGGCCTCCCGCGCCTTGCGGGCCACCGCCTCGCCGCCGGCCTCCTCCTCCGCCCGGGCCGGCCCCGGCAGCACCAGCGGCGCCGCGGGCGGGCGGGGCACCCCGCGGTCCGCCACCGGGTCCGCCCCGTTCCGCGCGGCCGACGGCGCCGCCCCGTCCCCGCCCTGCCCGCCGCACCCCGCGACCGCGGCCGCCAGGCACACCGCCGCGAGCAGCCCGCCGCGTCCCCGCCGACGCCGGCGCCCCGCCACCCCTCCGCCCCTACGACAATCTGATGGTCTGTCCATAGACCCACTGCTCCCCCGCCACACCGGCCGCCCAATCCCCCCGTCACCCGCCCGGCCCACCGGGCCGACGATGATCGAAAAGGGCTCGCCGGGGAAGCGGCGGGCCGTCGATAATGCGCGCATGACAGCCAGCACGCAGCCCAGTACGACCGAACACTGGGCGATCGCGCCCGCCGATGTCGGGTCCGCGGAGGCCCTGGCGCTGCTCCGGGACTACTACATCGACGTCGCCAACAGCTACTACCGGCTGCGCCTCGGCCGGGAGGGGACTCCGGAGGAGATCGAGACCGGGCTCGCCGGCTCGCCCAGCGACGACCTCGCGCCGCCCACCGGCGTGTTCCTGGTCGGCCGCTACGCCGGGGAGAGCGCCGCCTGCGCCGGGCTGCGGGTCGTCGACGCCACCACGGTCGAACTGACCCGGGTCTACGTCCGCCCGGCCCGCCGCGGCACCGGCGGCGGGCCCCGGCTGATGGCCGCCGTCGACGAGGCGGCGCGGGCGCTGGGCGCCGAGCGGATCGTCCTGGACACCCGGCTCGACCTGGTGGAGGCCCGCGCCCTGTACGCCCGGCACGGCTACCGGGAGATCCCCGCCTACTCCGACCGCCCGTACGCCGAGATCTGGTACGCCAAGGACCTCACCCGTGCAGACCGTTGAACTGCTCTGCGACCCGCCGCTGGACCGCGCCGTGCGCGAGGTCTGGCAGCGGCTCGCCGACGGCGGAGTGGACAGCCTCGCCCACAACCAGCACCCCGGCCACCGCCCCCACCTCACCCTGGCCTCCTGCGCCCGGATGCCCGCCGGGGCGGGCGAGCGGCTGGACGGACTCCTCGCCGGCTCCCTGCCGCTGACCGTGCGGATGACCGGCCTGCTCTCCTTCTCCGCCCGCAGCCGGCGCCGGGTGCTCAGCTGGTCGGTCGTGCCCACCCTCGACCTGCTGCGGCTGCACCAGCGCGTCTGGGAGGTGCTGGAGCACGCCGAGGAGCCCGACCCCCACTACGTCCCCGGCCGCTGGTCCCCCCACCTCGGACTGACCCGCCGCCTCACCCCGGAGGCCGTCACCCTCGCCCACACCCTCCTCGGCCGCCACCCCGACCTCACCGGCACCTTCACCGCCGCCCGCACCTTCGACTCCGACACCCAGCGGACCCGCCCCCTGGGCGCCCCCGGCCACGGGTGACACCCGTCAGCGCCGGCCGACCGGGCTGCGGTAGCCGGGCCGGTGTTCGAGGCGGAGCCAGCGGGCCCGGCGGAGGTCCTCCGCCGCCCGTTCCCGGGACAGACCGCCGGGGCCGAGGTGGCCCAGCAGCCCCGCCCGGCCCAGGCCGACCACCAGCTCCGGGCGGGTGTTGCGGTCCCGCCGGAACCCGGGATCGCCCAGCGTGGCGGGCCCGTCGTCGCAGGACGCCGCCGCGGGCGCGGCGACGGGGACCGGGACCGGGTCGGCGGTCACGGCCGGCGCGGGCACGCAGCGCCCGCATTTTTGTCGGTCCAGCGCACCGGGCCGGCCACCTGCCCGCGCAGGTGTTCGAGCAGCGTGTCCGGATCGTGGAACCCGCCGGTGTAGTTGGAGGTGACCTGCGCCGCCCGCTCGGGCCGCAGCCGGCCCGCGCAGCGCGCGAGCGGCTCCCCGAACCGCTCCCGGGCGCCCATCGGGGTCGAGTGGAACGGCGCGCTGCCCCGGAGCCGGACGAACGTCAGGTCCGGCAGCGCCTCCTCCAGCGCGGCCCCGGCCCGCTCCACGCTCTCCGTGCTGCCGCCGATCACCACCTGGTCGGGCGAGTTGTGGTTGACCACCTCGGCGCCCGCCGCCCGGATCGGCCCGGACGCGTCGCTGTCCGCGACGCCGGTCATGATCAGCGCCGCCATCGCGCCCGCGCCGGGCGGCACGGCGTGCGGCATCAGCGCGCCGCGGGTTCGCGCACCGTGGCTTGCGAACGCCCGGGCGGGATCGCAGATTTGACCAACCCATGAACCAGGGCCGACGCGGCGTCGACCGCCACCCCCTACCGGCCGGGCCGTCCGCCGCGTCCGCGAGCAGGGCTTCGGCGCCCGGATCCCCGGCCGGAGTCCCTTGACAGCAGCGGCCGCTGGGCGCGGCGGGTGTCCGCCGGACCGTGCGGAGCGGCCCGCCGCGCCGCCCCGGCAGGGGGTCAGGCGCGCAGGGCGGCGGTGAGTTCGGCGCCGTCGGGCGGGGTGGCGCCGGGGCGGGTGACGGTGAGGGTGGCGGCGGTCGTGGCACGGGTGAGCGCGGCGGGGAGGTCGGCGCCGGCGTAACGGGCGTGCAGGAGGGCGGCCGTGAAGGCGTCGCCGGCGCCGACGGTGTCGGCGACCCGGACCGGACGGGCGGGCGCCTCGGCGCGGCGGCCGTCGGCGGTGAGCGCGAAGGCGCCGGCCGGGCCCCGGGTGACCGCGACGGTGGCCGGGCCGAGGCCGAGCCAGTGGCGGGCGGACTCCTCCGGGGTGCGGTCCGGGTAGAGCCAGGCGAGGTCCTCGTCGCTGGCCTTGACCAGGTCGCTGAGCGCCACGCAGCGCTCCACCCGGCGGACGGCCTCGGCGTGCTCCCCCATCAGCGCGGGCCGCACGTTCGGGTCGTAGCTGACGGACGCCCGGCCGCGCCGGCGCTCGACCAGGGCCAGCACGGCCGCCGCGCCGGGCTCGGTGACGGCCGCGATCGAGCCGATGTGCAGGTGCCCCGGCGGAAAGGGGAGTTCGATCGCCGGGAGGGTCCAGCCGATGTCGAAGGTGTAGTGCGCCCGGCCCTCGGCGTCCAGCCGCACCACCGCCGAGGGGGTGCGCGGGCCGTCGTCCCCGGCGGCCGGCTCGCGCAGCAGGGTGACGCCGGCCGACTCCAGATGGGCGCGGATCAGCCGCCCGTACGGGTCGTCGGCGAGCTCGGTGAGCAGCGCGACGGGCTGCCCCAGCCGCGCCAGCCCGTACGCGACGTTGGCCGGGCTGCCGCCCGGGTGGATCGCGTCGGGCGCGCCGTCGGTGCGGACGACGTCGGCGACGCACTCGCCGATCACCACGAAGTGCGGGCTGGTCACGGGGCTCGCTCCTGCCGGTCCGGTGGGCCGGCGGGGCTGCGGGCGGCCGGCACGGCTGCCCAGCCTACGAGGTGACGGGCCCGGGTGTGCGGGCACGAGTACGGCCGCCGGACCTGGCCAGGCGCTCCGACGGCCGTGGCTCCGTCCGTCAGGGGGCGGAGCACTTCGAAGGTATGACACTGCGCAGCCGCCCCGCTACTCCGGTGGTCCGTCCGGGCGACGCCGCGTGTCGCCCGGACTGTCGGAGCACTCTGCTACGGTCCGTGTCCGGAGCATCGCTGAGAGGAACCGGAACCGAAGCCGGAACCGTTCCCGGGCCGGGCGCCGGTCCGTACGACACGAGAGAGGTGATCACCTTGTCCTGGCACCGTTCCGCCCTCGCCGCCGCGCTCGCGCTGGCGGCGCTCCCGCTCGGACCGGCCGCGGCCGCCGCAGCGCCGGCCGGGGGCACCGGGGACCCCGTCTACCCCTCGCTCGGCACCACCGCCTACGACGCGCTCGCCTACGACCTCGCGTTCACCTACCGGCCCGCCACCCGCACGGTCGACGGCACCACCGTGCTGACCGCCCGCGCGCTGACCAGGACGGCGGAGCTGGAGCTGGACGCGCTGGGCCTGGACGTGCACGCCGTGCGGGTCGACGGCCGCCCGGCCGGGTTCCGGGCGCACGACGAGAAGCTCACCGTGCTGCCCGCCCGTCCGGTACGGGCGGGCACCGTGCTGCGGGTGGAGGTCGAGTACACCGCCGACCCGCGCGCCACGCTGCCGCACACGGGCTGGGTGGTGACGCCCGACGGCTTCGCGGTGGCCGGGCAGCCGGACGGCGCGCACACCGTTTTCCCCTGCAACGACCGGCCGGGCGACAAGGCCCGCTTCACCATCGCCGTCACCGCGCCGGACGACCTCCTCGGCGTGGCCAACGGCCTGCCCACCTCCACCGAGCCGCACGCCGACGGCACCACCACCCGGCGGTACGCCGTCCGCGAGCCGATGGCGACCGAGCTGCTCCAGGCCTCGGTGGGCCGCTACACGGTCCGCGAGCGCCGGGGCCCGCAGGGGCAGCCGCTGCGCGACGTCGTGCCCACCGCGCGCGCCGCCGACCTGGAGCCGGCCCTCGCCCTGACCCCCGGCCAGCTGGCCTGGGCCGAGCAGCACCTCGGGCGGTACCCGTTCGAGACGTACGGGCTGCTGCCGGCCGACACCGACGACCCGCAGGCGTTCGGCTTCACCGGGCTGGAGACGCAGACCCTGACGCTCTACAAACCGAACTTCCTGCGCCAGCCGGAGCCGCTGATCGGCTCCCACATGATGCACGAGCTGGTGCACTCCTGGTTCGGCAACAGCGTCACCCCGGGCACCTGGGCCGACCTCTGGCTCAACGAGGGCCATGCCGACTTCTACGGGCTGACGTACCGCTACGAGCGCGGCTGGCCGGACTCCGGCGGCTCCACCACGCTCACCGACCGGATGCGCCGGGTCTACGCCCAGGGCGACCAGTGGCGCCACGACTCCGGCCCGGTGGCCGTGCCGACCGCCGCGACGCTGTTCGACAGCCAGCGGTACACCGGCGGCACGCTGGTGCTGTTCGCGCTGCGGGAGCTGGTCGGGCCGGAGGTGTTCGACCGGATCGAGCGGGCCTTCCTGCGGCGTCACCGCCACGGCACCGCCACCACCGCCGACTTCCTGCGCACCGCCGCCGAGGTCTCCGGGCAGCCGCTGGACGGCTTCCTGCGCGAGTGGCTCTACGGCGAGCGGACCCCGCCGATGCCCGGTCACCCGGACTGGACGGTGGACCCGGTGGATCCCGACGCCGCCCGGCGTCCGGGCGGTGTGCCGCGCGGGTCGGGGACGCTCTGAGCCGTACGGGAGACCGGTGGACGCGCGGGGGCGGGAGACGGCGGACGGCGGGCGGGCCGCTTCGCCCGGCGCGCCCTGCGGGTGCCCCCGGGCGCCCTCCGCGCGCCCTTGGCGGGCGCGGGAGGGGGGCGGATCGTGGTGGCCACGGCCCGCCCGCCGCCCGGCCGAGTCCCGGCCGGCTCGCGGGCCGTCCAGCGTCCCCGGCCGGCCCCGCCATGCCGTTCCCGCCACCGCCCGGCCCCTCACGCCACCGCACGGCCCCCCGCGTGGCCCCCGCCCCACCGGCCCGGGAAAAATGGGCCCGCCGACCGGGCAACCCGGAGCGGACCCCAGCGCGTTCAGCAGCCGTGAGAACGACAGCGAGGACCCGGCGGCCACGGCCGACCGGCAGGACCGCCGCCACCGGGGTGGCGGCACGGGCGACGGAGACGGTGGCGGGAACGGCATGGCGGGGGCGGCGGGATGAGGGACGCGACACCGGACTTCGAGGAGTTCGTCGCCGCCCGCAGCCCCCGGCTGCTACGGATGGCCTGGCTGCTCACCGGCGACCCGCACCTGGCCGAGGACCTGCTGCAGACGGCCCTCGCCAAGGTGTGGCCGCGCTGGGCGCAGATCTCCATCGACCGGCCCGAGGCGTACGTCCGCCGGGTGCTGGTGAACTCGCACGTCTCGTGGTGGCGCCGCCGCTGGCACGGGGAGCTGCCGCACGACCAGCTGCCGGAGCCGCCGGCGGCCGCCGACCCGTTCGACGACGTGGTGCTGGGCCAGGTGGTGGCGACCGCCGTGCGGGCGCTGCCGCCCCGGCAGCGGGCGGTGGTGGTGCTGCGCTTCTTCGAGGACCTCAGTGTGGAGGACACCGCCGAGGCGCTGGGCTGCAGCACGGGCACCGTCAAGAGCCAGACGCACCGCGCCCTGCAGGCGCTGCGCGGCAAGCTGCCCACCCGGGAACTGCTCCTGGACGGGGGGCGTCGTGACGGGGCCTGAGGACACCGACTGGGACCCCGGTGCCCCGGAGGGCGACGAGGACCGCGAGGTGGCGGACGAGCTGCGGGTCCTGCTTCAGCTGGCCGCCCCCCACCTGCCGGCGCCCGAGGACCGGATGGAGCGCGTGCTGGCCCGGGCGGCCCGCACGCGCCGTCGCCGCCGCCGGGCCGCCCTCGCGGGCGGACTCGCCGTCGGCCTGACCGCGGCCGCGCTGGCCGCGGCCCCCGCGCTGGCGCCGGGGCCGGGCGGCACCGCGCTCGGCCCGGCCGCCTCCGGTCCGGCCCTCGGCGCGGTCCCGCCCGGCGCACGGCCGTCGAGCGTGCCCCCGAGCGCCGCGCCGGGCGCCGGATCCACCGGGGCCAGGACGGTCCGGTTCACCGTGCTGGACGACGTGGCCGTGGACGTGCCGGGAGGCTGGTACGACCTCACCGTGCTGCCCGGCGTCGGACAGCTGGATCCGGTCGGCTACCTCGCCAGCCAGCGGCTCGCGGGTGGAACCGGCTGCCCGACCCGCGACGGCCGGCAGGAGTCGGTGTGCCTCACCGCGGGGACGCTGCTCGACGACGGTGTGCTGGTCACGCTCCGGCTGATCCGCGACCCGAACGCCGTCGGCAAGTACCTGGGCGAGGTGGGCACGATGCAGAACATGGCGCGCGACAAGGACTGCGAGGCCCGGGGCGGCACCCTGCAGCTGTTCGGGTCCCGGGCCATGCTGCTCAACGGCAGGCCGGAGGTCGTCCAGCTGACGGCCTGTGCGAGCCGCCCGACGGACGAGACGCTCACGGCACTGTCGAAGCTGGCCGCCTCGCTGCGCCCGGCCGCCACCGCCCCGGACGGCTCGACCGTCCCGACCGCCTCGGTGGTCCCGGGGGGTCCGCGCTCACCGCTCGCCCCGACGCCATGAGGCGGAGGGCGCGCCGCCGGCCCCGGCGCGCCCCGTCGTGGCGGCCGGGCCGTAACCCGGGTGGCGGAGCGTCGTTGGACCGGACATGAAGAAGCGCAGCATGCTTGCCGTCGCCTCGCTCGCCGTCGGCGTCGTGGCCTCCCTGACCGCTCCCAGTGCCCACGCCGCCGACGGCCGGGGCGAGCTGACCGGACCGCTCCGGGGCGGGCCGCTCTCCTCGGTGCCGGACGCCCTGCCGGGGCAGGTCACGGACGCCGGCGCGGTGGTCGGTCAGGCGACCGGCCACGTCACGGGCGAGGCGCCCGGTCTGGTCGGCCTGCCGGTCTGACCCGCCTCCTCGCCGCCCCGGTCAGCCGAGCGGGGCGGCGAGGTCCTGGGTCCAGTAGACGCCCCCGGGGCCGGTGGCCACGCCGATGCCGACGTCCTTGAACGCGCAGTCCAGCATGTTCGACTGGTGGATACCGCCGTCCATCCAGCGCGTGAAGACCGCGCCCGGGGAGCTCGGTCCCCGGTCGAGGTTCTCGCCCCACTGCGACCACCGGTAGCCGGCCGCGTTCAGCCGGGTGTCCGCGCGGCTGCCGTCGGGGGCGGCGTGGTCGAAGAAGTTGCGGGCGGCCATGTCGTCGGAGTGCCTCTGGGCGGCGGCGCGCAGCTTCGGGTCGATCCGCAGGGGGGCGCAGCCGCGCCTGGCCCGCTCGGCGTTGACCAGGTCGACCAGCTGGCGTTCCTGGGTGGCCGGGGCCGTGCTCGGCCGGGTGCCGCTCGGGCCCGGGCTCGCACTCCCCGTCGGGGTGGCCGCCGGGGCCGGCACTTCGGCCGCCGGCGGTGTCGCGATCGGAGCGGCGGCCGTGGGCGGCTGGGCCGCGGGAATCGGCGCGGTGGCCGTCGCGGTCACGGCGGCCGTCGGCGGCGCGGTGTCGAGGGTGCTGACCGGGGTGGTCGCTCCGGGCACGGGATCGCCCGGTCCGGTGTGCTGGGGCCAGACCATCACGAGCGTCGCCGCGGCGAGCACGGCCGCCGTCCCGCCCGCCAGCACCGTCTTGCGGCGGACGGACCCCGCACGGCCGCCCGGTCCGCCGGCCGGGTCGGTGGGCGGTGCTCCCTCCGGAGCACCGCCCACCGGTGCGCCGGCCGCAGCTCCGGAGGAGGCGCCGGCGGAGGCGGACGAGGCCGGGGAGCCGCCGGCCGCCGCGCCCGCGGCCTGGAGGGCGAGTCCGCCCGGGGCGTCCATCGGCACGGGGACCAGCGCCAGCCCGGCCAGCAGTCCCTCGGCCGGGAACAGATCGCGTCCCAGCCCGTCGCAGGCGGCGCAGCCGCGGATGTGCCGGGCTATCCGCTTGCGCCAGACCGAGTTCGGCGTGCCGTCCCAGCCCGCCGTCAGCTCGACGAGTTCCGGGCAGCGCGGGTAGGCCCCGAGCGCGCGGACCACCACCCGGCCGGCCTCCAGCTGCTTCTTCATCCGCTGGACGCGGACGGCGGCGTGCTGCGGCGTCAGGTCGAGCGCCTCGGCGAGTTCGGCGCGGGTCAGCTCACCGCCGGCCTCCAGCCACCAGAGGGCGAGCAGTTCCCGGTCGTCCGGGTCCAGCCAGCGGGTGGCCTCGGCGACCTCCCGGCGCTGGCCGGAGAGGCCGAGCCGCAGGATGGTCAGGTCGGTGAAGTCCGCGCGCGGGTCGGCCAGCTCCCAGCTCTCGTCCAGGCCGCCGACGGCCGCCTTCTGCTGGCCGGTCGACCGGCGGCGGACCTGGTTCATGGTGATCGCGACCAGCCAGGAGCGGAACGCCTGCGGGTCACGCAGGTCCTCCAGGCCGTCCAGGGCCCGGATCATGGTCTCCTGGGCGATGTCGTCCACGTCGGCGTGGCCGTTCAGTGCCCGGCCGGCGACGTTGTAGACCAGCGGGAACCAGGCGGCGACCAGCGCCTCGCGCGCCTGCGGGTCGCCCGCCTGGGCCGCGAGCACCAGGGTCGCCCCGGCACCGCCCTGCACGTCAACGTTCATGGGTCCGCACTCCGTCTTGCTGTCATCCGTCCGCCCTGCCTCCTGGGAGACCTCCGAGGAGTGCTCAGATAACAACAATTCACGCTGATTCGGAAAATCGGAGGTCGGCGGGGGTGCGGCGGTCCGGCCCCACGGGTGCACGCGGGGCCGGACCGCCGCCGGGGAGGGTGGTTCGGAACACCCGTCAGGACGGCGCGGCGAAGACCTGCGTCCACCAGGGGCCGCCCGAGCCGGTCCGTACGCCGACCCCGATCTGCTTGAAGGAGCAGTTGAGGATGTTGGCGCGGTGGCCGGGGCTGTTCATCCAGGACTCCATCACCGCCGCCGGGTCCTTCTGGCCGCGCGCTATGTTCTCGCCCCAGGTGCTCCAGCGGTAGCCGGCCGCCTCGATGCGCTGGTCGGCGTGCCGGCCCTCGGGGCTGGCGTGGTCGAAGAAGCCGCGGTTCGCCATGTCGTCGCTGTGGAACTGGGCGGCGGTGGTCAGCCGGGGTTCGGCGATGAGCGGCCCGCAGCCGGCCTGCGCGCGCCGGACGTTGACCAGGTCCACCACCTGCTGGGCGAAGGAGCCGTTGGACGAGCCGCCCGGGTCGGCGGTGGCGGTCGGGCGCGGGGCGGTCGCGGAGGGCCTGGCGGTCGCGGTGGTCGGGGCCGGGGCCGGGGAACTCGGCTGCTGCGGTCCGGCCGGACCGCCGGGAGCGCCACCGGGCGCCGTGCTCGCGGCCGGGTCATGGGGCGTGGCGGAGGCGGTGCCGGGGGCGGCGGAGGCGCTCCGGCCCGGGGTGGCGGCCGAGGCCGAGGGCGAGGGCGTCACGGGGGCGGTGGTGGCGGCGGTGGCCGTGGGACCGGCCGTGGCCGCGTGGGCCTGGTCGGTGGCGGACGGGAGCAGGTCCGGGGCGCCGAGGCCCGCGCCGGGCACCTGGATGCCGTTGCGGTCGCCGGCCTCCGCGGCGACCAGCGGTTCGTAGGCGGCGGCCCGCGCGCCCGCGTCGGCCCCCTCCTCGCCCCGGAACACCGCGTACCCGGCGCCGGTCAGCGCGGCGATCACGCCCGTCCCGGCGACGGCCGCGACCACGGCCACCATCGGCCCGGCGCCGCCGCGGCGGCGCCGGCGG